>JADLDB010000168.1 GCA_020846875.1 Myxococcales bacterium | reverse complement strand
GCCGTCGGCGTGGACACCTGGCAGCTCCTGGTGACCTGCAACGCCCTGTGACGGCGGCGGGGCCTGCCGAATACGCCGGCGCCGACGACCTCGTCGGCCCCGAAGGCACGCCACTTCTTGAGAAGGAAGAACAACCGGGGTGAAACCGCGGGCTCGGCTCGGTCGAGGAGCGGAACGCCCCGCACCGCGGACCCTGCCTCGGCCTCGGGCAATGGCTACAGCGTGGTCGGGGCCGAGGCTCCGCTCGACGCTGGGCCCACCAGCTACACTCGGCGCCTTCGCTGTGGTCAGCGCGGGGACGAATCGGCGCCCGCTGCGCCCGGCCCGGGGACCAGCACGCTCGCGCCGACGTTGCTCTGTTGCCGGCTCTCGGTGGCCAGCTGCCAGATCTGGTCGGCGCGCACCTTCGCTTCGCGCCACCGCACGTCGCGCTCGTGCTCCGGTACACCGCCGGGGAGGTCGATGAGCAGGACGAACTCACGCCCGTCCGCGCTGGTCTGCCAGGAGAGCATCGTTCCATCTTCGAGGTAGGTGAGCGCGCCGTCGAGGCCGCTGAACGAGCGCAAGCCCATGCTCTCGGACGTCGCGACGAGGGCAGGCGCGATCAGCCGGCCCTCCGCGGGTGTGAGCGGCGTTCGGTACGTCTTCATGCTGGCACAGCCAGCGACGGCGAAGCACAGCGAGGTCAGCGCGATGAGTCGAGTCATGTATTGCCTCCGTGAGCAAAGGACAGGTGTACCCCTGCGCCTCGAACCGTGTGCAGAAATGAAGAGATGGGGTGAAGCGAATCCACTCCGGCCTGAGCACCTGGCGCGACCGTCCTTCTCGCGCCCCGCTCAGCGCAGCAGGCGGACCAGCAGTTGGGCCAGCTCTTCGCCGCGGTAGGGCTTGCCCAGCACCTCGATGGGCGGCGCCACCTGCGAGACGTCGACGGAGGTGACCAGGCCCGTGGCCAGCACCACCGGCGTGGGGAGGCCTTCCTTCCGAAGGGCCAGCGCCAGCTCCACGCCCGTCATCTCTGGCATCGACTGGTCCGTGAGCACCACCGCGAAGGCGAGCCGATCTTCCTGGAGCGCGGCCAGCACCTCGCCCCCGTTGCCGAAGACGCGGGCGCGGAAGCCGAAGGACTCCAGCAGGCGGGCGGTGGCGGCGGCCAGCGCGGCGTGGTCGTCCACCACGGCGATCCACTCTCCGCGGCCCTCGGCGTCGGGCGCGGGCGGTGCGGACACCAGGGGCGCGGGGGTGGACGTGCAGGGCAGCCACACCGTGGCGCAGGTGCCAGCGCCGGGCTGGCTGTCCAGCGCCACGGCGCCTTCGTGGGCGGTGACGATGCCGTGCACCATGGCCAGGCCCAGGCCGGTGCCCTTGCCCACCTCGCGGGTGGTGAAGAAGGGCTCGAAGGCGCGGCGCAGCACCTCGGCCGGCATGCCGTGGCCCGTGTCCCGCACCACGAGGCGGGCGCAGCGCTTGCCCCCCAGGGGCCCCGGGCCGGCGGACGTGACGTCGAGGTGGACGGCCAGCGTGCCACCGCCCGCCATGGCGTGGGCGGCGTTGCTGACCAGGTTCAGCACCACCTGCTCCAGTTGCGTGGCGTCGGCCAGCACCGGGGGCACGGCGGCGTCCAGGTCGCTCTTCAGCGTGACGCCGGGCGGGAGCGAGGCCCGGGTCAGGGTGAGCGCGTGCTCCACCACGGGGGCGAGGAGGAGCGGCGCGCGCGGCTCTCCCATGGCGCGGGTGAAGAGCATCATCTGCTTCACCACGTCGCGGCCGTGCTGGGCGCTCTGCACCGCCTGGTCGAGGTCGGCCCGGGCCTGCGCGTCGTCTACCCGTGTGAGCGCCAGCTCGAGGTGGGCCAGCACCGACGCCAGCACGTTGTTGAAGTCGTGCGCCACGCCGCTGGCCAGGGTGCCGACGGCCTCCAGCTTCTGGGACTGCTGCAGGCGGCGCTCGAGGTCCTCCCGGGCGCGCTCGGCCTCGATGCGCCGGCTGTCGTCGAAGAGGTAGCCGTGGAAGTGGGTGACGCGGCCGTCCGCGTCGCGCACCACGTGGGTGAAGTCGTAGATGGAGCGCGGCTCGCCCTTGCCGTCGAGGATGCGGTACTGCTGCTCGAAGTACGAGCGGCCGCGCCCCACCTCGGCGGCGACCTCGGTGCCCACCCGCTCGAGGTCCTGCGGGTGCACCCGTGGCGCGTAGGGCTGCTCCAGCAGGGACTCCACCGGCAGGCCGAATTCCTTGGTGACGTTGGGGGACACGTCTTCCACCGGCCAGCCGGGGGCGTTGCGCCAGCGGAACACCACCACCGGGCCGGAGTTGAAGAGCGAGGTGAGCCGCCGCTCCTCAGACAGCACCTCCTCGCGGGCCATGGCCAGCACCAGCACGTCGGCCAGGGCCTCGGCGAGCGCGGCGTCGGGGGCGCGCCCGGGGGAGTGGATGAGCTGCAGCGCGCCGTCCGGGCGGCCTTCCACCTGCAGCTCGCGGTGCACCACGTGCACGTCGCTCCAGGAGGAAGGCGCGGGCCGGGGGCCGTCGGTGCGGCCTTCGTCGTACCAGGCGAAGATGCGCTCGGTGCCACGGGCGTCGTTCACCACCAGGGCGACGCGCTGGGCAGAGAGGGCGGCGGGCAGCAGGGGCGCGACGGAGGCGATGAGCCCGGCGAGCCCCGACGTCTGGCTCGCCGTCAGCACCCGGCGCAACACCTGGAGCTGCTCCAGCGTCATCGACTGCCCCCCGAGGGCGACCGTTCGCCCCGCAGCCATTCTGGCGCAAGCGGCCGGAGGAAGTCTCGTGGGCTTCCCCCGGTCGCGGTTACTTCGCGGCGCTCACCGTGGGCGACACCGGCGGGGCCTTGCCCACCTCGGCGAAGGCGGCGTACTCGGCCTTCGACTCGGCGATGACGGCCAGGCGCTCCTTGTTGGACGGGTGCTTGATGGCGCCCACCCCTTCCGGCAGCGCCGCCACCACCTTCTCGTACTCGGCCACGTCGTAGCCGGCGAAGGTGACGATGCGGGTGGCCACCGCGTCGGCTTCCTTCTCGTGCTCGCCGTAGCCGTCGGCGCCGAGGGAGTCGACGATCTTGTTGGTGAGCCACTTCACGAAGCCGCCGGACAGCTTGTTGGGGTCGAACACCGGCATCTTGAGGGCGTTGAGCACCTCGGTGGCGTTGAGCGCCCGGGCGGCCGCTTCCACTTCGGAGGCCAGCGGACCGAGCAGTTGCTTCACCGCGCCGTCGGCCAGCTTGCCGCCGAAGTAACCCACCAGGCAGGAGATCTTCTTCGACTTCCTGTAGGCCTCGAGCGCGTGCTTGCCGGTCACGTGGCCGAGCTCATGGCCGAGGATGCCCGCCAGCTGCGCCTCGTTCTTCACCGACTTGAGCATGCCGGTGGTGATGAAGACGTAGCCGCCCGGCGCGGAGAAGGCGTTGGGCGTGGGGTTGTCGAGGACGATGAAGACCCAGTCGATGGTGGGCCGGTCCGAGTACGAGGCGAGGCCCTTGCCCAGCGTATTGAGGTACTTGGTCAGGTCCGTCTTCGGGCCGGTGCCCGGCGCCGGCTTGTCCTTGTCGTACTTCCCCTTGGGGATGGGGTTCAGGTTGACCAACTCGGGGGCCACTTCCACGAAGACGCCGCCCTTGCCCTTGGCGGCGAGCGCGAGGGCGATGGCGCCGCCGACGGCGGACTCCTCGGCATAGCCGATCGGCTTCTGGGCGAAGGCCTCGCACTCGTCCCACTTCTGCTTGCCCTCGACGCCTGCGCTGGCCGCGTCGATGGCCCCACCAACGGACGGCGTGGGGACGGCGCTGCGGAGCATCGCGCAGCTCAGCGTGAAGGCGGCGAGGACCGCGATGGTGAGGAGCCTCACTTGGCACCTCCCGTCTGCTTCGCCACGTAGGCCTGCGCGTCAGCGGCGGGGACGGACTTGGCGATGCCCTCGGCGGTGAGCAGCCCCTTGGTCAGCGTAGCGGCGTCGGGCGTCTCGGCGGCGTAGGTGAGGGCCGCGTCGGACAGGGCCTTGGTGGCCGCGCCGGACGACGCGAAGGCCTGCGGGTCGATCGGCTTGCCGTCGTCGGAGGCGATCTCCATCTGCGGCTTGTTGGGCGACAGGTTCTGCTGCAGGGTGAAGCCCTGCTTCCCTCCGGCCTCGATGGAGTGGAACAGCTTGTTCTTCGCGTCGGACCCCTTCCACTTCACTTCCTGCCCGGCCTTCAGGGTGCCCAACACCTTGGCCTTGGCGTCGGGCTTCTCCAGCAGCTTGGCGTCCTTGGTCTTGATGTACAGGTTCTCTCCGGGCTTGACCGCGTACGCGGCGCTGGCGACGAGCAGCGCAGAGGCGGCGAGGCCAATCAACAAACGGCGCATGTGAGGCTCTCCTTCTTCGTGTCCGGTGCTGCGGGTGACTTCACGGCTACTTCTCGAGACTGGTGGCGCCGTCCCAGTCGGGGGGCGGCGGAGACGTCTGGTGGTGCTCGCAGCGCTTCAGGAGCACGCGGCTGGGGCCGTCGCCAGGCGCCTCGGTGAGCGCCAGCTTCAGCTCCACCGCCGCCGACTCGAAGCGGCGAGCGCGGTACATGGCCAGCGCGCGCTCGTAGTGCTGCACCACCTTGAGCGTCCGCGCGTCGACTTCGCCCTTGAGGCCGAGCAGCTCGTAGATGCGGGTGACCTGGTGCTTGCCCGCCACGCGCACCGCGTCCACCTCGCGGGCCACTACCTGGCCCTTCACCTCGAGGTACGTGTTCTCTCCCATCAGGATGAGCGTCTCGTAGTGCTTGTTGGTGGCTTCCAGCCTCGCGGCCAGGTTCATCCCGTCGCCGATGGCGGTGTAATCGAGCAGTTGGTCCGAGCCGATGTTCCCCACCAGCATGGTGTCGGTGTTGAGGCCCACGCGGGTGTAGACGTCGGGCAGCCCTTCCTTCGCCAGCTCGGCCCGCAGCGTGGCGAGCGCCTGCTGCACGTTGAGCGCACCGCGGCAGGCCCGCAGCGCGTGATCGTCGTAGGTGACGGGCGCGCCGAACAGCGCCACCACCGCGTCGCCGATGTACTTGTCGATGCACGCGCCTTCGGCGGTGAGCGCCGGCGTGACGGTGGAGAGGTAGCGGTTGAGCAGCTTCATCAGCCGCTTCGGATCCGTCTTGAGCGCCTCGGAGAAGGTAGAGAAGCCCTTGATGTCGGAGAAGAAGGCGGTGACGCGCATCAGGTCGCCGTCCAGCTTGGGCAGCTCGCGGCCCTCCACCATGCGGTCCACGAGGTCCGTCTCCATGTACGACTTGAACATCTCCTTCAGCCGCTCGCGCTCCTGGCTGGCGAACAGGCGGTCCCACGCGGTGGCCAGCACCGAGGCCACGGTGCCGGCGAAGCCGGGCATGGCGGACAGGAGGTGCACCTTGGTCAGCACCAGCACGCTGCCGGTGACCACGAAGAAGCCCGCGTACAGGAGCACCGGCCAGCCGATGTCCACGAAGACGTTGCGGACGATGAGGACCAGCGCCACGGAGAAGAAGCAGACGCAGGAGGTGAAGAGGATGGACAGCCACAGCGGCGCGTCGGTGATGAAGCCCCTGCGCATCAGCCCTTCGAAGACGGCCAACTGCTTGGCCACGCCCGGCGTCTGCGTCTCCAGCGGGGTGGCCTTCACGTCGCCGGTGCCCAGCGCGAAGCCGCCCACGAAGACGTACTTATCCTTGAAGAGCGCGGCCATCTCCGGACGGTTGCGCGCGCGCAGCACGTCGACGAGCGAGATGCTGCGGTACCGCGCCGCCAGCGGCCCGCCGTAGTCGATCCACGCGCTGCCGTCGGTGTTGATGGGGATGACGCGGCTGCCGATGGTCAGCTTGCCGGGCTCGAGGATGACTCGGTCCGCCCCCAGCGCGTCGGCCGCGGCGGCCACCGGCAGCGTCACGTAGGTGTTGGCGCCGTCGGTGTAGGCGAAGCGCGTCTGGCGCATCTTCCCGTCTTCGTCTTCCTCCAGCAGCACCAGGCCCCAGCCGGACACCGAGTCCAGCAAGGGCTCGATGGCGGGCACGGGGTGCACGGGCAGCTCCCCGGAGGGCTGGCCCGCCTCGTCGAAGGTGGGCACCGGAGCCAACTTCGGCAGCTCGAGGCCTCCGCGCGTCTCCACCGGGAAGGCGTACAGGGTGGCCACCCGCTCCAGGCGCGCGGCCTTCTTCGCCGGATCCTCCACCTTCGGCGCGTCACCGGAGGCGGACTCTCCTTCCGAGGGGAACTCCTCTTCGGTGGGGAACTCCTCCTCCGCGGGGAACTCTTCGACCGCTCCGGCGTCTGCGCTCGCAGCCGGCTCGGGCGTGGGCGTCACCGCCGGGTGATTCACCGCGGTCACCTTCGGCAGGGGATCCACCTTGGGGATGACGTTGAAGCCCACGTACAGGGGAATGCCCTTGTCCTTCACCGTCTGGCCGAGCGCGAGGTCGCCGGTGGGATCTGGCTTGGACTCGTCGATGGTGGCGTCGAAGACGATCAGCTTCGCGCCGGCGTCCTTCAGGTACTCGAAGACGTCCGCGTAGACGACGCGGTCATACGGCCAGGCTCCGTACCGCAGCACCCACTGCGGGTTGGTCTTCACGTCGATGAACGTCTTGTCGTCGATGGCCACGACGAGGATGTCGTCGGTCCGCGTCACCTTGCCCCAGGGGAACCAGCTCTTCCCGGTGAACTTCTTCACGCCGTCGTCGTAGGCGTTGCGCTCGTCGTCGGAGAGCTCCAGCAGGTCGAAGTGGTACCAGACGTAGCCCAGCGCGGTGGCGAACAGCGCCAACCCCAGCATCACCGGCCAGGTGCGGCGGAACCGCAGGGTGATCAGCTCGAGCGCCTTGCGCACGACGCGGGACTGTAGGCGAGGACGTGCAGGGGGACAGCGAAAACTACGGCTCGAAGTTGTCGCTGCGGGCGGGCAGCGCGCGCAAGACCTCGCGCAGGGGCTTGCCGTCCAGCGCGGCCAGCGCCCGGAAGGCCTTGCCGCTCAACGAGAACTCCGTGCCCGGCGCGGTGACGGCGAAGCGCTGGTAGAGGCGGTCGCCCTGCATCGCCACCTCCTGCCCGCGCAGGAAGACGCCGCCTTCCCGCGCCACGTCGGCCACGGTGGCCAGCAGCAGCTCAGGGGCGATGGCGCCGCCGCGCGAGTCCTTCTGCACGAAGACGTCCAGCAGCTCGCCTCCGCTGAGGCAGCGCCGCGCGTCCCAGGTGCGTCGCCACAACGCGAAGCCCACCGGCTCGCCCTGGTCGACCGCCAGCAGCGCGTGCGCTTCCTTCCCCAGGGCGTCGCGGGTGAGGGCCTCCAGGTTGCCTCGCCACGGCTGGTGGAAGGTCTCGGCCATGTACTCCTGCATCAGCCCGGCGAGGGCGACCATGTCTTCCCGGGCGGCGCGGCGGATGCGGGGCATGGCGTGGCTTCGTAGCGAAGGCCGTCAGCGCGAGTCGAGGAACATCGCCGCCGCGAAGGTGCCCCAGGCGAGGGTGCCCAGCGCGCCCAGCACGATGCCGGCGATGGCCTGCCCCTTGCGGCCGATGGGCGGGTACGCCGTGGGGTCCACGCGCCGCAGCCCGATGATGCCCAGCAGCACGGCGAAGGGGGCGAAGACGCCCATGCCCAGCCCCGCGACGCCCAGCGTCAGCGCGTTGCGCGCCGCCACGTTGTCGTGCAGCACCGCCCAGGCCTTCTTGAGCTGCTCGCGCGGCACGTCCAATTTGAAGAACAACTTCGCGCGCACGTTGCTCAGCGTCGAGGCCACCAAGGCCAACGGGAAGACGACGGCAGCCAGCCCGGTCGGGCCGACCAGCACCGTCTGAGCGACCGCGTACAGCAGCACCACCGCGACCATCGCCGGCCGCGCCCAGCGCGCGCCCCACCAGAAGGCCGCCGCTGCCACGCTCCACGCCAGCAGCGCCGCGCCGATGAGCAGCCCCCCTTTCTCCAGGCGGGGCACGGTGGCCGCGCCCAGCACCCCCAGCCCGGCGGCGACGTTGGCGACCGCCCCTATACCGAAGAACCACGCCCAAGAGTCGCGCTTGCCCCAGTACTTCTGCCGGAAGGCCTCCAGGTAGTCGACGTCGGGCCGCGCCGCGCAGTCGCCGCAGAAGACGGCGCCCTCCAGCAGCACCTGGTCGCTTCCGCAGACGAAGGTGCCGCAGCGACGGCAGGCGGCGATCGCCGGCGCAGTCGGGTGCCGGGGGCACAGCGCGCCGGAGGGGACTGGCACGGCCGGGGGAAAGGGGTCCACAGGCATCGCGCGAGTTTCGCACAGGCGGCGCCTCGCGGCAGTGAAGAGGGCAGCGCGCCTCGCGAAGCGGCGGGGCTATGGGCAGTGAAGGCGCCACACCCCTCGTCTCCGTGCCACGCATGAGGACCGTCCCGCACGAGTCGAGAGGCTGCGCCGGCGAGCACGGCCTGAGCCCCACCCCCAGGCGCTCCCCTTGAGGGCTCCTTCGCGCCGACACCTGCTGTGGGTACATTGCGGCGATGGCGCGCAACCTCTGGGGCTGGGGCGAGGTGGAGGCGGCGGATCGTCTCGAGGACTCCCGCGCCCGCGCCGAGGCCTTCTTCGGTCCGCTCGAGGTGGAGGAAGCCGCCGCGCCTCGCGTGCCCGCGCCCCGGGTCGAGGTTCCACCCCCGCTGCGCGACTTCTCGTCCGCCGAGCCACGGGTCCGCGCTGCCCACGCGCTCGGGAAGAGCTACGTCGACCGCGTACGCGGCCTCCGCGGCGACTTCTCCAGCGCGCCGGACCTGGTCGCCTTCCCGCGCGACGAAGCCGACCTCGCCGCCGTCTTCGAGGCCGCTCAGGCGCAGCGCCTCTCCGTCATCCCCTTCGGCGGAGGCTCGTCCGTCGTCGGCGGCGTGGAGCCACGCCTGGGGCCCGCGCATCGCGGCGCAGTCACGGTCGACCTCTCGAGGCTGTCGCGCGTCCTCGAGGTGGACGAGGTGAGCCGCGTCGCGCGCATCCAGGCCGGCGTCTTCGGCCCGGAGCTGGAGCGGCAGCTCGCGCCACACGGCCTCACGCTGCGCCACTTCCCCCAGTCCTTCGAGTACTCCACGCTGGGCGGCTGGCTGGCCACCCGCGCCGGTGGCCACTTCGCCACCGTCTACACCCACATCGACGAGCTCACCGAGTCGCTGCGCCTCGTCACGCCGCGCGGCGTGGTGCAGACGCCCCGCGTGCCCGCGCACGGCGCCGGCCCTGACGCCAACCGCCTCGCGCTGGGCAGCGAAGGGACGCTGGGCTTCATCACCGAGGCGTGGATGCGGGTGCGCCCCCGGCCCGTCTTCCGCGGCGCGGCCAGCGTGCACTTCGCGGACTTCAGCCGGGCCGTCGACGCCACCCGCGCCATCGCCCAGTCCGGCCTCTTCCCCGCCAACTGCCGGCTGCTGGACGAAAAGGAGGCGCTGCTCAACGGCGTGGCCGGCGACGGCTCCAGCGTGCTGGTGCTGGGCTTCGAGTCCGCCGATGCCAGCGTCGCGCCCTTGCTGGACTGCGCGGTGGCGCTGGCCGAGGCGCACGGCGGCACCTGCCCGCGCGGCAAGACGCTCAGAGACGACGCCTCGAAGGCGCGCAGCGGCGACGCGGGAGACAGTTGGCGCGCGTCCTTCCTCCGGGGGCCCTACCTGCAGGACGCGATGATCCGCCTCGGCGTCGTCGCCGACACCTTCGAGACGGCCTGCACGTGGAAGGCCTTCCCTACGCTCTACGCCGAGGTGATGCAGGCCGTGCGCGACGCGCTGGAGCGGGGGTGCGGCGGCGGCCTCGTCACCTGCCGCTTCACCCACGTCTACCCCGACGGGCCGGCGCCGTACTTCACCTTCCTCGGGCGCGGGAAGCGAGGCGGCGAGGCGGAGCAATGGGCCGAGCTCAAGCGCGCGGCGTCGGACGCGCTGGCGAAGCACGGCGGCACCATCACCCACCACCACGCCGTGGGGCGCGTGCACCGGCCCTGGTATGACCGCGAGCGGCCGGCGCTCTTCGGTGAGGCGCTCACCGCGGTGAAGCGCGCGTGGGATCCTTCCGGGCTGCTCAACCCGGGGGTGCTGATCGACGCGCGGTGAAAGGCGGGTGTCAGGAAGGTGGCGCCGCCCCCGCGTCTCCAGAAGAATCGCCCTCCACATGCACCGCGAGCTCTTCGGTTGGTACAGCCACCGCACCGGCATGGACATGCCCCTCGTCCGCTATGGGCACTGGGGGCCGGCGCTGCTCCTCATCCCCACCTGGCAGGCGGACTTCCTGGAGTCGGAGCGCCAGGGGCTGATTCAGGCCATCGCCCACCACGTGGAGGCGGGGCGCTGCACCGTCTTCTGCGTCAACACCATCACCCCCTGGTCCTGGTGCGCGGACGGGGTGGACCTGCCCGAGAAGGCGCGGCGCAGCGCGGCGTACTCCGAGTACCTCGACGAAGAGGTGGTGCCGCACATCCGCCGGGTGTTGCAGGACGACGCCGCGCGCGTCGCGGTGGGCGGCGCCAGCTTCGGGGCCTTCTTCGCCGCGGACGCGCTCTTCCGCCGGCCGGACCTCTACTGGAGCCTCATCGGGATGAGCGGCATGTACCAGCTGGGCCAGTGGCTGCACGGCTACTCGGACGAGACCGTCTACCTGCACTCGCCCGCCTGGTACGTGCCCAACCTGCCCGAGGGCCCCACGCTTGAGCGGCTGCGCCACGACACGCGCGTCCACCTGCTCTGCGGCCGGGGCGCGTGGGAGGAGCCCTGGGACACCGAGGCCTTCGCCGCCGTCCTGCGCGACAGGCGCATCCCCCACTGGCTGGACATGTGGGGCCAGGACGTGCCCCACGACTGGCCCACCTGGCACCGGATGCTGGACGTGGTGCTGTCGGAGCGGATGGGCTGGTGAGGGTGCTCCTCAAGTGACCGAAACGGTCGAGTGAGCCGCAGCGGCTCTTCGCGTAGTCCCGTCACTCGACGCGGATCGACACCCGCACTGCCTTGTGGTCCGAGTAGCCGGCGCTCGCGTCGTCCGTCTGCGCCGCGAGGATGCGCGAGGCCGACAGCGTGCCGCGCGCGTTGGACACGAAGACGTAGTCCAGCCGCATCAGCTTGCCGCCGATGCCGAAGCCGCTGCAGGTGTCGCTGCAGGCCGTCCTCGCCGCGCAGGAGGACACGTTGGGGTAGGTCCACTGGCCGCACAGCGGGGCCGAGTCGCCGCCCGCGTTGGAGCTGCGCGCCGCCGCCGCGTCGAGGAACTTCCCGCCGCGCCAGTCGGTGTTCTCGGTGAAGGCGCGGTACCAGCCTTCGGGGTTCAGCTCCCGCCGTCGCGCCGGGTAGTTGGCGCTCACCGTGTCCACCTCGGTGTTGAAGTCGCCGGCGATGACCCGCAGCGCCAGCGCCCGCCCGCCGAAGGTGCTCCAGCGGCGCACCATTTCCTCGGCGACGAACTCGTTCGACGAGGCCCTGCACGCCGAGCCGTAGTGCGCCGAGGCCACCGCCACCAGGCGATCGTCCGACGTGTCCGCCGTGCGCCGCGTGTCGCGCAAGAGCACCGCCACCCGCTTGTAGTCGGCCAGCGTCGACGGGCAGCCGGGCACCATCGAGTCGTCGTACTTGAAGGCGTCTTCCAGCACGAAGCGGCGCGCGTCCCAGACGACGGCCGTGCCGGTGCGCGAGGTGGAGCCCAGCTTGTCGTCCCACGGGCGCCGGTGGCCGGCGTTCTTCACGCCGCCCCACAGCTTGTTCCCCAGCCGCGCCAGCACCGAGCCAGGCAGCGGGTCGCCGCTGCGGCAGCCCGTGGCCAGCCCCCGCGCGTCCTTTGGTGAGCCGCGCCAGTTCATCAGCTCCACGTCCCCCTTCGCGTCCGGGTTGGCGTAGTCGCCGCACAGCACGTTCTGCCAGGCCTCCTGGAGGATGACGAGGTCCGGCCGGTAGGTGTACGCCAGCATTCGGCTGGTGAGGCGCGAGGCGGGCACCGCGCCCGCCTTCATCGCCTCGAGGTTCTGCTGCCAGACGATGAGGCGGTCCGAAGGGGAAGGCGCCGCCAGCTCCGCCTCCTCGGTGTCCTGCTGCCCGGCCAGCGGCTCGTCCACGATGACGCCGTCGGCGGCCTCGAGGTCGGGTCCACACCCGCACAGGGCAGCGAGGAGCAAGGTGACGGCGCAGCGGCGGGCGGTGGTGGCCATGGGCAGAAGTCTCCTGGCCCCAAGGCGTAGCCCGGCTGTGCGGAGGAGAGAGAGCCGCGCGGCCCCACGGTGTCGCGCCCCTGTGACAGGGCGCGCAGGCGCGCTACCAGACCTCGGGCTTCTGGTTGGCCAGCTTCTGGAACGCTTCCTTGGCGGAGTTGAGGGCGAAGTCGATGGTGCTCTTGAGCGCCATGCGCTTCAACACCGCGCCGCTGAGCGTCTTGAGCTCGTCGCTGCTCAGGGTGCCGGAGTCGCGGGCGGCGATGAAGGCGCCGATGCCCTTCTCCAATTCCTTGGCGCTCGGGTACGGCTTGTCGAGGAGCGTCTTGATGGCGTCCTTCACCTCACCGTCGGGCAGCTTGTCGGCGATCTTCTTGCCGTCTTCGATGCCTTGCTTGAAGGACGTGCTGCCGGGCTTCTTCGCCGCCTCGAAGCTGCTGGCCCCCGAGTAGCCGGTGGCGGCGGACTGCGCCGTCGCGGTGGCCTGCTTCGCGCTGGTGGTGGGCTGTGCGCTGCTGCTGGTGACACGCGGGGCGCCGGAGCGGATGGTCGTCATAAGGGCATTGTCGCACGCGGCCGCGCCGGGTTGCCGGCCGCCGGTGTGGGCCTGTTGCCTACAGCGACATCAGCCAGGCCAACAAGTCATTTCGCTCCTCTGGCGTGAGGAGGTCGGCCCTCCCGTGCGAGGGGGCCCAGGCCTCGACGGCCACGCGCAGGGGGAAGCGGGTGGCCAGGGCGACGCTCTCGTCCGGGCGCACCGTAAGGCCGGCCAGGCCGGTGGTGAGCATGGGGAAGACGTCCCACGCCCCCACCAGCGCGGGCGGCGCGAAGCCGAGGAAGGTGTCGTCCTGCTGGTGCTCGCGCAGCGGCAAGAGGTGCGGCGTGCCCACGTCGAGGTACTTCCCGCGGGTGGCCGCGTCCTGGTCGGTGGTGAAGTGCGGGGCGGGGTGGCACTGCGCGCAGCCGGCCTTGCCTTCGAAGAGGACGAGGCCCCTGCGCGGGTTGCCCGTCGCGCCGTCGGGCAGCGTCAGCGCCTCCTTCGGGGCCCCGTCCTCGCCCACGAAGGGGTTGGGCAGGGTGGGGATGAGGGAGGTGTAGAGGGCCAGCGCGTCGACCTCCTGCGCCGAGGGGTCCGGGTTGTGGAAGCGGTTGCGCGCGCCCACGAAGTCGACCGTCTCGCCGAGGCTGCGGGTGGAGGCGGGCGTGAAGTACGGCGGCGTCTCGCGGCTGCCCCGCAGGGTGGTGGACCGGTACACGCGCATCGGCGTCGTCTTCTCGAAGAAGATGCCTTCGCCGTGCCCCTCGAGGTGGCAGGCGTCGCAGCTCATCCCGGTGCGGCCGAGGTCGGCGAAGTACAGCACCTGCCCCAGCCGCCGCTGCTGCTGCCCCAGCACGCTGGCCAGGCGCACCTGCTCCTTCCACACCGCCTTCTTCTGCGCGGCCTTCGACACGTCGAGGACGGCGAGGGCGCCGGTGAAGCGGTTGAGCACGTACAGCGCCTTCTTGTCCGGCGAGAGGACGGCGGCCGTGGGGCCCGAGTGGAGCGACGGCCCGGCGCGCCCATTGACGTTGAAGTCCGCCTCCCGGCGCACCAGCGGGAAGCCCTCGGGCACGGGTAGGGCCACTTCCTGCAGCAGGGCGGCGCGCGCGCCGTCGTCGCTCCTCGCCAGCTTCTTCGCGTCCAGCACCCGCACCAGGCCCAGCGAGACGTCGGTGCCGTAGAGGAGGCCCTGGGCGTCGTCGAGCGCCAGCGCGAGGGTGACGCCCGCGCCGAAGCCGAGGTGGCGCTTCCAGCCCGACGCCGGGTCCACCACCCCCACGCCGCCGTTCATCGACACCTCCAGCTTGTCGGGGTTGGGGCCGACGTTGGGGCCGATGGAGGAGACGAAGAGGGCCTTGAGCCGCTCGGAGAAGGCCAGGCCGCGCACCGCCTTCCCGCCCATCACGTACTTCCCGTACCTCTCGGTGCCCCCGCCGACGATGGACACGCCCGGCCCCGGCTGCACCGCGGACCTCGGCGCGCCCGTCTTCTCGTCCAGCCACTCCACCAGGCCCGCCTGCTGGGAGCCCACCGCGAGGCCCGCCGGCGTCAGGGACAGCTCGCGCGGGTTGGGGGCCACCGGGGTGCGCCAGACTTCGCGCTTCTGCGTCAGAGAGAGAGCCGCCACCGTGTCCCGCGCCTGCTCGGCGACGAAGGCCACCCCGTCCTTCGACACCACCACCCCGCTCGCGTTCGCGGGCGCGGGCACGGAGACCTGTTCCTTGCCGTCGCCGTCGACGCTCACCAGGAAAAGGACAGGGGCGAACTGGTGCACCACCACCCACCACTCACGGCCGGCGCCGTCCACCCACGCCGACACCGCGCTGGGGCCGTCGTCGACGCCCACCTTCACCACCTCCCTGGTGGAGAGGTTGACGACGTAGAGCAGGTCCTCCGTCGGGGACGCGGCCGCGGCGTGGGTGCCCTTCGGGGAGAGCGCCAGGCCGACCAGGTCGGGGAAGGTGGTGTCGTTGGCGAAGGTGAGGCGGGCGGCGCCGGTGGGCGCGGGGCCGCCAGGGGACTCCAGCGAGACGGACAGGGAGAGCTCGGAGAGGTAACCGAGCGGCAGGTGCGCCGGCAGCCGGGTGAAGGCGTGGCGCTCGTCGAGGACGGTGAGGGGGAAGCCCTGGTTGACGGGCGGGCCCAGCTTCAGCTTGAGGCCCTGGGTGAGGCGCTCGCCCTGCACGCTGAGCGGCTGGGACGTCTGGTTGGACAAGAGCCGCGGGCCCACCGACGCCAGGTGAGGCGGGGGCGGCCCTGCGTCCGGCGCAGCGGGGGCCGCGTCGGGCTTCTTGCTGCAGGAGCAGGAGGACAGGAAGGACAGCAGCAGCGCGGCGAGGGCCGGAGAGCGGGACACGGCCCCCAGAGGTAACACAGCCGGCGGCTGCTGACTGCGGAGGACGGCGGCCGTCCCGGCTATGGTGCGGAGCTCGTCGGGCCGGAGGGAGACACCGATGCGTCGCGTCGTCCTCATGAGGCTGGTGCTGGCGGTGGCGTCTTGTGGGCCGCGCCGCTCCCCGGACTTTCCTCGGAGCCGCGCCGGGCTCGCCTCCTCTTCCTCTCGCTGGGTACGGACTTCTGCCGCTGAGGGCGTGGTAGCCTCCTCAGCTCCCCGGCCGGCCCTCGAGAGGTGCTGATGTCCATTCGATGGAGCCTCTTCGTCTCCGCGGCAGCCGTCCTCCTCCTCGCCTGCCCGCAGGAAAACCCCAACCTCTGTGTCCAGGACTGTGACGGCGGAGCCACCGGTGGCGGCACGGGAGGCGCCGGTGGCGGCGGCGCGGGCGGTGGGGGCGGCACCGGCGGCGGGGGCATGGTTGGCGGTGGAGGCGGCGCTCCCGACGGAGGCTGCGTGGCCGACTGGCAGTGCGGACCCTGGGAGGCGGCGGACGGCGGCCTGGCCACGCGGCGCTGTCAGGACTTCAACGCCTGCCCCGGCGCGACGCCTCCTGCGCAGGGCCCCCTGCCGATTCCGGCGCTCGACCTCGCCTTCTACAAGTGCAACGTGCAGCCCGTCTTCGACCGCGGCTGCTCGATGTTCGGCTGCCACGGCGTGGTGCCCAACAACCCGAAGGGGCGCCTCTTCGGCGTGTACTCCCGGGGCCGGCTGCGGAACGACGAGACGGTGCCGCAGGTGCCCAGTTGTCCCATCGGCCCGCAGACGGTGAACCTGATGCAGGAAGGCAGCGGCACGGTGATGTGCGTGGGCTGGAGCCGGCTGACCAACGCGGAGTGGCAGCGCAACTTCTCTGGCGCGAAGCTGTGGGCGGTGGGCCTGCCGTCGACGGCGGACTCGGAGCTGCTGCAGCAGCCGCTCGCTGGCTCACCCTTCGCGCACGCCGGCGCGAAGCTGTTCAAAGACGCGCGCGATCCACAGTACGTCACCATCAAGGCGTGGCTCGAAGGAGCCCAGGGGGGCGCATGCGACGCTGGCTCGAATTGACCATCGCCCTCTCGTGCCTCGCCCCGCCGGCTGCGCTGGCGTGGGACGGCAACGAGCTGTGGAACGCGCCCACCACCGGCCCAACCTCCGGCGGCGCGGGCATCTGGGGCACCGGCAGCCGGCGCGACGGCCGCATCACCTGCGAGGCGTGCCATGAACCTCCAGCCACGGGAGGCATGCCCGTCGACCTCACGCTCGCCTTCCAGCCCGCGCTGGAGCAGGTGGGCGGCGCGCCCGGCTACAGGCCCGGCCGGCGCTACACGGTGACGGCGACCCTCACCGGAGAGACGCTCGGCCTGTCCGGCTGCGGCCAGTACCTCACCCACACCAACGGCTTCGGGGTCAGCTTCGAGGACGGCAGCGGGCTTCTGGCGGGGCGCCTCGAGTCCGACCTGGGGATGAACGCTTCGTCGTGCCCACCCACGGTGCCGCAACTGGCGACGGACAGCACCATCACCTACGGCGACTGCCACGCGCTGGTGTCCTCGGCCACGCCCAACCGCAGCACCTGGACCTTCGTGTGGACCGCCCCCCCCGCCGGGAGCGGCACCGTCACCCTGTACTGGGGCGTCGTCGATGGCGACTGCGACATGACGTCCAGGTCAGACCAGGCGAAGACGGGCAGCCGCGCGCTGGCGGAAGGCAGCGCGTCGCGTGCGGGTGAGCGCCGGAGCCGCTGGGCGCTCCTCGTGGGCCTCTTGCTGCCGGTCCTGGCGCTGGTGCTCTCCCGGCGCCGCCGCGGGGCCATTTGAGAAGGGCCCGGGCTACAGCCGCATGCGCGAGAGGCGCAGCGCGTTGGTGATGACGGACACCGAGGACAGGCTCATCGCCGCCGCGGCCACCATCGGCGAGAGGAGCAGCCCGAAGAAGGGGTACAGCGCGCCCGCCGCCAGCGGCACGCCCAGGGTGTTGTAGCCGAAGGCCCAGCCCAGGTTCTGGCGGATGTTCCGCACCGTGGCGCGCCCCAGCCGGCGCGCGCGGACGATGCCCCGCAGGTCGCCCTTCACCAGCGTCACCGCCGCCGTCTCGCGCGCGATGTCCGTGCCGTTACCCATGGCGATGCCCACCGTCGCCGCCGCCAGCGCCGGCGCGTCGTTGACGCCGTCGCCCGCCATCGCCACCACCCGCCCCTGCGCGAGGAGCTCCTTCACCACCTGGAACTTCCCTTCCGGCTGCACCTCGGCGCGCACCTCCGACAGCCCCAGCCGCGCCGCCACCGCCTCCGCCGTCGCGCGCGCGTCGCCAGTCAACATCACCACGCGCACCCCGTCGGCCTCGAGCGCCGCGAGCGCCTCGGGGGTGGTGGCCTTCACCGGGTCCTCCACCGCCAACAGTCCGGCCAGCGCCCCGCCCTTCGCCACGAAGACGACGGTGCGGCCCAGCGCCCGCCACGCCGCCGCCGTCTCCTGTGCCGCCGCCACGTCCACTCCGCGCGAGGCGAGGAAGCCGTCGTGGCCCACCAGCACCGGCTGGCCGTCCAGCGCCGCGAAGAGGCCCTGGCCGGGTGTGGCCTGGAAGTCCTGCACGTCCCTCGGCGCGACGCCCCGCGCCTTCGCGCCCTGGAGGATGGCCTGGGCCAGCGGGTGCTCGCTGGCGCGCTCCACCGACGCCGCCGCCAGGAGCAGCGCCGACTCGTCACCGCCGAAGGCCTTCACCTCCACCAGCGAGGGCCGCCCTTCCGTCAGCGTGCCCGTCTTGTCCACCACCACGGTGTCCACGCGCGCCAGGGCCTCGAGCGCCTCGGCGTTCCGGATGAGGACGCCCAGCCGCGCGCCCCGGCCCACGGCCACCATCACCGAGATGGGCGTGGCCAACCCCAGCGCGCACGGGCAGGCGATGATGAGGACGGCCACCGCGTTCACCAGCGCGTGCGCCAGCCGCGGCTCCGGGCCCACCGCGAGCCAGGCCACCGCCGCCAGCGCCGCGACGCTCACCACCGCCGGCACGAAGACGGCCGCGACCCTGTCCGCCAGCTTCTGCAGCGGAGCGCGGCTGCGCTGGGCTTCGGCCACCCGCTGCACCACCCGGGCGAGCAGCGTGTCCTTCCCCACCTTCTGCGCGCGCATCACGAAGGTGCCGGTGCCGTTCAGCGTGCCGCCCACCACGCGCGAGCCGGGCGTCTTCTCCACCGGCAGGCTCTCGCCCGTCACCATCGACTCGTCCACCGCGCTGGCGCCGTCCAGCACCTCGCCGTCCACCGGCACCTTCTCGCCGGGCCGCACGCGCAGGCGATCGCCCGGGTGCACCGCCTCCAGCGCCACGTCCTCGTCCTGCCCGTCGTCGCGCACCCGCCGCGCCACCGTGGGCTGGAGCTGCATCAACGCCTCCAGCGCGCGCGACGTCTGGGCCCGCGCCCGCAGCTCCAGCACCTGGCCCAGGGCAACCAGGGTGAGGATGACGGCCGCCGACTCGAAGTAGAGCGGCGCCCGGCCGGAGTGCCCCTGCGTGGACGGCGGCAACACGTCGGGCACCAGCAGCGCCACCACGCTGAAGAGGAAGGCCACCGCCGTGCCCAGCCCGATGAGGGTGAACATGTTGAAGTGGCGCGACACGAGGCTCCTCCACGCGCGCGCGAAGAAGGGCGCCCCCACCCACCCCACCACCGGCAGGCTCAAGGCCAGCTGCGCCCAGCCGCTCCACGCCGCGCCCGCCAGCGCGTGGCCCACCGCGCCCGGCACCATCTCACCCATCGCCAGCACCACCAGCGGCAGCGAGAAGACGACGCCCACCACCAGCCGGCGCTGCATGTCGGCGAGCTCGGGGTTGGAGGCGGCCGCGCCTGGCACCGGCGTCTCCGGCTCGAGCGCCATGCCGCAGAGGGGGCAGGCCCCCGGCTTCGTCTCGCGCACCTCGGGGTCCATCGGGCAAATCCACACCGTGCCCTCCGGGACTTCGGGAGGGGCGGAGGCGGCGCTCTGCTTCGCCACGAAGCCCTCGGGGGCGGCGGTGAAGCGCTGGGCGCAGGCGGCGCTGCAGAAGAAATACGTGTGCTTCCCGTGCGGCGCGGTGGCGGCGGGCCGGCGGAGGTCCACCTCCATGCCGCACACCGGGTCCTTCGCCAGGAAATACGTGTGCGGCGCCGCGGCGAACTTCTCCCGGCAGCTGGCGCTGCAGAACCACCACTCCACGCCCTCGTGCAGGTGAGCGCCGCCCTTCGCCTGGCCGCGCACCACCGTCATCCGGCACACCGGGTCCCACGTGGGCTCCGTCGAATCCGTCATGACGGCAGGTGTAGCGCCGTCGCCTCCCGCCCGCTCCCACGAAGCGCGGAAGTACCGGTCCGCCCGGATTCGCGCGAAGCTGAAGGGTGCGATGGAGAAACGGCGCGCACGACGCCACGCCCGGCGCCTCAAGGTGCGGTACGGGGAGAAGGGCAAGGGCTTCACCAGCACCGGGTTGACCAACGACGTCTCGGCCACCGGCCTGTTCGTCCTCGCCAACACCAGCCCCAGGCCGGGCACGCGGGTGCACCTCGAGGTGACGTTGCCGGGCGAGGTGCTGGTCTTCATGGAGGCGGTGGTGGCGCGGCAGGTGGTGGTGCCGCCCGAGCTGCGGCAGGTGGTGAAGTCGGGCTTCGGGGTGCGATACCTGCTGGGCCCCGAGGTGATGGCCGAGCTGGTGCCCCAGCTTCGCGAGGCGCCGAAGAAGGACGACCCCTTCACCCTTGTCTTCGAGGACGTGGTGTCCTGGAAGCAGGCCTGGGAGAAGGAGTTCAGCCGGGGGGGTGGCTTCGTGTGGAGCCCCAAGGCGGTGGCCGCCAACTCCACGGTGATGCTCACCTTCGACCTGCGCTTCCTGGGGCGCGAGCTGGCCTTCGAGGCGCGGGTGGTGCACGTCATGCCCGGGGCCGACGGCCGCTTCGGCGTGGCGATGATGTTCACCGACGCGGGGGCGGCCACCGCGGCCCTGTCCGCCACCCTGCACTGAAGGGGAGTCACTTCTCGAAGAAGTCGCGGATCTCCTGCGTGCGCGCCAGCGCGTCGGCGCGCCCCAGCTCGATGAGGCGCTCGCACCAGGAGCCGTCGAACAGCAGGTAGCTGGCGAGGTCCGCTTCCCAGGTGGCCTCGCGCTGCGCCGCCTTCTGCAAGAGCCACTCGTAGAAGCGCCCCACCTTCCAGTCCGCACCGTGGTCGCGCAGGTGCAGGCCCGCCAACAGGCCGATGTTCTGCGAGGGGGAGAAGACCAGCGAGTCCACCTTCCGGTAGCCCATGCCGCGCTCGCGGGTCAGCACCTCGTCCACGCGCGCGCGCTCCGCCGGCGACAGGGTGGCGTTCAGCACGTCCATCAGGCGGTTGAAGCCCCGCAGCACCTGGAGGTCGTACTCCACCGGGTCGAGCAGCAGCGCGTTGAGCAGCTTGCCGAGGAGGAAGACGGGGCTGGGGTACTGCTCGCCCACGCCCATGGTGTCGACGTCGGGCACGTCCTCGCTGCCGAAGCGCAACGAGATGACCACCAGCTTCTGCGCGCCGGCGCGGATGACGGGGGAGATGGGCGTGTTGAAGCGCAGGCCCCCGTCGACGAAGAAGGACGGGCCGACGCGGCGGGCGGGGAAGAGCGCGGGGATGGCGGCGGACGCCAGCACGTGCTCGGCGTGGATGCGCTGGCGGCGGGCCACGCGGCGCGGGTTGCGGCCCGGGTGGAAGTGCACGCCCGGGGCGAGCTCGGTGAAGAGCGTGGTGACGCCGGTGCCGATGTGTAGCGCGGCGACGATGAAGGCCCGCACCAGCCCGTCGTCCACGTTCTGGTGCACCGCGCGCCAGTCGATGACGCGCTCCACCAGCGCCTCCAGCGCGCCCGGGTCCAGCACCGAGCGGCCGAAGCGCTCCACCAGGTCCCCCTGCTTCGGCGCGCGCAGGAAGCGCAAAGGGCTGGTCCACCCCAACAGCCCCAGCAGGTCCACGCGCAGGTGGTCCTCCAGCCTGAGGCCCTTCCACACCTCCGCCAGCCCCTCCAGCCGGTGCGTGCCCGAGCGCGCGTTGGCCACCATCCACGCGCCGTTGATGGCACCCACCGAGGTGCCGGCGATGACGCGGAAGGGCGGAGGCGCGGCCTCCTCGAGCGCCAGCGCCTCGCAGACGCCGCGCAGCACGCCCACCTCGTAGGCGCCGCGCGCGCCGCCGCCGGACAGCACCAGGCCGACGAGTGGGTCCATGCCGGACGAGTATCCCTCAGTGCGGGCCGGCCGGCGCGTGGCCCACCACCTCCAGCAGGCGGCGGCGGCAGCGCGGGCACAGCACCCCGCTGGCCTCGAAGTGCACCTGCGCCTCCAGCTCCGCGGCGTCGGCGGACTCCAGCGTGCGCACCAGCTCGGCCAGCGCCTCCGGCGAGTCTCCCAGCGGGCGCGAGTCCAGCGCCTGCTGCTCGCCCTCCACCTCCAGCGCGAAGCGGAAGTGGAGGCGCGTGAGCGGGAGCACCTGGCCGCAGCCGCTGCAGGAAGGAGACGCCATGCGCGGCCGCATGATGCCCCAGGCCGCGGCGCCCGGCCTTCGGCGTCTTCGCGGGATGTGGACGAGGGACCTACCTGAAGAAAGTCCGCCACCGGTGGCGGAGGTGACCTGGCATAGAGTCCCCGGCTCCGTGAGTCGCGTGGTCATCGCAGGAGGCACCGGCGCCCTGGGCGCGCAGCTCGCCCGCCGGTTGTCCGAGCGCCACGAGGTGCTGGCGCTGCGCCCGCCGCGGTTGGGCGAGCAGCCCCGGGTTGCGCGCGAGGACGGGGTGTGGCCGTGCGACCTCACCTCCATCCCCGAGACGGAGGTGGCCCTGGCCGGCGCCGAGACGGTGGTGCTGCTGGCGCAGGCGCGGCGCAGCCCGGCGCGCCTCACCCGGGCGGCCAAAGAGGACCTCGATCGCCTCATCGCTGACAGCGTGGCCCGCGCGGCGCGGCGCTGCGCAGTGAAGCGGCTGGTCCTCTTCTGCTGTGGGGAAGGCGACGTGCGCCTGCCGCTGCTGCAAGAGAGCCAGGTGCCGGTGTCGGTGCTGCGCGGCGGGGGGGTGGATCCACTCGCGGCGCTGGGCGAGCTGGTGGACGCGGCCCCGGGGACGACGCGCGAAGAGCCCGCCTGGACCGGCGAGGCGCCGAAGGACTCTGGGCCGAGGCTGCGGGTGTGCTCGGTGCAGCGCTACGCGCGTCCCAGCGGCTTCTCGGGCCTGGACCTGGCGCGGGAGTACTTCCGCTGGCTGCCGTCCGCGTCCCTGGGCACGCGCGTCGACGAGGCGGGCGGCGTCTTCACCATTCACGCCTTCGGGGCGCGCAGTCTGGTGCTGCGGCCGCTGCCCGGCCGCTCGGAGGAGGACAGCTGCGTGCTGCAGGTGGCCGACGGCGCGCTGGTGCACCGCGCGAAGGGCCCCGGCCGGCTGGAGTTCCGCGTGCTGCTGGACGGCGCCACCGCGATGACGGCCCTCACCGGGTACGAGCCCCGGCTGCCCTGGCTGCTCTACCGCTTCTCTCAGGCGCTGATGCACGAGCGGGTGATGTGGCGCTTCGGCCAGCACCTCGCCGCGCTGTCGAACTGACCCCGAGGGGCCCTGGCGAAAAGCAGAACGGCCCAGGCCACCAGGGACCCGGGCCGTCGGAGGCAGCGCGCTGCGGGAGCCCCTACTTCCCGGGCGGAGGAGGCGGCGCCTTGCCCGGAGGGGGCGGAGCCTTCGCAGGAGCCGGGGGCGGGGCCGGAACCTTCGCAGGAGCCGGAGCAGGCGCGGGAGCCGGAGCACCGCCACCCTCGGCCATGCCACCCCAGCCGGCCTCCAGCATCACCTTGCACTTCCACGAGCCGTCCAACTTTACCAGCGTCATGGCGCTCTTCCCCGCCACCTTCGTCTTGCCCATCGTCAGCAGGAAGTCATCGACCACCGTGGCCAGCGAGTCCGAGTGCACGGTGATGGTGTGCTTGTGCTTCACCTTCAGGTCCGCGGGCGCGTTCTCCCAGAAGGGCTTCATCTCGGCGACGTACTGCTCCTTCGTGGTCGCGCGTGAGGACACCTTGCCGGTGCCGTCGTCGGTGATCATCGTCACCGGGAAGTCGATGCGGGCCAGCAGGCCGTCCCAGTTCTTCGCCGCGAACAGCTTGTCCTCTTCAGCGAGGAAGGCGGTGAGCTCCTTCTTGACGGCGCCCTCATTCTTGGGCTTGCGGGAGCCGGGGCCCACCTTGGTCCAGTCCATCGCCGGCGCGGCCGGGGCGGCTGCGGCAGGGGCCGGCGCGGCGGGCGCAGGGGCGGGCGGCGGCGCCTTGGCGGCCGGAGGCGGCGGGGCAGCCTTGGCGGGTGGGGGCGGCGCTCCCTGGGCGAAGGCGAGGGACGAAGCGAGGGCTGCGGACAGAACCAGTCGATTCATGGAGCTCCCTGAGGGCTTGCGGGTTTGATGGCGGCGCATCGTGCTTGACGGCAGGCCATTCCACAAGCAACACGTGCACTCATGGCTGACTGTCTCTTCTGCAAGATTGTCGAAGGAAAAATCCCCGCGAAGAAGGTGCACGAGGACGAGCTGTGCGTCGGCTTCTCGGACATCAACCCGCAGGCGCCCACGCACGCCCTCTTCGTGCCGAAGCGCCACGTGGCCACTACCAACGAGCTCACCGCCGAGGACCGCGAGCTGGTGGGGCACCTCACCGTGTCGGCGGCGAAGTACGCGCGCCAGGCCGGCTTCGCGGACACGGGCTATCGGCTGGTGATGAACTGCAACCGGGCGGCGGGGCAGACGGTGTTCCACCTGCACCTGCACCTGCTCGGCGGCCGCGAGTTCACCTGGCCGCCGGGCTGAAGGCCTTCCTCAGAGGCTCAGCCTCCACACCCGGGACTTCGCGTCCACCGGCGACGGCCCGTAGCGCACCTTCGGGCGGGACAGCAGCGAGCGGGCGATCGTCTCCCCGTCGTCCGGAGGCCTGCCGCGCTCGGCGACGGTGGCCAGCGCGCTGAAGAAGAAGTCGGCCGCGTCCTCCAGGTCCTTCGAGGGCGCGTCGAGGAGCAGGTCGGGCAGGCCCAGCTGCGCCATGCCGAAGCTCAACAGCGAGGAGCGGCTCCCTGCTTCCGGCGTCACGCTCACCCCCACCCAGAGCGGCAGCGGCAGCGGCGCGTCCTTCGCCACCTGGAGGAAGAAGTCGGGCGCGTGCGTCACCGGAGCCGCCGCCCAGTGCACGCCCAGGGCGGCCACGCTTCTGGTCACCGCGGCCACCAGGCGGGTGAAGGTGGACAGGCGCTCCAGGGTGCTCGCCTCGCGCGTCGCGCCCGAGAGGCGAGAGAGCACGCCGGAGGCCCTCGCCTGCATCGCCCCGTCCAGGGAAATGGCCACGTGCGCGGCGTGGGGCGTGAGGCGCCAGCGGCCGCCCAGGGCGGAGAGGCTCAGGAAGGCCGAGGTGTCCGCCTCGGCGTTGGGCACCGGCCCGGGGATGGAGGCCAGCCGTACGGTGGCGCCGGCCAGGCTCAGACAGTAGCCGCTGGCGCTCTCGCGCCAGTCGAGGGCCGCGTCGGGCAACAGCTCGCGCACCGCCGCGTCGAAGGCGCCGCGCGAAGGGAGCCCGGGGGTCTGCGTCAGCACCGAGACGAGCGTCATGAGTCCTCGCTCAGGGCGCGCCCCTGCGCCGGGTCGAAGGGAACTGCAGCGTGCGCAACAGCTCGCTCGCGGCGACTTTGCCGATGGCGCCGGGGGCGTCCACCAGCACGTCGTTGATCACCTGCCGCGCGTTCATCGACGGATCGCCCAGGTACACGCCGGGCTCGAACACGAGGAGCACGCGCCAGTGAGGCCCGCGGCGCTCCACGCTGACGTAGCAGCCTCCGCCCACCACCGGCCCCCGCGCCCAGCCCAGCCGCTCGAGGCCGATCAGCTGCGCCGCCGTCACCTCCGTCCCCACGCGCTCCCGCAGCGCCGCCCGCACGTCCGCGGAAGGGTAGACCTCGCGTCCCAGCTGCGGGAAGGGCGGGGCCGGCAGCGCGCCCTGTAAGGCCTCCAGCTCCGCGGCGCTCAGCTCAAGCCGGTGTACGGGCCGCACCGTCATGGATTCCAGGAGCGTGAAGGGCACGCCCGTCCAGGTGCGCAAGGGCGCGGTGAGGAAGACGGTGCGGGTTTCACCGGAGAAGGCCACCCACGCCACGCGCTCCGAGAGGCGCGAGAGCAGCGGGTGCATCAGCCACACCTCGGTGAAGTGCAGCGCCGGCAGCGCGCGCCCTTCGGCCATCAACCGCTCGAGGCGACGCGCCGCCGCCTCCAGGTGCTTCTTGCCCTTCTTCACCGCCGCCCACGCCGCCGCGCCGGCCTCGCCCAGCGAAGCTGGCGGTGTCTTGAGCGTCTTCCCTTCGCGGCGGAGCACCGGCTTCAAGTCGTCGTCGAGGTCCACCTCCACGCCGTCGCCCAGCGCGCGCCCGCCCGTGAGGCCGAAGTCGGGCACCAGGCGATCCTCCAGCTCCTCCTGCGAGAGGCCCAGGCGCTGCGCGGCGTCCTCGAAGGCCTGGGTCGCCTTCGCCTTGAGCCCGGCGGTGCGGATCTTCGTGGACAGCCGATGGACCTCCAGCAGCGCCAGCCGGCTGGGCATGCGGGCCAGCACCTCCACCGCGTCTTGCGCGCGCGAGGGAAAGCCCTCCTGTGCCCAGCTCTGGCACAGCCCGCCCAGCACCCTGGCCCAGGTGTCGGACGGGAAGTGCGCGAGCAGCTCCATCGCCCAGCGCTCCTTCGGCGAGCCGCCCGCGGTCAGCCAGGCGGTGAAGACGGCGCCGGCCAGGCCGGCCAGCGAGTCGGGGGCCAGCGGGGCCGCAGCGGCCAGCAGCGGCTCGGCGTCGTCCAGCGTGGAGGCTTTGGCCAGCGCCAGCAGCGTGCGCAGGCCGGCGTCGTCCAGCCTCGCTGTAGCGTCGCGCGTGGCCACGCCGGGCAAGGCGTCCACCTTCACGAAGGCGGGGAGGGGAGGAGTCTTCGCGGGCAACGACGGCGCCTCGGCCCGGGCGGCGTCCACCCAGGCACGCTGCTCGTTGGTGAGGGCGTCCTGCGCGGCGCGCGCCGCGTCGCCGTGGCGGGCCTCGAGCCAGCGCAGGGCCCGCTGCCCCAGCCGGCGCTCGGCGTCGTCTCCGGAGAGGAGCAGCGCCAGCGCCCCGTCAGCGCCGAGCCGGGGATGCGCGTCGAGCCAGGCGCGGGCCGCTTCCTGCACCGGGCGGCGGCGCGAAGAGAGCGCCAGCGCCCACGACGGCGCCAGCAGCCCGTCGTCGATGAAGCTCACCGCGGGCAAGAGAAGTCCGTTCTTCCTCGTCCAGGCGGCCGCGAAGGGCAGGGTGGAGGGCCCGAGCGCCTCCACCACCTCGGCGAAGCAGTACTCGTCGGGAGCGCGGCCGCCCTTCCACGCCTCGAAGACGGCCTCGAAGGCGGCGCGGGGCGCGTCGGGCGGGAGGAAGAGGAAGGCGCCGGTGCGCAGCCGGTGCTGCGTGTCCCGGAGGACTCCGGCGTCGCCGCCGAAGGCCCGGGCCACCCAGTCCTGCGCCCAGCGGCCGCGCGCGGGAGGGGGGGCGGGCGGAGGCGCGAGAGGCTTCGTGCGCTTCGGACGCGGCGCGTCCCACGGGGACGGCACGGTACAGCCCGGCGGCAGGTGGATGAAGGCGGCGCGGCGCAGGTCGCCCACGGCCCCAGCCGTCACGGCACTGTGCGCCGCGGCGGCGTCGGCGGCCTCGGGGGCGGACAGAATCCACCCGGTGGCGAGCGCGCGCACCAGCGTGGCCTCCACCTCGGTGAGGTGGGCGAGGCGGCCGGTGGCGAGGGTGATGGCCTTCGCGTCGGGCACCACGCGTGACAGGGTGGCGAGGTGATGGCTCTCCAGGGGTTGGTCGAGCAGCGGGGTTGGATCCGCCGCGGCCTCCTGCGCCTCGCGCTCCTCGGCCAGCCGGCTCAGCGCACGGTGGTCGCCCGCCAGCGCCAGCGCCGCCTCCAGCACGTCCTCGGGCAGCTTGCGCAAGGCCGGCAGCGGCGGCGGCCAGGTGGGGCTCTTCGCCGCCCACGGGTGGGAGCGCAGCACGCCGAGGAGGTAGAGGTTGGCCTCAACCGGATCGAGGAAGTCCAGCGCCGCGTGCACCTGGGCCAGGTGGGCCGGCGTCCACAGCGACGGCTCGTCGGGCACCACGAAGGCCACCGGGGCGCGCAAGCGCAGGTCAGACAGGTCCGTGCCCAGGGCGAGCTGCCGGGCGCGCGGCCGGAAGAGGGCAGGGGCCCCGTCCAGCGCGCGGCGCAGGCGCAGCCAGAAGTCCGGCGGGGGAAGGGTGGAGCTGGGCTTGCGGGTGGGCCGCTCCAGGACGCGCGCCAGCTTGCCCTGCACCAGGGCGAAGCGGAGGTGAAGGCGGCAGGCGCGCAGCGCGAGGTCGAAGGCCACCGCTGGATCGCGGCCGAGCTGCGCGTCCAGCATCGCGCCGGCGTCGTCGGCCGTGCACATCACCAGCGCGGCGGCGGCGTCTTCGCCAGTCAACGCGTCGAGGTGCCCCGCCTTCGCCGCCGCCAGCACCGCCTCGGCGTGGGGCCGCAGCTCCGGCGACACCTCCGAGAGGCCCAGGTGGAGCGCGTCCTGCAGCGTCGGCATGGAGTGGACATAGCCCAGCCGGCTTGTCCTGGTGGGGCCGTCCTCAGGGAGCGCCACGCCGGCGCCTGAAGGAGAGCGCCGCGAGCAGCAGCAGCCCCACTCCTCCGTCGACGCCCTGACACCCGCAGCCCACGGAATAGTCGTGGTGCACCGGCACCCCTCCATCCGCGGTGCCCCCGTCAGGCGCCCCGGCGTCGAAGCCGTCTCCGGCGTCGAGGCCCCCGTCGGCGTCGAGGCCTGCGTCCGCTTCGCCGCCGTCCGCGCCGCCGTCGCTGATGAAGAAGAGCGGTGTGGTGGTCTCCACGAGGAGGCCGGCCGTTGCCAGGCCGGTGGCGAGGTCCGGGCTGACGATGCCGTTGAGCGCCGTGGTGGTGGCGTTGAAGCGCACGCGGCCGGCGGCACCCCCACCGCCGCCGCCCAGCCCGGTGTTGTCCGAGGGCTCGGCGTGGCTCTCCCCGTCGCCGCCCCGGGGCCGAAGGCTCGAGCCGCCGTGCCCGCCCGCGTAGCCGCCCTGGCCGTTCCACGCGCCCCCCGCGGCGGGCATCGAGTCCGGTCTTCCTCTCTGGCCAGCCTGGCCAGAATCAGACGAGCTTCATGTGCAGTCCGCGGCGGCGCCGCCACCTCCGTTGGCCGCGACGGCGCCGCCGATCTCCACCGCGATGAAGGGTGCCTCGAAGAGGAGCGCCCCGCCAGAGCCACCCGCGGCGCCGCCCGCGCTGATGCAGCCGCCGCCTCCTGCGCCCGGCGAGGTGACGACGCCTCCGGGCAGGATGGTGATGCGGACCTTCGAGACGAGCTGCAGCGCGCCGCCGCCGCCGCCGCCGCGGCCCGGAGCAGGGTTCAGCCCGGGGTCGCCGCTGGTGTAGCTGCCGGGGAAGACGCCGCCTGCTCCACCGGAGCCCCCCACCAGCGGCGTGAGAGACGCGGCACCGTAGGCGAGGCCCGCCGGGGTTGCTGGAAAGTCCACCGGCCCGCCGTCCTCGAGCCCCACGCCCAGGGCGATGCTCCCGCCGGCGCCGCCTACGGCTCCGAAGCTGCCGCCGCTCGAGCCGGCGCTGCACAGGTGCTGGCAGCCCTCGGTGCCCAGCGGCCCCGCGACGCCCGCGCCCGGCCCGGCCCCGCGCTGCCCGGGAGGCCCGCCGTTGAAGCCGCCGGGGCCGCCGGCCTCAGCCAGCGCGCCTACGTCGACGACGCCCTGGATGGTGATGTCCCCCGCCGCCCGTATCACCAGAGGGAGCGAGCCGTAGCCCTCCAGCTTCGTCCCCGCCGGCACCCCCAGCCGACCGACCGACAGGACGCCCACTGGCCCGCCGCCGTCTGCCTGCTGCTCGATTTCGAAGCGCGTCCCCGTCTGAGGATCCACCGGGCCCGCCAGGCGCACCGCGCCGCCGTCCCACCGCTCGATGGCGCCAGTGTCGGAGGACACGCGCCAGACGAGGTCGATGGCCGGGATGGTGAGGTCGCCGCCCGCGTCCAGGAAGTCGGAAGAGACGTTGCTCGGCACCAGGCAGCCAGCCATCGGGTCGCAGCCCAGCGAGCAGGGGCCCACACGGAAGCAGGGCCCGGCGTCGTCGGGACAGAGGGTGGCCGTTCCGTCAGGCTCGCAGGTGACGGTGCGGGCCACCGAGGCAGAGGCGAAGAGCAGGACGAAGAAAATGGTGAGCCGCACGGCCGCGCCAGCGTACCAAAGCCTGGGGCTTGCTCCTCGAAGTCGCTCCGCGAGGTGGGCCGCTGTGTGCGGGGGCAGCTTCGTCATTGTCATCGGCGCGGCGGGAAGGTGGACTGCGCGCGTGCCTGCGCGCGCTTCGAATCGACTCCCCTGGCTCCTCGTGCTGGCCCTCGGGTGCGGACCGCTGGCGCCTCCCGCGAAGGACGCTGGCCAGGGCGGCGGAGTCGGTGGAGGCGGCGGCGGAGTCGGCGGGGGCAGCGGCGGAG
>JADLDB010000167.1 GCA_020846875.1 Myxococcales bacterium | reverse complement strand
TGCGGACCCACATTTCGCGGCCCTCCAGGGCGTGGTGGCGCGAGCGCAGCGCCTTGAGCACCTCCACCTTCTCGTCGCGCAGGTCGTCGGCGTGGGTGGACACCGGGGGCTCCAGCGTCGTGACCCAGCGGCGCTGGCGCTCTTGGCGACCATGAGAAGCGCGGGTCTGAAGCGCTGGGCAAGCCGCGCCTCTGCGGCGGAGAATCTCGCGACGATGTTGGCCCACATCGAGAAAGCCACTCCCGCTGCCGTGACTCCGGTGCAGGAGAATGGTGATGGGCTGGCCCCCCTCGCTCCCGTCCGTCCACCCGGCGAAAGGAGAGGAGGAAAGGGCGGAGCCGTCGGCGGGCGGAACGCGATGTCTCAGGAGTTGAAGAACGCCATCGCGCTCGCGGGCGAAATCCACGCCTGGCGTTGGCTCAAGGAGCGTTACGGAGCGGCGCCCGACTGCTGGTTGTCCAGCCTGGGGCGCAGTGTCTTTCCCGGCAACCAGGTGGATGATGGGGCCGGCTGCGACTTCCGTGTGAAGGACCCGAAGAGTGGGGACAGCGAACTCCCGCAGGCCGGACCGCGCGATGCGGGCGAAGCTGCGCAGCGGGGTCCTTCAGCTTCGTGAGCAGCACCAGGTTGTGGCCCCAGAGCAATTGGCCAACAGGCTGTTGGCCAAAGTCCGCCGCCGGCCAGGCTTCCGCGAAGGCCCTCATGTACTTCAGGTTCGACCTCGAAAAGCCTCTCATTCCGGGGAACGAGGCACGGAGGTCTCGCGATACCCGGTCGAGGATTCCGTCTCCCCAGGCTCCGGCGGCTTGCCGTTCCAGGATGTCGCGCCCAAGCCGCCAGTAGAGCGCCAGGAGTTCGCGATTGACGGCGAGCGCGGCCCGCTGCTGCGCCGCGTGGCTGCGCGCCTTCACCTCCGCGAGCCACTCAGCGTAGCCGCGCGGCCCAGTCGCGAGCGCCGAAGGCTCCGCTCGTCTCGCCAGCGGCGACAGCTTCTTCCCGGACGCATTCGACAGGAGGCCGCGCGCTTCCTCACCTGCGGGGACGTGCGCTACGGAGGGAAAGTCGACCTTGAGCGTCACCTCTCCCTATAGAGTCTGCGGCATCTTCCCCGCTGGAGGCCCTGTGACTCGCTCGCTTCTCGGTCTGGCTGTGCTTCTGCTCGCGGTGAGCTGCGGCAGCAGCGCCTACGTATGCAGCGCGCAAACGTGCGAGGGCTGCTGCACCGAAGGGGGCGCGTGCGTCCCCAGTCCGACAGACCAGCAGTGTGGCCCGCGGGGCGGACTCTGCGTGGCCTGTCCGCCGGGGAACACCTGCCGGGTTGACGTGGGCGCTTGTCTGAGCGCGACGAACGTCGGCGGCGGCACAGGTGGCGGCACCGGAGGGGGAATCGCCATGGGCGGTGGCGGTGGTGACATGGGGGGAGGCGCAGGGGGCGGCGGTGGCGACGCGGACGGTGGCGTCGGCGGCGGCACGGGTGGAGGGGCCGGAGGTGGCGCGGACGGTGGCAGCGGCGGCGGCGTGGGTGGAGGGGCTGGAGGTGGCGCCGGGGGTGGCAGCGGCGGTGGAACGGGCGGCGGCGGCACGGGCGGTGTGGGCTTCGCGGGCGCGGTGACGTGGACAGGACCGGTGTGCTCCGTGTCCGACTTCTGCTGGGAGAACCCACGACCCGGTGCGATGACCTTCACCAGCGTGGCCGCCGCGGGGGCCGTCGCCTTCGCGACGTCGGCCGGCGGAGACATCCTCGAGTGGAATGGCATGACCTGGCAGCAGGCGCGGCGATCGGACGGCGCGGCGCTCAACGGCGTCTGGGCGCTCGACGCGAACACGGTCTTCGCCGTTGGCGCCAACGGCCGCATCGTGCGCCGCCAGGGTGGCTTCATGTCGGTGACGTCACCCACGACGCAGGTGCTCAACGCGGTCTCGGGCTCGGCCGCCAATCTCGTCTGGGCCGTGGGCGAGGGCGGCACCATCGTGCGCTGGAACGGCAGCGCCGCCTCGCTGGTGACGTCAGGCACCACCCGCGGGTTGACGGGCGTCTACGCCCGCTCGGCGAGCGACGTGTGGGCGGTGGGCGCCAACGGCACGGTGCTGCGCTACGACGGCGTCGGCTTCGGCATCGTCGCGGAGCCGCCCGGCAATGCGGGTGGCAACTTCTGGGCAGTCACCGGTGACGGGGCCGGCGTGGTGGTGGTGGGTGACCGCAGCTACAGGTGGGCAGGCGGCACGTGGACGGCCCTGTCTCCGGCGCCAGCGGGCGGCTTCACGGCCGTCACTTCGACGAGCGACGGTGTCTTCGCCGCGGGCGGCAACGGCCGGCTGCACCGGTGGAATGGCACGTCGTGGACGGCGCTGACGACGGGAACGACGCGGGCGCTGCGGGGCCTCGCGGCCACGACGGCCGGCGCGCTCTTCGTCGTGGGCGCAGCGGGTGAGGTATTGGTGTCGCGCAGCCTTTCCCAGTGGGACCGCGTCGGCGCGACAGACACGCGCGTCTTTCAAGTGGCGACCGGCGCCGCGCCCACGCCGTACATCGCCGGAGACGCGCTGCTGCAGCGCACCTCGACGGGTGGCTTTCAGGTGCTGGTGCCCACGCTGGCCGACCGCGCCGTGGACGGGTGCGTGTCGTCGGTGGGCTCCAACACCGGCCTGTTTCTGGCCGACAACACGCAGGCCCTCAAGCGCTGGAACGGCACCAGCCTCAGCAGCCTCAACGGCACGGTGCAGATGGGCAGCGTCGGCTGCACGGCGTCGGGGTGGCTGGTCAGCTCGGGCTTCAGCGGAAACACGCGCGACATTCGGCGCCGCGTCGGCAGCTGGTCCACCTACGCGACGCCCGGCACCACCGGCGAGACGGTGTTCGCGCTGGCGGTCCCCGGCTCGGACATCAGCTGGGTCATTGGCTCGCGCGCCTGGCAGCACAATGCTGACACGTCGTGGGGCCGCAACTTCGGGCCAGGCGGCGGAAGCTACCGGCGCGGCGTCGCGCTCGGGGCAGACGACGTGGTGCTGTCACACAGCGATGTGACAGGCCTGAGTTGGCGCGTCTTCCACGTGCGCGGCGGCGCCACCGTGACGACGTTCACCACCCCCTCGGGAAGCGGGCTGGCGCGCGTCACCGGAGGCGCCGTGGTAGCGACCCAGGGGGGCTACTATCCGCCCGCGGGCAACTCGGTGTCGTCGACGCTGACGCCCTGGGACTTCGACGGCGTCATCCGCGGCGTGGGGTGCGACGGCGCTGAGTGCTGGTTCGTCGGGGAGAACGGCCTGGTGGTGCACAAGACGTTCTGAGAGGTGCGAGGACGCTGCGGCTGTAGCCCACGCGATCCCCGGGGCCGTAGCGCACCTGAAGCGCTGGGTCCGTGTCTGCTCGGGCGTGTATCGACTGACGCGTGACTCGCCAGGCGCTGTGCGCCAGCGCGACCTTCACCATGGACCTCGAGGTGCCGCCCACGGGGCCGTTCCGGATCATCTGGAATCGGCTCTGAGCCAGCGAGCTGCGCGACCCGCGCGCCACCTTCGTGGCCTGGGTGCCGGTGGGCAGCTTGACGCGCGGCGCGGCGCTGGTGACGAGCCAGGCGCCCGCGTGTGAGCCGTGTCACGGCGCCGGCTTGAGAGGGCTCACCGTCGCGCCGCCCATCGCGGGTCGTTCGGCGTCGTACGCGATGCGGCAGCTCTACGAGTTCAAGGCGGGCGTGCGCAGCGAGGGCAACGCGGCCCTGATGAAGCCCATCGTCGAGAAGCGCTCGATGGACGACCTCACCGCCATCGTCGCCTACCTGTCGTCGCTGCCGCCGTGACCGGGGGTGGCGCGTGGTTGCTCAGGGCAGGCGGTGCCGCATCGTCGAGTCGCAGCGCGGGGCCGTCCGTCAGGGCTCGCGGAGCGCCTGGAAGTCCCAGGTGTACGTGTCGTTGCCCACCACCAGCGAGCCGGTGAGGTTGCCGTTGGGGCCGACGCGCTTCGGCATGCCGCCGGTCTCGAAGTTGTCTGCCTGCGTGGCGACGAGCTGCCCGAACGCGGCCGTGTACGTCGAGCCGCAGCCCGACGGGCCGGACACGGTGCCCGTGACCGTGCGGCTGCTGGAGATGCCCATGACGTACGCGCGATCGGCCGGCCCGATCACCTGCGCGATGGGATCGTTGAAGACGTCCGGCACCGAGCCGACGAATTGGTTCAGCATCCACGAGCCGCCGATGTCACCGCCGCTGGCCACGCCGCTGGCGCTGAAGCTGCCGTTGGCGCGGTAGGTGCAGCCGCCCTCGGTGTAGTTCTCGTCGATGGTCTGGGTGCCGGTCTTGAAGGTGGACCAGCCGATCTGCACCCGCAGCCGGCCCTCCGCCTGGTTGAAGTACTGCGTCGCGCCCAGCCCCGAGAAGGTGCCCGTCAGCGTGGCGCGCGCGTTGCCCGTCCACGACGGGTTGGTGGTGACGCGGCTCGCGGTGCCCTGGAGTCCCCAGCACGGCAGGTTGTTCAGCTCCAGCGTGGGGGCCGACGACGCCGACAGCGGAAAGAGGCCGCTGGTCTGCGCGCTGGACACGATGATCACCAGCTCGGAGACGCGCTGGTCCTTCTGATCGCGGCAGAAGCCGATCCACTCGAGGTCGCTCCAGAAGAACAAGAACTTCAAAGCGGGAAACCGGGCGGCGGTCCAGGAGGTGGGTGGACGGATGAGGGCCTTGCAGTGGTGTCGAGGTGGGGGTCCAGCGCGAGGTGGCCGTGCCGCCCGAGTGAGTCG
>JADLDB010000166.1 GCA_020846875.1 Myxococcales bacterium | reverse complement strand
GCTCGGCGAGATGCTCGCGCACCACCCGCTCAACCTTCGCTTCCAACGTCTCGGGGAGTCTCCTGGTCATGCGCCAGAAGTCGCATGCGCCGATCCGGGCCTCAACCCACCCCCTGAACGGTTACGGTTTGCGAACTGGTTGATGCGACGTCTTTCGGTCACGCCGCAGGATGAGAGGAACGCCTTGGGGAAAAGGTGATGTGCCTCTGCAGCAGCGCGGCTTCCTTGACCCAGTGGCGCAAGGAGGTTTCGCAGCGGCTGGTCCGAGAACAGGGCCCTCGCGCCCAAGACGATTTGAGCCGCCCTGAATCCGAGCGCCGCAGGGGAGCGCGCTCGCTGAGTTTCCAAGGACATGACCAGAGATTGTCCCCAGAAGTCACTGGTGAGTCGCTCGTTCAGCGTGTCGTCGAGCGCTCGCACGAACTGCTCGCCCTGGCCTTGTGCCAGGGGAGCGATACGGGCCAGGTCCTTTTCGAAGACGGTCTCTGAAGAGCCGGAGTACCGAGCCGAAAGCAGAGTACCGAAGAGCCAGCGCGAAATGACCTCCTCCAACTGGGGCTTCGAAACCGCGAGCCGCTGGCCCAGGACGTAGAAGGCGTAGCCATTCACGATCGCGTTGTTTGATGCGACAAGGGCCTGGTTCACCAAGCCGGCGCGCACAACTCGCAACATGAAGTCGCGCCACCGGGTGGCGTCGAGGCACTCCTCGCTGGCCGCTCGAAGCGTCGCGATCCGCTTCTGCCGATTCTCAACATTGGTGTCGCCTGTCGCGGGGTCGATTCCGCGCAGGAACCGATAGATGGACGACATTTTCGCTCTGCTGAAGCCAACCGCGCACGTGGCCCGAAGTAGTTGCTGAGTATCAAGCTCGATGACGGCGTCCTGTGACATCTCGACCGCACGGCGCTCGATTCGATCCCGGAGATCACCTTGAAACACGGACAGCAGCGTCAAGACGAAGTCTGCTTGGCCGAGCCGCTTCCCCTGGTTGTTGATCCGGACGAAGATCTCGGCGACGTCCTCATCGTTCGCTTCCGCCGTGTTTGAGGATTGTTGGATTCGAACGACCGGGAATTGGTACTCGGTGATCGCCTGCGCGCGGTCGAGGTTCTCTTCGACTGCGGCCTCATACGCATCATCGACCTGGCGGCCTTGCGCCCTCAGGGCGGCGAGCAGTTCGCGGCGGATCTGACCTTTCATGCGCGTGGAACTCCAGAGTTCCGTGATGTTCGGCAGGAACTCTGGATCCTTGGCGGTCACCGCACTCGCAACCTCAAACCTGCCATCGCGTGGGCGGAAGGCGATGGTGATCGTCCTCTTGGAGCCGTCCCTCTCAGTCACCTCGGCCCCTCGCATTACCGCAAAGAGGGAAGTCAACCGCTGCTGGCCATCGATGATGAGTGTGTTCGCGCGCAGCGAATCAGGAGCCCCCCCTACGAGCTTCGCGTCCTTGCCATCCGCAGTGTGCCACAGCACCAGAGTGCCAACCGGGAAGCCCACGAAGATCGAGTCCAGGAGGTCTCGGACCTTGGTGTCTTCCCAGACGAACGGACGTTGCAGGTCGGGCAAGGCAAGCGTCTTCCCTTGGATCTCGCTCAGGAGAGCCCCGATCGGGACCTGTGAATGACTAAAGAGCGGAGCGCGCCCACGGACCTTGGGATCGCGTGCTTGAAGGTCGTCCTCGCCGGCCTCCGCGGACTCGTCTGGCGCAAGATCCTCGTCCGCGGTCGAAGGCTGAGGCAACTCGCGCCCAACGACCGACGAGAGGTACGCAAGGGCATCGGGGCTGTGTGAGTCCGTACTGACCTTCCGGCGAACACGGGCCATGGCCTCGTCGACAAACTTCTCGAACTGCGCCCCGAGCAAGCCGAGGGCCTGGGCCGCCTTCTCGATGTGGATCCAGACCAAGAGTCCGCCCGGTACGGCGCTGAACTGCTCATCGTCCTCGGCATCCGCGCCCAGGTGAGCTCTTGTTTCGTCGTCTACCGGGCCCAGAACGCTGAGCCCCAAGCGTCCCCGCTGGATCCCGCACGCGAAAAGGCGACCCGCAAACAGAGAGAGCCCCCGAGAGGTTTCCCTCAGGTACCAACCGTTGGGTCGCTCATCGTCGGCATTCTCAACCGCGAAGGCCAGCACCCTGAGGGCTGCCACTCGCTCGTCTTCATCTGGCACCACTCGCTCGATCTTCGCCCTGATCCGATCCACTTCCGACATCGCCTCGCCCTCCAATGAAGCTCTTGCGTTGTTCTTGCCAGCTCACGCTCCCGCGAGCAGCTTGTTCACCAGCGCGACGTACTGCTGCATCGCGCTGTCCTTGCCGAGGCCCTTGCGCGCGGTCCACGCGTCGAACTTGGCGCGGCCCTTGAGATCCAGCATCCCCGGGCGCTTGCCCTGCACGTCGCCGACGGTGGCCTGCTTGAACAGCGAGTACAGCTCCAGCAGCGTGTCGTTGGAGGGCTGGGCTTTGAGCGTCTTCACGCGCTCCTGGGCGGAGGCGAAGTCATCGGCGAGGGCCATGGGGAGTCCTTTCGGGTGAGGGGACGTTACGCCTTCACGGGCTGTGGCGCGGCGGCCTTCTTCGCGTCTCTCCACTCGTACCAGGCGGCCGCGATGATCCCCACGGCGATCATCCACGCCACCGCGTAGCCCTCGGACGCCCCGCGGTTCAGGTGCTGGTACAGGTAGAAGACCATGAAGATGAAGTGCAGGCCGATCAGCATCGCGAACGGCGGCCGCTCCTTCCGCAGCGCGAGGCCCATGGCCGTCAGGCCCAGCATGTTCCAGTAGTACATGTTCACCGTGAGCCAGGTGAAGACGAGCAGGGGGCCCAAGAGAAACGCCTCCAGATCGTTCGCCCGCCGGAGGAGGATCGCGATCAGCGCGGTGAAGAGCAGCCGCGCCACCCAGTAGCCGAAGCCGTAGTCCTTGATGTCCACATCCGGCCGGGCCTGCTTGATCTCCGAGGGGAAGATCCCCTGGATCCACTCGGAGGGGCCCGAGGTGATGAACTGCAGGTACACCGTCTTCAGCGAGTACTGGATGGAGTAGTACTTCTCCACCTGCGCCACCTGGATCCGCTGCGCGTACTCCACCCAGGTGTTGAAGCCGAACAGCGCCGCGCTCACCACCACCGCCAGCCCTCCGGCGATCACCGCGCCCTTGAGGAAGCGGAGGTGCTCGGGGCGGATCTTTCGCGTCTTCCGCCACTCGAAGAAGGCGGCGATCGCCATCGCCACGCCGAAAAAGAGCGGGAACAGCTTGGTGGCCACCGCGTAGCCGAAGAAGGCGCCCGCCACCCCGTAGCGCTCCTTCTTCAGGAAGCAGGCCGCCATCCCCAGGGCGAACAGCCAGTCCCAGCGGAGCAGGCTCCCCGAGAGGTAGTCGAACACGAGCGGCTCCGCGGCCCACATGAACAGCCCGATCGCCGCCACCCGGTGACCGAAGCACTGCCAGGCGAACAGCCAGAGGACGATCATCAAGATCATGTCCAGCCAGCCCAGCCAGGCCTGCCCCGAGGTGCCCACGGGGAAGACCTTCGTCAGCGGGTGCGCGACGATCGACCACGCCGGCGAGTTGGAGTTGCCGTGATCGTTCATCACCCGCGACCAGTCGATCCGCCAGGCGTTGGCCATGGCCGCCCAGTCCGCCTTGAAGGCCGCCCACTCCTCGTCGGTGAAGCGGGCGCGCACCGCCTGCTCGTCCGCGAGCGCCACCGAGACGGGGATCTCCTCGAAGGTGGTCAGCTCCCGCGTCTTCTGGATCCCGCCCAGCACGTTGACCGTCTCACGGTCCGCGAGGATCGCCGCCTTGTAGATGTTGAAGTAGCCGAGCTGCTTCTGGTGGGCGGCGCCCAGGTAGAAGTGGAACTGCTCCCAGGGGTGGACCAGCACGTTGGCCTTCACGTTGATGCCCCAGCCCACCCAGCCCAGCACCAGCGCCGAGGACAGCGCCACCGCCATCACCTTCGCGCCGCGCGGGCCCTTGAGGAAGCCGCCGGCCTGCTTGCGGAAGCCCTTCATCCGCTCGGACAGCTCCTCCGGGGCGCCGAAGGCGGCCTGCACCAGCCACGCGCAGGCGAGGATGATGGGGAGCAACAGGAGCGCGTAGGGAATGCTGACCCCGTGCCGCAGGGCCCCGTAGTTCGCCCAGGCGAAGACCATCGCCCCCGCGAACAGCCCGAAGGCGCGCCTGCGGGCGGTGAGGTAGCGATCCCCCAGCACCCGATCGAGGAGGAGCAGACCGATCGAGCCCTCCAGCAGCGCGAGCTTGATGATCCCCGAGATGAAGTAGTTCACGGCGTCGTTCCCTTGCGCGGCGCGGCGCCCGACCGTATGGGACACCTGCGATTCCTCCAACAGGAACCCTCATGAGCATTCAGGAACGAGACGTCCTCTCAGCCATGTCGAAGGTGATGGACCCCGATCTCAACGTCGACATCGTCACCGCCGGCTTCGTGAAGGATCTGAAGATCACCGGCGCAGACGTGTCGCTGAAGATCGAGCTCACCACGCCGGCCTGCCCGGTGAAGGATCAACTGAAGGCCCAGGCCGAGAGCGCGCTCAAGGCCCTGCCCGGCATCGGCACGGTAGCCGTGGAGATGACGGCGAAGGTGCGCGCCGCGCCGATGGGCGCCTCGAAGGACGCGCTGTTGCCCGGCGTGAAGAACGTGGTGATGGTGGGCGCAGGGAAGGGGGGGGTGGGCAAGTCCACGCTGGCGCTCAACCTGGCCTGCGCGCTGGCGCGCCACGGGGCGAAGGTGGGGCTGCTCGACGCCGACTTCTACGGGCCGTCCATGCCGGTGATGACGGGCATCAGCCGCAAGCCGGTGTCGCGCGACGGCAAGACGCTGGAGCCGCTCGAGGCCCACGGCCTGAAGGTGATGTCGATCGGCTTCCTGGTCGAGGCCGACCAGGCGCTGATCTGGCGCGGGCCGATGATCCACGGGGCGCTGATGCAGTTGGTGCGCGACGTGAGCTGGGGCGAGCTGGACTACCTGGTGATGGATCTGCCTCCGGGGACGGGCGACGTACCGCTCACCGTGGCGCAGCAGGTGCGCAGCTCGGGCGCGGTGCTGGTGACGACGCCCCAGGACGTGGCGCTGGCCGACGTGGTGCGCGCCAAGCAGATGTTCGACAAGCTGGGCGTCCCCGTGCTGGGGATCGTCGAGAACATGTCCCAGTTCCTCTGCCCGCACTGCGGCAAGGGCACTCACATCTTCGACACCGGCGGCGGGAAGAAGGCCGCCGACTTGATGGCCATGGCGTACCTCGGCGACGTGCCGCTCGACCTGAAGATCCGCCAGGGCGGCGATCAAGGCCTGCCGGTGGTGGTGGCCCACCCGGACAGCGCCGAAGCGAAGGCCTTCATGGACATCGCCGGCAAGGTGGCGGCCAGGGTCTCTCAGGAGAACACCCTGCGCCAGGCGCCGAAAATCAACATCCAGACGGCGTGAGAGTAGAGTGGGATCTGCCCATGGCGATCGACGAGCTGCCTCCGGAAGATCCGCTCGACACCGACTCTGACGAGGTGGGTGACGAGAAGAAGGGCTTCGTGCCCGACTTCGTGCGCCGCATGGCTTGGGCCGGGCTGGGCGCCGTCTTCATGTCCGAGGAAGGCATTCGCAGGCTGGCGGGCCAGCTCAAGCTGCCCAAGGAGGCGCTCACCTTCCTGGTGTCCCAGGCAGACAAGACGAAGGACGAGATCGGGCGCGTCGTCAGCGAAGAGGTGCGCAAGCTTCTCCAGTCCGATCGGCTGCGCGACGAGCTGCTCAAGATGATCGCCGGGATGACCATCGAGGTGCGCGCCGAGGTGAAGCTGGTGCCGGATCGGGTGAAGGGCGAGGCGCCGTCGCTGCTCCCGAAGGTGTCGGTGAACGAGCTGCGCACGAAGTACGCCAGCGACAAGAAGAAGAAGTCCGAGAAGCGCGACGAGGAGCCGCCGCCCGAAAGCGACTGACGCTCGGCCGCGATGAAGAAGCGCCTGCCATTCTTGATCCTCCTGGGGCTCGGCTTCGTGCTGTGGCGCAGCGGCTTCGGCTTCTTGGCGTCAGAGCGGACCATCACCTGGCGGCTCCCCCTCCAGTACGCCGACGTGCGGCGGCTGGAGGTGCAGATCTGGGATCAGGACTCGTTGCTGGGGCGACAGGAATTCACGAGCCCCGCGGGGCTCACCAGCGAGCCCGAGCTCAAGCTGCCGCTCGAGCGGGGCCAGCACCGCGCCGTGGCGAGCGTGTGGTTGGCGGACGCGGGGACTGCCAGCTTCCAGCAGGACTTCGATCCCGGCTCGGACACGAGCCTGGTGATCGAGCTGTCACGGCCGCGTTGAAACTCCCGCAGGCCGGGGGTACGAGGCCGCCATGACCATCAAGCACATTCTCGTCATTGGCGCGGGGCAGATGGGCGCGGGGATCGCGCAGGTGGCGCTCTCGTCTGGGCACCGGGTGACGCTGGTCGACGTGTCCGCCGACTCGCTGGCGAAGGGGAAGGCGGGCATCGAGAAGGGCCTGTCCAGGCTGGTCGAGAAGGGGAAGCTGGACGCGGCGGCGAAGGCGGCGGCGCTGGGCAGGTTGAGCACGGCCTCGTCCGTTCTCGACGTGAAGGACGTAGACGTGGGCATCGAGGCGGTGACGGAGAACGAGGAGCTGAAGAAGAAGCTGTTCCGGGAGCTCGATCAGGTGGTGCGGCCGGGCGGGGTGCTGGCCAGCAACACCTCGTCGATCCCGATCACCCGGCTGGGCGCGGTGACGAAGCGGCCCGAGGCGGTGATCGGCATGCACTTCATGAACCCGGTGCCGGTGATGGCTCTCGTCGAGATCATCCGCGGGGCCGCGACCAGCGACGAGACGTACGCGCAGACGAAGGCGCTGGCAGAGCACCTGGGCAAGACGACGGTGGTGTCGAAGGACTTCCCCGGCTTCATCGTGAACCGGATCCTGATCCCCATGCTGAACGAGGCGTGCTTCGCGCTCGGTGAAGGGCTGGCGACGGCGGAGGACATCGACACCGCGATGAAGCTGGGCACCAACGTGCCGATGGGCCCGCTGACGCTGGCGGACTTCATCGGCCTGGACACGGTGCTGTCCATCGCCGAGGTGCTGCACAAGGGGCTGGGCGACGACAAGTACCGGCCGAGCCCGCTCTTGCGGCAGTACGTCGAGGCGGGGTGGCTGGGGCGCAAGTCAGGGCGCGGCTTCTACAAGTACTGAAAGGGAAACTCCCATGGACTTCGTTCGACTCGAGCTCGACGGCGCAGTAGCGGTGATCACCATCGATCGCCCGAAGGCGTTGAACGCGCTGAACCAGCAGGTGCTCCGCGAGCTCGAGGAGGCGATCACCAGGGTCGCCCACGACGGCGCGCTGCGGGCGGTGATCCTCACCGGTGCGGGCGAGAAGGCCTTCGTGGCGGGCGCCGACATCGGCGAGATGACGCAGTACACGACGGCGCAGGCGTTGATCTTCGCGCAAATGGGGCACCGGGTGCTGGCCTCGCTCGAGGCGCTGCAGGTCCCCACCATCGCGGCGGTGAACGGCTTCGCGCTGGGCGGCGGCTGCGAGCTCGCGCTGGCCTGCGATCTGATCTACGCGAGCGAGAAGGCGAAGCTGGGCGTGCCGGAGGTGACGCTGGCGGTGATCCCCGGCTTCGGCGGCACGCAGCGGCTGACCCGGCTGGTGGGCAAGGCGCGCGCGAAGGAGCTGATCTTCACCGGCGAGATGATCGACGCGGCGAAGGCGAAAGAGATCGGCCTGGTGCTGGAGGTGCTGCCGGCGGCGGAGCTGCTCGGCCACTGCAGGAAGGTGGCGGGGACGATCGCGAAGCGCGGCCCGGTGGCCGTGTCCCAGGCCAAGCGGGTGATCGAGCACGGGGCGGATCTTCCCCTCAAGGACGCCAACGAGCTGGAGCGCCAGGCGTTCGCGCTGCTCTTCGGCACCGCCGATCAGCGCGAAGGCATGAAGGCCTTCGTGGAGAAGCGCGCCGCCGAGTTCAAGGGCACCTGAGGAAGAGGCGAGGCGCCCGCGCGCTCGGACGGCCTCTGCGTCGTTGGGCGTTACACCTCCGGCTCGCCGTCGCCGCGCTCCGTCGTGCCCGGCCGTTGGTACGGCTTGCCGGTCAGCTTGCGCTTGAGCATCGAGAGCGATCGCTTCACCCCCCCCACGCGCTCCAGCATGGCGTCGAAGCCCGAGTGCTCGCAGGCGTAGCGCGAGGGGATGGTGATGCCGCAGCGCTCGCCCACCACCAATTCGGTCATGCCGCCGTCGCGCTCCTTGAGCGCCCGCAGCACTCCTTCCATCACCTCGGGTCGGGTGTACGCGTTCTGCTCGCCCACCCACTTCTTCACGGTCTCCACGTCGTAGTCGGGGCAGTCCTAGAGGAAGACGGTCGGCTTCGCGGCGGTCGGTTCACGGCGCGCCTGGTAGCTGGGACACCCGGTCGGGACGGTGCCGATCGCCCGCGCGCCGCGCTCCTCCGGGGTGAAGAGCCGCTCCTTGCCCAACCGGCGCTTCACGGCGCAGAGGCTACCGCTGCACACCGCCCCCACAAGTGCTAGAGGCGCCCCCATGAACTTCGAGCTCACCGAGGTCCAGCGCGACATCCAGAAGCTCTGCCGGGACTTCGCCGCGCGCGAGCTCATCCCCCACGCGAAGAAGTGGGACGAGCACCACGAGTGGCCCACCGAAGCGGTGAAGAAGCTGGCCGAGCTGTCGCTGCTGGGCGTGGCCGTCCCCGAGCAGTGGGGCGGGGCGGCGCTGGACAACGTCTGCTACGCGCTGGCGATGGAGGAGATCAGCCGCGGCTGCGCCTCCACCGGCGTGATCATGTCGGTGAACAACTCCCTGTACTCGGATCCGATCCTCAAGTTCGGCACCGACGCGCAGAAGGAGAAGTGGCTCAAGCCCTTTGCCTCCGGCCAGAAGCTGGGCTGCTTCGGTCTCACCGAGCCCCAGGCCGGCTCCGACGCCGCGGCGCAGCAGACGGTCGCGGTGAAGAAGGGCGATCGCTACGTCGTCAACGGCTCGAAGAACTGGATCACCAACGGACCGAAGGCCGACGCGATCGTGCTCTTCACCATGACGAACAAGGACGCCGGGCACAAAGGCATCACCGCCTTCGTGGTGCCGACCGGCGCGAAGGGCTTCAAGCGCATGGCGCCCGACAAGAAGATGGGCATCAGCGCGGCCTGGTCCTGCACCATGTACTTCGAGGACCTGGAGATCCCCGCCGAGGACATGCTGGGCAAGGAAGGTGACGGCTTCAAGGTGGCCATGTCCACACTGGACGGTGGCCGCATCGGCATCGCCGCCCAGGCCCTCGGCATCGCCCGCGCCGCCTACGAAGAGGCGCTGCGCTACTCCGGCGAGCGGCAGTCCTTCGGCAAGTACCTGCGCGAGCACCAGGCGATCCAGTTCATGCTGGCCGACATGGCCACGGAGCTCGACGCGGCTCGCCTGCTGGTGCTGCGCGCCGCGCTGCTCAAGGACAAGGGCGTGCGCCACTCCCAGGAGTCGGCCATGGCCAAGCTGTACGCCTCGGAGATGGCCAGCCGGGTCGCCAACAAGGCGCTGCAGATCTTCGGCGGCATGGGCTACTCGAAGGAGCTGGACGCCGAGCGCCACGTGCGCGACGCCCGCATCACCGAGATCTACGAAGGCACCTCCGAAATCCAGCGCATCGTCATCTCCGCCAACCTGCTCAAGGACTGACCATGATCACCACGCTCCTCGTCGCCGTCGCGCTCGCGCAGGATCCCGCCCCGAAGTCCGACACCATGAAGAACCTGGTGAAGGACGCGATCGCCCAGCCTGAGAAGCCGGCCGGCCCGGACATCTCCAAGCTGCCCTTCACCCCCGACTCCATCAAGCAGGTGGTGCTGTCGTACCAGCCGCAGATCCAGGGCTGCTACGAGGAGTCGATGGCGAACAAGGGCAGCAAGAAGGTGGAAGGCTCGCTGAAGACGGCCTGGGTGATCACCGGCGAGGGCGTGGTGAAGAAGGCCGCGGTGAAGAAGAAGGAGTCGACGCTGAAGGACTCCAAGCTGCACGACTGCGTCGTCGCGGTGCTGTCCACCATGGCCTTCCCCAAGCCGCCCGACGGGAAGGATCACCCGATCGAGTTCCCGTTCAACCTCAAGGCCGTGCACTGACGTGGAGCTCGAGCTCACCGAGACGCAGAGGCTGATCCGCGACACCGCGCGCACCTTCGCGCGGGACGTGGTGGCCCCGCGCGCTCGCGACACCGATCGGCTGGAGCGCTTCCCCGTCGACGTGTACCGGCAGATGGGCGAGCTGGGGCTGCTGGGCGTCAACGTGCCCGAGGAGTACGGGGGGGCCGGCGCCGGCGCCGTCAGCTACGCCCTGGCGATGATGGAGATCTCTCACGCCTGCGCGTCCACCTCGGTGGGCATGGCCGTCACCAACATGTCCAGCGAGCTGATCTGCCAGATCGGCACCGAGGCGCAGAAGCGCAAGTACGTACCCGAGCTGGTGAACGGCAAGCTGGTGGCCGGCGCCTTCGCGCTGTCGGAGCCGCACGCAGGATCGGACCCCGGCGCGGGCAAGACGACCGCGGTGAAGCGGGGCGATCGCTGGATCTTGAATGGCACCAAGCAGTGGATCACCTCCGGCCAGTACGCGGGGGTGCTGGTGGTGTGGGCGCGGACCTCCAACGACGGGAACAAGGGCCTGTCCTGCTTCCTGGTGGAGAAGGGGACGGCGGGCCTCTCGTACTCGAAGCCCGAGGACAAGCTGGGCCTGCGCGGCTCCAACACCGTGCAGGTGATCCTCGAGAACGTCGAGCTCACCGACGCTCACTTGCTGGGCAAGCTGGGTGACGGCTTCAAGCTGGCGATGATCGCGCTGGACGGCGGGCGGATCGGCATCGCCTCCCAGGCGTGCGGCGTCGCCCGCGCGGCCCTCGAGGCCTCGGTGAAGTACTCGAAGGAGCGCCACGCCTTCGGCCACGCGATCGGCGACTTCCAGGCGCTGCGCTTCATGATGGCGGACATGGCCACCTCGCAGCAGGCCGCCGAGCTGCTCACCTTGCGCGCCGCCTTCCTCAAGGACTCGAAGCGGCCCTTCACCCGCGAGGCGTCGATGGCGAAGTTGTTCGCCTCGGAGATGAGCAACAAGGTCTGCGACAAGGCGGTGCAGATCCACGGCGGGTACGGGTACATCGACGAGTTCCCCGTGGAGCGCTACCTGCGCGACGCGCGCGTCCAGACGATCTACGAGGGCACCAGTGAGATCCAGCGCGTGGTGATCGCCCGGGAAATCCTCAAGGCCGCCGGGGCCTGAAGACTCGAACGCTGCAAGGGAGTGTCTAGATGATCCGGTTCGTCGCGTCGTTGGCCGTCGTCGCGCTGCTGACCGCCTGTCCGAAGAGGACCACCGTCCAGGACGCGGGCACGGAAGAGGACGCCGGAGTGGACGCGGGCGTCGACGCGGGCTGGCCCCGAGGGGACGATCCGCCCACCGGCTGGTCGGTGATCGAGGAGCTGCCGACGGGCGCGACGCTGAAGACCCGGCTGGGGGTGTCGGTGTCGTCGGCGCCTGACCAGCACGGCCACCCGCTCGTCGCCTACCTGGAGGACGATCCCAACGGCGACGACTTCCGCCAGGACACGCGGCTCTTCTTCACCCGGTGGAACGGCAGCGTCCCCGAGTGGACCAGCCCGAAGCAGATCGAGGTGGTGGGTGAGGTCGACGTCGCCCATCCCCTCCGGCAGGTGAGCGTCGCCCGGGACTCGAGCACTGGGAGGATCGGCATCGCCTACGTGCGCTTCACCGACAACGTGATCCGCTACGCGTGGAGCGACGACGACGGCGCCAACTTCTCGCTGCAGAGCGTCTCGCCGGTGGGCGGCGCCGCGGCGGTGTCCAACCCCAGCCTGGTGATGCACGGTGGGTTGACGGAGCTGGCCTACGTGCAGGGCAGTGAGCTGGTGCTGCGGCGCCGGGCCTCGGACGGCGCCTCCTGGACCGAGGAGAAGGCCCCGGGCGCGATGGCGCTGCAGGATCCGGTGTCGGTGGCGGTCGACTCCGACGGGCTGCCGGCGGTCGCCTTCTTCCAGGATCGGCTGGGGGGGCTGGCCGAGCTGGTCTATTGGCGTCCGGGCGCGGGCAGCGTCAATCCCATCGCCACCTCGGGCGCTGTGGACGTGTCCCAGCCGGGTCGCCGTCCGTCGGTGACGCTGGTCTTCGTGGGCAAGGTGCCGCACGTCGCCTTCCACCTGCGCAACGTCGAGCCTGCAGCGATGAACGATCAGAGCCCCGAGCTCTTTTACGCGAAGGGCACCGATGGGCTGGGCGTCACCTGGTCCACGCCCGTGGCCATGCCTCGCAACGGCAACGGGGTGACGTTCCACTCCACCCGGTACTACCAGGCCCTCACGGCCGAGGCGTCGGGGCGGACGCGGGTGGCGGGCAACTTCGCCGCCAACGGCGCGCTCATCATGTGCGGGGGGCCGAAGCTGGCGAAGTCCGACGACGGCGTCACCTTCACCACCTGCGCGCCCACCGGCTCTCCCGTGCAGTTCGGCGGCGAGTGGCTGTCGATGTGGCAACACGCGCCGGGGAAGCTGACGTTGATCTTCCACTACGACAACCGCGCCAACGCCAACCTGAAGCCGGGCGTCGTGATGTGGCGCGAGCCCTGACGTCCCAAAGGCTGACGAATGTAATAGCGTGACTCTCCGGTCTTGAAATGAGGCCGGGGGACCGGTTAGGACGGCGCGTCTACCCGCTGAGGGGGAGAACCGCTCACCGTGCTCTATCTTCACGCCATCGGCCACTTCCACCCTGAGAACGTGGTGACGAACGCGTTCCTCGAGTCCCTGGACATCGGGACCAACGACGAGTGGATCATCGAGCGGGTGGGGATCAAGGCCCGGCACACGGTGCTGCCGCTCGACTACATTCGCCAGACGAAGAATCGCGATCCCCGCCTGGCGATCGAAGCGGCGACGATGTCGAACGCCGAGACGGGGGCGGAGGCAGGGAAGCGGGCGCTGGAGCGGGCGAAGCTGACGGTGAAGGACATCGGCATGGTGCTGGCCGGGAGCTGCTCGCCGGACGAGTGCATTCCCGCCGAGGCCAACCGGGTGGCGGAGGAGCTGGGCATCGACGGGCCGTCGCTGGACATCGCCAGCGCATGCTCCAGCTTCGCCAGCCAGTTGTACTTCCTCGAGGCGATGCGACCCGAGAAGCTGCCGGACTTCATCCTGCTGGTGAATCCGGAGAACTCCACCCGGGTGGTGGACTACGCCGATCGCAGCGCCTGCGTGCTGTGGGGCGACTGCTCGACGGCTGCCGTCGTGTCGCCGCGGGTGCCCGGGCCGTGGAAGGTGACGGAGACGTACTTGAAGGGCGATCCTGCCGGGGCGGACAAGGTGAAGGTGCCGCGCTTCGGTCACTTCACCCAGCAGGGCGCCGAGGTGCAGAAGTTCGCCGTGAAGCGCGCCAGCGAGACGTACGAGGTGCTGCGGGGGAAGTACCTTGAGACGCCGGGGCGCACGGCCGCGGGCCTCACCTTCATCGGACACCAGGCGAACCTGCGCATGCTGGAGGCGGTGGCCCGCCGCTGCGAGGTGCCGGACGGGCGTCACGTCTTCAACGTCGATCGACGCGGCAACGTCGGCGCGTCGGGTGCGCCGTCGGTGATGAGCGAGCGCTGGGACGATCCGTCGCTGGGGGACGCGGTGGCGCTGTGCGTGGTCGGATCCGGCCTCACCTGGGCCGGCGCGCTGCTCGAGCGCGTCTGAACTACGTCGGGAATGGCGCTCTGGCGCCGGGCGCGGGGAGGCGCCTCGGTCCGGCGCACCGCCGAAGAGACCCGGCTGACCCGTCGCGCGAGCGGTGGGGGAGGCTAGCTACTTCTTCTTGCCCTTTTCGGGCGCCGCCGGCGGCGGGGCAGGGAAGTTCGCGTCGAGCACCTTCTTCGCGCTGGCCTTGATGGCCTCGCTGGTGGCCTTCGCGGCGATCTCGTCGAGCACCTGGTGGGCCGACTCGTACTTCACGTCATCCAGCGACGAGAGCGCGTTGGCGCGCACCGTCTCGGGGTAGGCGGCTTCATCCAGCACGATGCTCTTCACCAGCGCCGCGTACTCCGCGCTCTCGCGCAGCTCCCGGTTCCGCGCCAGGGCGGCGAACATGCTGCGGGCCAGGCCGGCGTTCTGTGCGTTGCTCTTGAAGATGTCCTTGAGCAGCGCCACCGCGTCCACCGAGGTCGACAGCGCCACCGCCGTGGCCGCCCGCTCGTAGTAGCCCATGCCGCGGCCCTTCTGCGTCACCAGCGCGGCGCGCAGCGTGCCCAGCGCCGCGGGCGTGCCGATCCGCGCCGCCCCCGCCGCGAAGCCCGGCAGGTAGTTGATGTCCACCTGCGGCTTCGCCAACTCGTCGAGGAGGAACTTGTGCCCGTCGTCATTCTTCACCCGGCCCAGCGCCTCCATCGCCGCGCGCCGCACGCGGATGTAGCCCACCGGATCCTCGTCGAGGTCCGTCGGCCGCTTGGCGAGGGCGAGCAGGGGCGCGGAGAACTCCTTCGGCAGCTCCTTGAAGCGCGTCTGCGCCAGGCGCAGCAGCACCGCCTCGCGCACGTAGGGCGAGCGATCCTTGGTCACCACGTCGAGGATCGCCCCCAGCGCCGCGTCGGTAGGCTTCGTCTCAGCCTTCATGTCGGGGCTGCCCAGCTCGCCCAGCAACTGCCAGGTGACGAGCAGGCGCCACACCGGATCCGGATCGTGCCGGGCCGCGTCCACCAGCCGGTCCTCGGGCACCGAGGTGGGGTTCACCTTCACCAGCGCGCCGAGGTCCTTGTTCCAGTTGATCCACTGCGGAGCCGCCGGCACGTCGAGGTCCACCGACACCTCGGAGCGGTCCACCAGGATCACCGCCTCCTGGTGGTACGCAGGCTCTTGCGCCCGGTGGATCACGATCGGCAGCTTGAAGACGAAGGGCCCCTTCTCGCTGGCGTGGTTGGGCTGCTGGCGGATCTTCACGGTCAGCTTGCCGTTGCCGAAGGACGTGTCCGGAAAGATCACCGGGTAGCCCTTCTTGTTGAGCCACGCGTCCTTGAAGCCCTTGAGCTCCTTCTCCTTCTTCGTCGTCTCGTAGACGGACTTGAAGAAGTCGTCGCTGGTGACGCCCTTGCCCGCGTGCTTCTCCAGGTACGCCTTCAAGGCCTTCTTCATCTCGGCGGGGCCCAGCCACAGCTCCAGCATGCGCAGCACGTTGGCGCCCTTGGTGTAGGACACCGAGTCGAAGGCCTGGTCGGGGGTGGCGTTCTTCAAGAGCAGCGGGTGGGCGCGGGGGCCGTCCTCCTGGTGGAAGTAGCCTTCGACGAGCGCGCGGGCCCGGTACACCTCCACGTCCTCGTTGTTGTTGTAGTCGTCGAGGGTGGCCAGGCCCAGGTAGGTGGCGAAGCCCTCGTTGAGCCACGCCTCGTTCCACCAGGCACAGGTGACGAGATCGCCGAACCACTGGTGCGCCATCTCGTGGGAGAGCAGGCCGACGATCGAGGTGCGCGCCGTCTGATCGTTCTTGTGATCGACCAGCAGCCGGCTGGTGCGCTCGAAGATCGCCGAGGTGTTCTCCATGCCGCCCCAGAAGTAGCCGGGCACCGCCACCACATCGAGCTTCGCCCAGGGGTACTTCGTGCCGGTGAAGCCGACCTGGAAGTTGTAGAGGCCCTTGAGCGCGTCATTGGCGATGAAGGCGCGGTCCTTCGTCCCGGGCGGCACCCATAGGGTCGACGGCACGTCCTCGGTCACCAGCACCGGCTCGAGCTGCGCGACGGCCAGCGCCACCAGGTAGGTGGAGTGAGGCGCTTCCTGCTTCCAGTGCACGCGGCGCAGGTTCTTCCCGCCCTCGGAGAACTTCTCGTCCTTCTCTTTGCGGCCGTTGGAGACGACCTGGTACTTCTCGTCCACCACCGCGAGGACTTCGCTGGTCGCCTTGTCCGACGGCTGATCGTTGCAGGGGAAGAAGCGCTGCGCGGACAGGGCCTCGAAGTGGGTGAAGTAGCCGGGGGCCGACGTCTTCCCTTCCGTCTCGGTGGCCAGGAACATCCCGTCCTGCGAGGTGGTGTTCGCCGTCACCTGGTAGCTCACCTCCACCACGGTGTCCTTGCCGGCGGGGATCGGCTTCTTGGGCTTGATGGCGATGGTGCCGGTGCGGGTGCCGGCGTTGTAGTTGAGCTTGAAGTCCGCCGCCTGGTTGTCCACCAGCAGCATCTCGATCTTGAGATCGTACGCGTCGAGCTCGATCTCACTCAGCGCCTTCGTCGCCTTGAGCGTCGCCGTCAGCCTGTTCTTGAAGACGTGCTCCGGCTCCAGCGACACCTCCAGCTTGTAGTGCTGGGCGTCGTACGGGCGGTTCTTCGGCTGGAACGCCGGGGCAGGGGCCGGGGCCGCGGACAGCAAGAGCGCCAGAGAGGTGAGGGAGATCATTGGAGGGACCGTATGTCATCGATACTCGGCTTTCATCGGGTAATGTAGGGGCCGTGTCGAGCCTGGGGACGCAACTGCGCGAGCTGTTCGACGGCTTGAGCGAGCTGACCGCCCAGCACATCCGCCTCGCGAAGCTGGAGCTGCAGGACGACGCCCGCTTCGTCGGCGCCCGGGTGGCGGTGATCGCCGCGCTCGCGCCGCTGGTGCTGGTCGGCTACGGCTTCCTGTGTGTGGCGGGCGCGCTGGCCCTGGCCCGGGTGATGGCCACGGATCTCGCCTTCCTGATCGTCGGCGGCGTCAACCTGCTGGGGGCGATCCTCGGCATCGCCGTCGCCGGGAAGCAGCTCGGCGGCCGGAAGCTGTTCACCGCCTCCGTCACCGAGCTGGAGGCGACGCGCGCGATGGTGCTGCACCGCCAGGACGGCACCGAAGAGGGCGCCCCGAAGGAAGGTGCGGCATGAGCGCGGATGCGCCGGCGGACCTGGTGAAGGCCCCTGCCTCGCGGCTGGCCGCTCGCGGCGCGACGGCCGACGAGGTGCGCGCCCGCCTCGAGCAGGCACGCCACAAGGTGTCCGCCCAGTTGGACGCCCTGGAACTCACGCTGTCCCCCGCGCTTCGCGTTCGCGCGGCGGTGAGGAACGCGGTACGAAGGCACCCGGTGTTGACGCTGGGCGGCGCGCTGTTGGCTGGTTATGGGTTGGCGCGGCTGCTCTCCCGCCGCTGAGGGAAAGGACGATGCATGGACGCCACACCGAAGACCGAAGCGGCCCCGAAGACTCCCGAGCCCCTCGACGCGGTGAAGGAGCGGCTGGGCCCGCAGTTGGCCGAGGCGGCGGAGCGCCTCACGGAGACCAACGAGCGGGTGAAGGCCTTCATCCGGGAGAACCCGGGCACGTGCCTGCTGGGCGCGGCGGCGCTGGGGTTTCTGATCGGCCGATGGGCGGCCCGGCGATGAGCGGCGACGGTGACGGCGACACCTCCACCGCTCGCGCGGCGAAGGGCGCGGCCCCGCTGGTGGCCCAGGAGCTGGGCGAGCAGCTCAAGGAGCTGGCCCACAACGCCAACTCCGCGCTCAACGGCGTGTCGGACGCGGTGGGGTTGACCGAGAAGGTGGAGCAGAGCCCCTATGGCATGGTCGCCGCGGCGCTGGGCGTCGGGTACGTACTGGGCGGGGGGCTCTTCACGCCCACCACCATGCGGCTCCTGCGGCTGGGCGCCAAGCTGGCGGCCATCCCCGCGGTGCGAGATCGCCTGCTCGACGTGGCAGAAGCGGCCGTCGACGGCCTGGTGTCGAGGATGCAGGAACCGGAAGAGGCACGAGCCCCTGGCGAGCCGAACGGCTCGAGGAAGGAATGAACATGTGGCGCAGCCTGAGGAGCAAACTGCCGGACGTGGACAAGGACGATCTGCTGGAGATGGTCGGCCTGGAGTCACGGCGCAGCGCGGGCGACAAGGTGGTCACCTCGCTGGCCATCTTCGGGGCGGGCGTGCTGGTGGGCGTGGGCCTGGGCCTGATGCTGGCCCCCAAGCCCGGGCGTGAGCTGCGCAGCGACTTGAAGCAGCGCATCGGCCGCGGTGAAGCCAATGGCCCCGCCGAGTCGAAGGGCGCGCCCGCGACCACTCCGCCCCGCGTGGTGTGATGGCAGCGCGGAAGTCCAGCCGCCGCCCGACCGGCAAGCGCGCCGCGGGAAAGGCTCCGCCTCGCGCTCGCGCTCCGAAGTCGTCCGCACGCAAGAAGGAGCCGAGGCGGCCCGCGGGCACAACGAAGCTCCCGGCGGTGTCGCTGGGACCGTCGATCATCGAGCCTCCGGCGGTGGACCTCGACTCCGGCGCCGCCGTCAGCCAGGCGCTCGCCCTGTCTCGCAGCCTCGAGACGATCGAGTCGACGTATGAGGCCTGGGACGAGGTGCGCGCGGCCCACGCCCGCAATCGGCTGCGCTTCGATCAGGAGCGGCGGCGCCTGGACGAGCAGGGCGAGCTGCTCCTGGGCGCGGTGCGCTCCGCTGCAGAGATCCCGCCCCCCCCGCCGTCCGCGCCCCAGCCCGACGCCCTGGTGGCCGCCAGCGACGCCACCGCCGTCGATCACTTCCTCACCGAGGCCCGCGCGCGCCTGGAGACGGCGAGGGTGCGCCTGGCCGCGGAGGAGCAGGCCGCCGCCGAGGCGTACCAGCGAGCCGCGGCGCAGCTGAGGGCCACCGCGCGCGAGCGCATCGAGGCCAGGGTCCGCCTGGCTCCCCCGTACGTGAGGCTGTTCCCGCGCACCGTGGTGCCAGATCACCGCATCCTCCACCTCGAGCGGCCCGGGCCCGACGACGCGCTGGCCCTGTTCTTCACCTTCACCGGCCGCATCCCCAGCCGCTACGGGGCGCTCTTCGACGACTCCACCGACGACGTCTTCACCGGGCCCACCTCCCTCTACCCGGACGAAGGCGTGCCCTCTGAAGAGCTGCGCCCCTCGCCGATGCGCCTGCGCCTGCTCCTCGACGCGCAGCCCGAGGTGTGGCCGCTCAAGGGCTACCTGCTCCTGGCGATCAGCGCGGCGGAAGGCCCACGCTTCGTGCGCTGGGTGAGCCGCGGGCCGGTGCTGGAAGCGGAACTCGAAGAGGGGTACGGCTTCCGCAACCTGCTGTCTCGCGAAGAGGCGGAGCAGATCACCGGCGCGCTCCTCAAGCTGAAGCTGGCCGGGCGCTTGGAGCTGGAACTCGGCCGAGCCTGACGGCGCCTCTCAGGGCCTCGTCTTGACGATCGCCACGTCCGCCGCGCCGGCGATGATCGCGCTGCCGGTGAAGAGGTTGCTGGACTTGGGGCCGCCCAGCTTCGCGGACTGCAGGATGATCACGTAGTTCTTGTCCGGCAGAGGGAAGGCGGTGCCCGGGATCTCCATCTGCTGCTTCGTCCAGTCGCCAGGCGCCACCACCAGCTTGAGGAACTGCAGCGGCGTCTGCGGCAGGTTGGTGTAGGTGGGGTCTCCCTTGCCGCTCGACGAGTCCACCGGGAAGACGCTCACGAAGCCCAGCGGGCTGTTCTGCCCGGCGGGCGGCTCGGGCCGGGTGAAGGCAAACGGCTGGCCCGCGGTGAGCTCCACGTAGCCGGCGGCAGGGTGGAACTGCGGCACCCGCTCCTCCTGCGGCACGTTGGCCACCTCGGCCAGGTAGGTGGCGTTGTTGTGGGCGATGCTGAAGTCGTAGGTGGCGCCGCTCTTGTACGCGAAGCCCGCATCCCCCAGCGCGTAGGTGCCGTCGCCGACCTCCTCGAGGGTGAAGGTGGGGCCGCCCACCTCCTGCAGCGTGACGCTCGCGCCGGTGATGCCCGTGGGCGCCTGATCGAGGCCCGGCCCCTTGTTCCCGAAGTACAGCGTCACCAGCGTCTGCTTGGGGATCGTCACGCCCGCGTCGAAGGGCAGCCCGCCGTCGAGGGCCGGCAGGCCGGCGTCGAGGCCCTGGCCCGCCACCGCCTCGCCCCGCAGCTCGATCGGTGGGGTGGACAGCACCGTGGCCACCGCCACTTCGCTGGCGGTCAACTGGTTCAGATCGCACGCCGCGGGGATGAGGAGGAGCAGAGCCAGGCAGAGCGTGAGGCGGACGAGATTGGAAGGGGTCTTCATGTCCGGAGCAGCATAGTCTTGCCCCCGGTGGCGACGAACCCCCTTCCTTCGACGACCCTGCACCTGGTCCGCAAGTTCGGCGTGGCCTTCTTCTGGGCCTTCGTCTTCGGGGGGCTGTTGGCGCCGATCGCCTGGTACCGGCTGCAGCGGACCGAGCTGGGCGAGGATCCCCGCTGGCACGCGGTGCTGCGCCTGTGGGTGGAGCGGCTGGAGTGGGCCACCTACGACTGGCGAGCCCGCGAGCTGGGCGCCGCGTCCGAGCGGGTGGACGACGTGGTGCTGGTCACCGTCGACGAAGAGACGATGGTGAACGCCCGCGAGTCGGAGCGCCCGGAGTGGGCGATGCGGCCCTGGCCTCGCGAGCTGATGGGGCAGTTGGTGGATCAGGCCCTGAAGGAAGGTGCGTCCCTGGTGGTGGTGGACGAGTCGCTCGCCGATGTGTCCCCTCATCGCTTCACCCAGGGCCGCGGGGAGAACCGGAAGGGAGACGACGAGCTCTTCGCCGATTACCTCGAGAAGAACGCGGGGAAGGTGATCCTCGGCTTCGAGTGGTCCGGCCGGCAGCGCCGGCTCCCGGAGCGGGCGCTGCTGCCCTACCTGGTGAAGGTGGCGGACGTGGGCACGCCGGCCGCGGCGCTGCCGGTGGTGCAGCGAGTCCTCACACGTCAGGTTCCGGCGTGGGTCGAGGAGGCGGGCGATCGCCGGCTGGTGTGGGCCGGCGCCTCCAGCGAAGCGAAGGGGCGCGAACTGGCTGCGGCGCTGGACGTGCCGGGGAGCGCCGTGCTGCGCCCGCTGACGCCGGGAGACGACGCGTGGGCGGTCAATCGCGAGTGGCTGGCGCGTCAGCTGGCGACCGTGAAGGTGGTGGGGCTGGACGTAGACGCGCTGCCCCGCGCGGTGTCCCTGGACGTGCCGGTGCCGCCGCTGCTCACCGGGAAAGCGGGACTCGGGGCGATCTCGGAGCTGGCCGACGCGGATCGGGTGGTGCGCGCGACGCCCCTGTTGGTGGCGGGGACGGAGCGTGACGGCCGAAGGGTGTCCATGGGGGCCGTGGCGCTGCAGGCGGCGATGCGGCTGGCCGAGACCACGGAGCTCAAGGTGACCGACGGGCGCCTGGAGGTGGGGAAGTTCTCGGTCCCCATCGACGCGCAGGGATTCCTCGTATTGCGCTTCTCGGACGACGAGGCCTCTGCCGGGAGCCGGGGGCCGATGAAGCGGGCGATCCCCGCGTGGCGGCTGCTGGTCAACCGGCGCGACGACGAGGCGGCGCGCGGCGTGCGGCACCACGACAACGAGCTGTCCGGGCGGGTAGTGGTCTTCGCCGACGAGCGGGGAGACGAGGGCCGCCGCGTTCAGACACCGGTGGGGGCCATGTCCCGCGCGGCGATCACCGCGCAGACGATCGTCGATCTGCTCCGCAGCCAGGGGATCCAGCGGGTGCCCCCGGAGTTGGATCTGTGGCTGACGGTGATCTTCGCCTTTGTCGGCGCGGTGCTGGCGCTGGCCTGGTCCAGCCTGGTGCGCCGGCCGGGGTGGCTGGCGTGGGTGGTGACGATCGCCGTGGTGGCGGCGCTCTACGCGCTGGTGGCCCGGCAGATGCTCGTCTCGCAGCAGCGGTGGGTGGCCATGGCCACGCCGTTGCTCGCCTGCGCGCTGACGTTCTTCGCGTCCCTGGGCTACGCGCGGGCGCTGGAGCAGAGCCTGCGTGAATTCGTGGTGCGCGCCCTGGGCGGCGCGGTGCGCGCTGACGTGTTCCGCAAGGTGGAGCGGGATCTGGCGCGGCTGCACCCGGAGCGCCGGGAGCTGACCATCTACGTCAGCGACATCGAAGGCTTCACCGCGGTGGCGCAGGAGAAGGATCCCGAGGACGTGGTGCAGGCGCTGCGCGAGTACCTGACCGAGATGACGCCGGTGATCGTCGACAGCGCCGGCCACGTCGACAAGTACCTGGGCGACGGGTTGATGTGCTTCTGGGGCGCGCCGGTGGAGCTGCCCACCCAGGCCGCGGTGGCGTGTGAGGCGGCGCTCGAGATGCGCGACAAGTTCGAGGCGAAGCGGGAGGCCTGGGAGAAGGCGCTGGGCCGCAGCCTCTTCATGCGCGCGGGCATCGAGACGGGCCCCACGGTGGTGGGGGAGATGGGCACCATCCACCGGATCAACTACACGGTGATGGGCGAGCCGGTGGCGACGGCCTTCCGGCTGGAGGCGCTGGCCAAGCGCTACGGCGCGGCGATCCTGGTGGGCGAGGAGGTGGTGGTGGAGGCGGGGGAAGGCTTCCGCTTCCGGCAGGTCGATCTGCTGCGGCTGGGGCGGGCCTCTGCCCCGGTGAAGATCTTCGAGCTGATCGGCCGCGAGGAGGACTCGAAGACGGAGGCCGGCTGGCTGATGGACTTCGAGAAGGCGCTGATCGCGTGGCGTGAGCGCCGCTTCACCGACGCGCTGGCGGGCTTCAAGGCGCTGGCCGAAGCGCGGCCAAAGGACATGGTGGTCGCGCGGTACGTGAGGCGCTGCCAGCACTACGCGGTGCGGGGGCCAGCCGACACCTGGGACGGCGTGTACGACGGCCCGTCCGACGATTGAGTGTCAGCTGCGCGCCCGGCCCTCCCTGGGCACTGGCCGCTTCACCTTCTTCGCCGCGGGCTTCTCGGTCGCCTTGGCGGGCGCCGGAGTGCCGGCCTTCGCCCGCACCTCGTGCTGCACGAAGAAGGCCGTGAGCTGCGGCCACAGCGTCTTGGCGGCGTGCTTCGACACCACCGCGCCGACGTGTCCGCCCGGCAGGTGGAGGTGCTGCTTTACCTTCGCGCCGGCGACCTCGAGCAGCACCGCGGCGCTGGCGGCCGGGACGATGGAGTCGTGCTCGAAGGTGACGGCCAGCGTGGGGCAGGTGAGGTTCTTCAAGTCCACCTTCCGTCCGCGCAGCGCGAAGCGCCCGGAGACCAGCCCGTCGTCCTGGTACAGCGCGCGGATGTACGTCCGGTAGAACTCCCCCGGCAGGGACACGTTGTCGTTGCCCCACGTCTCGAGGGCGAGGAAGCCGTCGAGGAACTCGTCGTTCCACGCCCGGTCGATCAGCATCACCGCCTTGGACAGGGTGAGGGTCGGCCGCAGCAGGTGAAACGCCGACTGCATCAACTGCCAGGGCACGTTGCCCGCGGCGCTCACCAGCACGTCCACGTCGAAGCCCCTGGTGTTGGTCCACCGCGACAGGAGGCCGTCGTCCTTGAAGCGGACGGGCGCGGCGAGGGCGACGAAGCTGGCGAGCCGATCCGGGTGCACCGCCGCGTGGATGGCGGCGAGCGATCCACCCATGCAGTAGCCCAGCAGGTGCACCTGCTCGCCCGGCGCGTGCCTGGCGGCCTGGCGGATCGCGCGGCCCAGGTAGCCGTCCACCACGTCGTCGAAGGTGACGAAGCGGTCTTCGTCCCCGGGGGTGCCCCAGTCGATGCAGAAGACGTCGAAGCCCTGCGCCACCAGGTACTCGGCGAAGGACTTCCCGGGCATCAGATCCAGCACGTAGTGCCGGTTGATCAGCGACGGCACCAGGAGGATCGGGGTGTGGAAGGCCAACCCTTCGGGGCGCGCGCGGTAGCGCAAGAGCCGCCACTTGTTCTCGGCGAAGACCTCGTCGGCGGGCGTCAGGCCCACCTGGGGCTTCGGCCGGGTGAGAAGGCCCAGCAGGTTGGTGATCCGCTTCATTCGTAGAGCTCCTCGAACTTCTTGCCGAAGGCCTGGTACACCTGCTTGCGCCGGACCTTGAGGGTGCTGGTCAAGAGCCCGCCCTCCACGGTCAGCGGCGTGTCGATGATCACGAACTTCTTCAACGACTCGAAGCTGGCCAACTGCGCGTTGACCTCGTCGAGCCGCTTCTGGATCAGCGCCTTGGTCGCCTCGGCCTTCCCGGAGTCATTCACCCCCTGCTGCTTCAGGTGCGCCGCCACCGCGGCGTCGTTGAGCCACACACCCGCGACCAGGTAGCGCTTCGCGTCGCCGTACACCACCACGTGGGCGATGAGGGGATCGTCCCGGAAGCGGAGCTCGATGTTCGCTGGCGGCACGTTCTTTCCACCCGCGGTGACCAGGATGTCCTTCTTGCGATCGATGATCTGCAGGAAGCCGTCGTCGGTGAAGCGACCCACGTCGCCGGTCTTGAACCAGCCGTCGTCGGTGAAGGCCTCCTTCGTGGCGGAAGGATCCTTGTGGTACCCGGAGAAGACGTTGGGCCCCTTCGCGAGGATCTCCCCGTCCTCCGCCAGCTTCACCTGCACCGACGGCAGCACCTTGCCCACCGAGTCGAACCGGAAGGCGTCGGGGCGGTTCAAGGTGAGCGTCGGCGAGCACTCCGTCAGGCCGTACCCCTCGACGATCAGCTGGCCGTTCTGGTGGAACAGGTCCTTCACTTCGCGCTTGAGGCCCGCGCCGCCGGACAGGCAGAAGCGCAGGTTGCCACCCGTGCCCTCGGCGAGCTTCGCGCGCCGCTTCGCCGGATCCGCCTCGGTGGCCGCCGCCATGGCCAGCTTTTCCCACAGCACGGGAACGCTCATGAACACGGTGGGCCGCACCACGGGGAGCAGCTTCATCACGTTGACCGGATCGGTCATGTAGGTGGTCCACCCGAAGGTGTTGCCCAGGCACGCCTCGCCGAAGCCGAAGATGTGGCTCATCGGCAGCCACATCAGATCGACGTCGTTCTCCTCGAGCAGCGGCGCGTTGCACTTGAGCCAGTCCTGCCCGTTGATGCCGACGTTGCGGTGGGTGAGGGGCACTCCCTTGGGGTTGCCCGAGGTGCCGCTGGTGTAGAGCATCTGCGCGACCTGATCGAGCGACACCGAGTCGAGCAGGCGCCCAAACTCCTGCGGGGCCTCCTGGTCGCGCGCGGCGCCGAGGGACTGCACCTTGCTCCAGGTGACCAGCTTGCGCTCCACCTCGGCCACCGGCGGCACCGTCACGCCCTTCGCGCGCAGGGCCTCGATGATCGGCCCCGCCTCCAGCTGCGAGAGCGTCACGATGGTGCTCACCTGCGCGTAGTCGCCCCACGCTTCGAAGACGCGCGAGAGCAGCGCCGGCGTGTCCACGAAGAGGATCTTCGTATCCGAGTGGGAGACGACGTAGGCCGCCTGCGGCGCGGTGTTGGCTGGGTAGATCGGCACCAGCACCCCGCCGGCCGACTCGATCGCCATCGCCGCGCTGATCCACTCCACCGCGTTGGGCGCGAAGATCGCCGCGCGATCGCCGGACTTGAGGCCCGCCGAGGCGAGGAAGAGCGCCGCGTGCTTGATCATCTTCGCGTACGCGCCCCAGGTGACGGCCTTCCAGTCTCCGTCGGGTGTGGGGAGCATGAAGCGGACGCGGGTGGAACGCTCCGCCAGGCTGTCGAAGACGGAGCGCGGGGCGGGCTTGAGCTCGAGGTAGGGGGTGATGTCCATGTGCGACTCCGCTGCGGTGAGGGGCGTCCCCTCGGTCGACTCAGTTCCGGTTCTTCTCCAGCGCGTCCAGCTTCTCCTCCAGATCGATGAGCCGGCTCTGGATCTGGTTGAGCGCGTGCAGCGTGCGCTCCTGATCACGGCGCGTGGGCAGGCCCATGCGCTCCCAGGTCTCGGCGATCGCCTTGTCGGACGCGGCCTTCGCCTTCATCGTCGCGGTCAGGAGCGCCCCCATCGGCATCAACACCGACTCGCTCTTCAGCACCTGCTCCATGAGCGCGGCGGTGCGGTTCTCCCAGGCGTCGAAGCCCTTCTTCCACGAATCCCAAAGGTCCATTGTCGTGCTCCTTCTCGTCGTTGGTTTCTCAATCAGAGGCCGAGCCGACGAAGCTCGGCGGCGGTGGTGAAGTCGTCGTTCATCTCGTTGTCAGGGGCGGTGGCCCGGGCCACTTCGCCGAAGCACTCGAACACCCAGCCCACCTGCCGGCGGACGATGGAGGCGCCCACCGACGGCTCGATGAGGGTGGTGGTGCGCACCCGCAGCGCCTGGGTGAAGGAGAGGTCCGGCAGCTCCATGATCCCCGCGGCGTCCACCTTGATGGTGTAGGTGTCGCGCCCGGCGAAGGGCAGGCCTCGCACGGTGGCGTTGCGCACCTCGCCCACGCTGATCCACTCCTTCGGGGCCTGCAGCGGGAAGCGGAAGATCGCCACCGGCTGGGTGTAGATGACCAGCGTCTTTCCTTCGGGCGGGCTCTCCACGCTGGACGCGTAGCCCAGCAGCAGCAGGTTGGAGCCGTCGTTGGAGTACACGCCGTCGATGCGCCCGCCGAGATCGAGCGGGGTGGTGAACTGCGCCGCGGGGAAGGACGACGCCCACCACTTGCCGGCCGGCGCCGCGGCCTGGAGCTTCGCCACCTGATCATCGGCGTAGTCCACCGCGTAGTCCCACACGAGCTGGCCCTGCGGGTTCACCGCCCCCACCACGTCCACCGGCCGCGTGCCCCCCGCGGGGTTCACCAGGTAGGAGACAGGGACGCCGAAGGCCGTCTTGAGCTCGGTGGCTTCGATCACCCCGTCCAGGTTGGGCACGCACTCCAGCGGCACCACCTCGGCGGGCTGGTAGGCGTCCCGGTCCGGGTGCGTGCGGTTGGGGCCGCACGCGGCGAAGAGAGCGAGGGCGATGAGCGGGAACGTCCTCACGAGTCAGAACCTCCAGGCCAGGCGAACGCGGCCCAGTTGTGCCGGCTGGGCGGAGAGTCCCTGCGCCGGGTTGTCCAGGCCAGCCAGGGGAAAGAGGACCGCGTACTCGGCCAGCACGTCGAAGCCGTCCTTGCTGTCCCACGAGAGCGCGGCGTGCAGCTCCACCCCCAGGGACGCGTCGTTGCCCGGCGTCGAGGACGCGAACAGCGCGCGGGTCAGCGTCCCGTCCACCTTGAGGCCTAGCTGTGAGCTGGTGAATTGCAGCAGTCGCGCCCGGGCCCAGGGCTTCACGTAGAAGGCGTCGGTGACGGTGCCGATGATCTCCGCGAAGAGGATGCGATCGATCCGGTAGTCGGGGTGGAAGCGGAAGTTGTCCACCCGCACGTCGCGCGGCACATCCACCTGGGGCGCGTCGAGCTCACCGGGAGTCGGCGTGCTGCCCGACGGAGGGAAGGCGCCGAAGCCGGGCGCGGGATCGCCGCTGGCGAGGCCGGTGTTGACGCCGCCGGTGAAGAAGTCTGCCTCGGTGCCGAACTGCAGCTCCACCGCCGCGCCCGCCTGGAAGGCCTGCACCGGATCGCGCAGCAGCGCCCCGGGGATGAGCGAGGCCTGGGCTGACTCGGCCAGCACGAAGGCGGCCTCGGCCTCCAGCCGGAACAGCGGCGTCTGCAGGCGGAACCAGCCGTCCACCACGCCCGCGCGGAAGCCGCGCTCCATCACCGAGGAGGGCGTCAACGCCCGCGGCTGGGCCACCACCAGGTACGCCTCGGGGATGTCGTTCTTCTGCCAGCGGTAGGAGAGGTAGGCGCCGTACTCGAAGGTCCAGCGGCCCGCCTTGCGCCGCCGCTCGCGGGCCAGCGGATCCTTGATGTTCATCAGCGCGAAGGTGAAGGACGAGACGTTGGAGGACGGATCGAACACCAGGGATCGCTGCGAGTCCTTGCGCAACTGGGTGGGCGCCACCGAGCTGAAGTCGTAGGCGAAGGCCCACAGGTGCCCGGCGATGGCGGTGACGAAGGCGAGGCGATCCGCCTGATCGCCGAGGTTGCAGTCCAGGCAGTCGCCGCCGTTGGCGTACATGCCCAGGCCCCACAGGTTCCCCATGCGGCCCGCGGCGAAGTAGCCGATCGGCGTCAGCACCTCGCCGTAGGCGCGCTTGATCCGCAGCAGCGTGTTGGGCACCTGCCCGGGGGACGCGGCTGGCGTGGGCGCAGTGCCCGTGCCGGGTGAGAGCGCCGGCGTGGATCCCAGCACCAGGTCGTCGACCAGGTCGGCGCGCACCTTCACCGCCGCGGCCGCGAACGGCGCGTAGATGGCCAGATCCGTGCGCAGCCGCATGTCGGCGACGAACAGGTCCTGCGCGGTCGGATCGCCCAGCGGTACGGGGTACAGCGGCCGGCCCGACGGGGTGGTGCCGCGATCCAGATCGAGGTTGTGAAGCCAGTCGCCGCGGACCCGGAAGAAGCCGGTCAGCTTCACCGTCGTCTCTTCGCGCTTGAACAGATCCTCGCCGTGATCGGCCAGGCCGCTGGCGGAGGCGTTTGCTGCGAGCGCGAAGGCCAGCGCGGCGAGGAGGCGCTTCACGGCGCCTCCAGGAAGCGGAGCAGCTCGCGGGTGGACTCGGGGGCCGCCTCCAGCATGGGGAAGTGGCCGCAGCGCGGGTAGACGATCAGCTTCGCGTTGGGCAATTGCCGCACCAGCCGCTCGCCGATCGAAGGCGGTGTCACCACGTCCTCGCGGCCGAAGAGGAGCAGGGTGGGGGCCTTGATGGAGGAGTACTTCGCCTCTACCTCGGTGAAGTCCATGCCTCGCACCGTGGCCAGCGCCGCCGCCTTCGTGCCGGGCCGCGCGAAGGCGACCTCCACGTCGTCGACGAGCTGCTGGGTGACGACGGAGGGATCGTAGAAGCCCTGGGTGATCCGCTCGTCCGCGCGCTGAGAATAGAAGAGGGCGAACAACACCTCGCCCAGCCCCTTGGCGCGGGAGAGGTGGAACATCGACGGCAGCTGATCCTCGTAGACCCAGGCGTCGTACAGGGCCACCTTCGTCACGCGGTCCGGGTGTGCCAGCGCGAAGGCCAGGGCCACCGACGAGCCCCAGGAGTGGGCGACGATCGCCGCCGGCCCCACGCCGCGCTCGTCCAGCAGCGCCTTCACCATCGCCGCCTGGGCCGCAGGCGAGTAGTCGGCGACCGGCCGATCGGTCCAGCCGAAGCCGCGCAGGTCGAGCGCGATCACCCGGTGAGTCTTGGAGAGCTCAGGGATGACGAGCGCCCAGTTCTCGATGGACGAGGCGAAGCCGTGCAGCAGCACCACCGGCGGACCCTGGCCCACGTCCAGGTAGCGCACCCGGGTGCCCTCCACCTGGGTGAAGGTGGCCTTGTCCGGCTCGCCCGGCATGGGGCCGTTGTGGAACGACAGGCAGCCCGCCAGCGCCAGGAACAGGGAGGCGTGGGCGAGCGCGCGGATCACGGGGACAGCCTCCGCACTTCCTTCACGTCGGTGAACTCGGTGGAGGTCTCGTTGTCCTGCGACTGTGCGGTGGCGATGGAGCCGAAGCACTCGGTCACCCAGGTGAAGGTGCGCAGGGTGAGCGTGGGCACGAAGTTGATCGTCCGGTTCATCACCGTTCGCACCCGCAGCGAGCCAAAGGTGGCGTACGGCGTCTTCGCGTCGCCCACGCGGTCCACCTGCGAGGCGTACGTCTCGCTCTGGATGCCGAGGACGACGCCGTTGAACCGGCCGCTGACGCTGGTGGTGGTGGACCAGGTGTCGCCGGATCGCAGGGGGAACTGCAGCACCTTCACCCACGGCGAGTAGCGCACGCGGGTGGAGAAGAGATCGTCGGTGGTGCTCACCACGCCCTGCAGGTAGAGGCCGTCGGGGGTGGCGCCGAAGACGGCCAGCAGCTCCGTGCCCTGGCCGAGCTCGGTGTAGTAGCCGGCGTCGGGGTACTCGGCCTCGAACCAGGTGCCCTGCACCGAGCGCGTCTCCACCAGCCTCGACGCATCGCCCGAGAGCGCCGTGGAGAAGTCCCAGAAGCGCCCGCCGTCCGCCTGCGCGGTGCCCGCGGTGTCGAAGGTCGCGGCGCCGCTGGTGAGGAAGGTGGCGCGCAGCCCGGGCTGCAGGAAGATTTCGCTGCGCTGCACCACGCCGTCGCGGTTGGGCTGGCAGCCGACGGGCATGCCAGCGTCCGTACCGCCGTCGGGAGTGCCCCCGTCGCCCGAGCCGCCTCCCATCCCGCCGCCGGAGGAGCCCCCGCCACCCGTTCCTCCGCCGGTCTCGCCGCCACCGCTTCCACCCACGCCCGCGTCGACCGGCGCGCAGGTTCCGTCGCTTCGGCACACGCCGCTGGCGCAGTCGGCCCCCACCCGACAATCGACGGAGGGCCCGGGGCACCCCGCCAGGGCGGCACAGGCGAACAGACTCAGACAGCGCACCGAGAAGACCTCCGAAGAAAGGTGCCCATACGCCGCCGCTCCGCCGAAATCCACCCGCACCAGGCGCGATTGTGCACCCGCGAAACGCCGGGGCCGCTTATGCGCGAAGCCGGCGCGCCCGTCAAGCCTTGTTGTTGCGGCGCACAAGGCAACGTGAGAGGGTGCTGCCATGCTCGTGAAGAAATACGGAAACCGCCGCCTCTACGACACCGAGTCCAGCCGCTACATCACCCTCGAGGATCTGACCCAGCGGATCCGCGACGGGGCGGAGGTGAAGGTGGTGGATGCGAAGAGCGGCGCCGATCTCACCCAGCCCACGCTGACGCAGATCATCATCGAGGGCCGGGGCGCCGACACGCTCCTGCCCGCGCCTCTGCTCCACCAGCTGATTCGCCTCGGAGACGACGTGCTGGCCGACTTCCTCGGCCGCTACGTCCAGGGCGCGCTGGAACTCTACCTGCAGGCGAAGAAGACCAGCCAGACGCTCATGCCCTTCAACCCCTTCGCGCAGCTGGCCTCCTTCATGGCGGGAGGGCAGGGCTACGGCGGGTGGCCCCAGCCTGCGCTGGCGCCCGCTCCCCCGGCTCCGCCCCCGTCCGACGTCGACGTGCTGCGCCGCGAGCTGGACGAGCTGAAGAGATCGCTGGGCAAGCGCCGGAAATGACACCGGTCGTTGTGCGCTGCACCAAATTCCGCTTGACGCTGCGCTGCGGCTGCGTACATTGCGCCCGCTCCGGACGACTGGACGCCCGGAATGCTCTCGCAGAAAGAGGAAAGACAATGGCTGAGACCAAGACCGTGGCTTCGCAGGTGCAGCAGGCCGTTCCGGGCATGGAGTACTGGAAGAAGGCCGTCGAGGATCAGGGCGCCCGCCTGGGCCAGCTGTACGACGAGGCCGCGAAGGCCCACGCGAAGTGGATCGAGTTCGGCAACAACCAGCTCGACGAGATGACGGAGTTCGCCAAGACGGGCTTCAACTACGTCAACGAGCTGGCGGCCGACTTCCGCAAGCTGTCGCTGGAGAACAGCAAGAAGGCGATGGACTTCTACGCCCGCTGAAGGCCCGCGGGTTTCCCCCGAGGAAGTCCACTCACCTGCTCGCCGCGGCTGCCTCACCGGCGGTCGCGGCCGGCGTCTTCCACCCCGCCGAGGAGTCCTTTTCGTGCTGCAAGCGCCCGCGTCCCTCATGCCCACCCCGCGCTCGACCGTGCTGGAAGACGGCCCGGCCAGCCTCTACCGCTTTCTCCCCGCAGGGAACGCCACGCCCGCCGACGCGGCCCCCGTGCTGCTCGTGCCGTCGATGATCAACCGCTGGTACGTGCTCGATCTGCGCAAGGGCAGCTCGGTGGCCGAGTCCTTCGTCGGCGCCGGCCTCGACACCTGGTGCCTCGACTGGGGCGCCCCCGAGGCGCACGATCGCTACTTCACCTGGCAGGAGGCCGTGGCCCGCCTCGAGCGGATGATCCGCCGGGTGAGGCGCGAGACGGGGAAGCGCCGCGTCACCGTCCTGGGCTACTGCATGGGCGCGACTCTCTCCTCCGTCCACGCCGCGCTGTACCCGCAGCACTACGCCGGCTTCGTCAACCTGCTCGGGCCGGTGGACTTCAGCCACGCCGGCATGCTGGGCCACATGACCGATCCCCGCTGGTTCGACGCGGAGGCGATCGCCGAGGCTGGCAATGTTGCGCCGCACCAGATGCAGGCCGGCTTCATGCTGCTCCGGCCCACCCAGAACGCCGCCAAGTGGGTCGGGGTGCTGGACAAGTGGTTCGATCCGGCCTTCCGCGCGTCCTTCGAGGCGCTCGATCACTGGGCCAACGACAACGTCGCCTTCCCCGCGGCCGCGTACACCACCTACATCGACGAGCTGTACCAGCGGAACCTGCTGGTGCAGGGCAAGCACTGGGTCGCCGGCAAGCGCGTCGAGTTGAGGCAGATCACCTGCCCGGTCCTCACCATCGCCGCCGAGAAGGACACCATCTGCCCGCCCAACGCCGCGGTCGCCTTGAATTCCGCCGTGGGAGCAGGCAACACGCAGGTCGTCAACGTCCCCGGGGGTCACGTCGGGGCCGTCGTCGGCAGCAAGGCCTCGCAGAAGCTCTACCCCACGCTGATCACCTGGATGAAGGAGAGGACATGCAACTGAAGGACATGAAGATGATCGTCACCGGCGGCGCCCAGGGCATGGGCGCGCACTTCGCGAAGCGGCTGTTGGAGGCCGGCGCGCAGGTGACGGTGGGCGACGTGAACGAGGCCGCGCTGGAGGCGCTGCCGAAGGGCATTCACCGGCGCAAGCTGGACGTCTCCAACGAGGCCGACGTGGTGTCCTTCGTCGACTGGGCCGCCGCTCAGATGAAGGGCCTCAACGGGCTCATCAACAACGCGGGTATCCTGCGCGACGGGCTGTTGGTGAAGAAGGACAAGGCCACCGGCCAGGTGGTGAAGATGTCCACCGAGCAGTTCCTGGCGGTGATCAACGTCAACCTCACCGGCGCCACGCTGATGGTGCGCGAGGTGGCGGCGAAGATGGTCGCCGCCGAGCAGCGCCCCGGGGTGATCGTCAACATGTCGTCGATCGCCCGGCACGGGAACCGGGGGCAGTCCAACTACGTGTCGGCCAAGGCGGCGCTGGCGGCCAACACCGTCACCTGGGCGCGCGAGTTCGCTTCCTTCGGCGTGCGCGTCGGCGCGGTGGCCCCGGGGATGATCGAGACGCCGATGACGGCGGGGATGAACCAGAAGGCGCTGGCCGCCTTCGTGGACAAGATCCCCGTCGGCCGCATCGGCCAGCCCGAGGACATCTGGCAGGCGGTGAAGTTCATCGTGGAGTGCGACTACTTCACCGGCCAGACGATCGACGTGGACGGCGGAATCTCCTTCTGACGATCGCCGGCGCTCCAAAGAGGGGTGTCACCGCACGGTGGCGCCCCTCGTCTTTTGTCCGGAAGCGCCCTCGCTGGACGTGCCGCTTCCGGCTAGAAGGGCCGCGTCTTGGAGCCGTTCTTCAAGTACCACGGGCTGGGCAACGACTTCGTCGTGCTCGATCGCCGCGCGTCCGGGCGCGACCTCGACGCCGAGACGACGCGCCGCCTGTGTGATCGCCACTTCGGCCTCGGGGCAGACGGGGTCCTCACCATCCTCCCCGAGCCGGGCGCGGCGGGCCGCATGGTGGTGCACAACGCCGACGGCTCCATCGCCCAGATGTGTGGCAACGGCCTGCGCTGCGTGGTGAAGCACGTGGCCGAGCGGCAGGGCAGCCAGCCGAGGACGCTGGACGTCGCCACCGGAGCCGGGCTGTTGCGCTGCGACATCGACTGGCGCGACGGCAGGGTGCACGCCGTCACCGTGGCGATGGGGCCGGCCCGCCTGGAGTCCCCCATCCTCCCCGGGGGAGGGCCCTTCCTTCAAAAGGCGATCGAGGGCCTCACCGGCACGGCGGTCAGCATGGGCAACCCGCACCTGGTGCTGCTGGACACTCCGCCGTCGGAAGCCGCGCGGCTGGGCCCCGGCCTCGAGCGCCACCCGTCCTTCCCCGAGCGCACCAACGTGGAGTTCGTCGAGCCGCGCCGCGACGGAGGCCTGCGGGTGACCGTGTGGGAGCGGGGCGTCGGGTTGACCCTGGCGTGCGGGACAGGGGCGTGCGCCGCCGTCACCGCTGCGGCGCTGGCGGGCCGGGCGCCGTTCGACGCCTGGGTGCCGGTGGAGCTGCCGGGCGGGGTGCTGGAGATCAAGGTGGCCGCCGATCGCTCCCAGGTGTGGCTGCGGGGCCCGGTGGCCTTCGTCTTCGAGGGGGTGCTGCCGTGACCCTCGAGCAGCGGTGCCTCCACCTGGTGGCGATCTCGGAGATCGAAGCGCTCCAGGAGAAGATCCTGGTCGAGCTCTGCGACTTCTGCGGCGCCCAGTCGGCGGCCCTGTGGGTGTCGGGGGAGCGCGTCGGCCTGCGGCTGCGGGCGTGGCGGGGCCTCATCGATCGCGGCGTCCTGCCGGAGCTGGTCGATCCCTCGCTGGTCCAGGGCCAGCCGTGGCGCGCGGGCAACGCGCTGCTGGTGCCCCTGGTGACGGAGGCGGGCGATCTGCAGGGCCTGGTGCAGCTGGGGGACAGCCTGTCAGGTGAGTTCGCCGAGGCGCTGACCTCACCCCTGCGCGTGCTGGGGCAGTTTGGCGCGGCGGCGCTCAAGACGGCGCTGCGCTTCGTGCAGTTGCAGCGACAGGGGCTGCGGGATCGGGACACCGGCGCCTACACGCTGTCGTACTTCACCGACTACGCCACCAAGGAGATCTACAAGGCCCGCCGCTACGGCCGCGCCTTCTCGCTGCTCACCTTCTCGCTGGACAACCTGCCGCAGATCCGCGCGCGGGTGGGACACGACAGCGTTCGCCAGGCGCAGCAGATCGTCCTGCGCGTGATCTCGCAGATCATCCGCGACTCCGACGTGGTGGCGCGAGCCACGGAGCAGGAGTTCCACGTCCTGCTCCCGGAGACGGACTTCTTCGGCGGCCTGATGTTCCTGCGCCGGGCGCTGGCCGCGGTGCACGACGAGCCCGACGCGCGCGCGCTGGAGGCGAAGGTGCCGTTTGGCCTCACCGGGGGCGCCGCCACCTTCCCCCGCGACGGCGATGACTTCGACGAGCTGCTGGTGTGCTGCCGGCAGCGCATGGAGGAGCGGCGGGGATCGCTGCACGCCCACCTGCGCCTGGAGCCGTTGCCTTTCTGGGACGAGCTGGAGCTGCTGCTGGGGAGCTCCAAGTCCCCGAAGCTGCCGGAGACGCCGGGGGAACCGTCGCGCCGCGGCAAAGTGGCCGACGTGTTGTTTGATGAACTGCAGACCGAGGTGGCGCGCGACCTGTTGCGAGAGCCGATGGCCCGCGGCCTCGTCTACCTCGGCGGGCCGGTGGTGAAGTCGGAGCTGCCCATCGTCCGCGCGCTGGAGCACGCCCCGCCGGACTTCGCGCCCCGGGTGTACGCCATCGGCCGCCGCGCCGATCTCTCCGAGCACCACGCGCTCACCCCCGTCTTCCTCGAAGGAGACGAGCGGCTCAACCGCCACGAGTTCTTGATCTGGCTGGGCGACGGCTCGGCCTACGCGCTCTTGCAGCGGCGCGGGCGCGGCGCCACCTGGGGCTTCCACACCAGCGATCCCACGCTGGTGGAGGGGCTCGTCTCCAAGCTGCAGGCCGAATACGACCTCCAGCCGTACTGATCCCATGTCCCAGGCGCGCAAAGTCCTCCTCGCCGATCCCGATCTCGCCGCCGCGCGAAGCCTGACGCGCGCGCTGCGAACCAAGGGCTACCAGGTGCAGTACGCCCCCGACGGCTCCAAGGCGCTCGAGGTGGCGGTGCTGCGGCACCCCGACGTGATCCTCTTCGACGAGGCCTGCACGCTGATCGAGGCGAGGAACTTCGTCTCCATCCTCCAGACGAACCCGCGCACCGAGGACATTCCGGTGGTGGTGACGACCTCGTCCAGAGACGCCGATCGCCTGCGGCGCTTCCGCGAGGGCGTGCTGCAGAAGCCCTTCAACCTGGACGAGGTGTTGTCCCGCATCGATCACCTGTGCCGGCGCAGCGAGGCGGCGAAGGAGCTGCGGGGCGACGCGCGGGAGATCGAAGGCAGCCTGTCCCAGCTGCCGCTGGCGGATCTGCTGCAGATCCTGGCGATGAACAAGCGCACCGGGAAGCTGACCCTGTCCTACGGGCAGCAGCGGGGCGAGCTGCACATCGCGTCGGGCAAGCCGGTGAACGCGCGCGCGGGCGACGTGGACGGCGAGAAGGCGATGTTCCGGCTGATCGGCTGGCGGGAAGGCAGCTTCGCCTTCATGCCGGGCCCTCCGCCCGGGCGGGCGCGCATCGAGCGCACCATGGAGGACGCGCTGCTGGAGGGGATGCGGCAGTCGGACGAGCGAGGGCGGCTGATGGGCGCGCTGCCTCCTGCTGGTCAGGTGCTGGCGTTGGTGCCGGACGGCGCGCTGCCCGTCGATCCGCACCCGGTGACGAAGGAGCTCCTCCGCGTCCTCTCCCAGCCGCGCCGCCTGTCCGAGGTGCTCGATCTGGCCGACGCGCCGGATCTGGACATCCTCGGGGCGGTGACGACGCTCCTGCAGAAGGGCGTCATTCAGCGGCACCAGGGCACGGCCACCAACGAGGGGCCGCTGCTCGGCGCCGCGGAGGTCCACGCCCTGCGCGCCCGGCTGATGCGCGGCAAGCCGGCCCGCAACGCGCTGGTGGCGAAGATCGTGGTGTGCGGGGGAGGCGCCAACGCCGCCCGGTGGTTCGCGCGGACGCAGCCGGGGCTGGTGCTGTCCTCGAGCGATCCGGCGTGCCTGCGATCGAGCTTCGGCACCATCGGCCGGCTGGACGTCTCCGAGGTGCTCAAGGTGGACTTCGTGATGGTCCCGGCGGCGGAGGCGGCGCGGCCCCTGTGGCGGCCCTTCCTGGCCACGGCGCTGGGCGCGCTGGTGATGGAGGACAACGACGCGGTGCTGAAGCTGGCGCGCTTCTGTGCCTTCGAGCTGCGCCTGCCCCTGGTGATCGCCGCGCGCAACGCCTCGGGAGGGCTGATCACCAGTGAGCTGGTGCCGGTGGCCCTGCGCAACGCACCCGGTGGTGCGGCGGTGGTGGGCAGCGATCTGGCCAGCGCGGTGCGCACGCTCTTGCTGGCGGCGATGCAGCCGCCCACGCCGGAGCTGCCCGAGATGGTGATGACGCCGCCGCCGGTGTCCCGCCCGGCCCAGCCGGTGTCAGATCGCTTCTGAGCCGTCGAGCGCCTCGCGAACGCCGGGGAGCCGCAGGAGCAGCTCGAACTCGTCGCCCTCGAGGTACGTGGTGCGCGTGCCCTGGGTACCTTCGAGCCGGAGTTCGACCGTCACCAGGCCGTCCTCGTCCGTGGATCGCTTCACCCGGGGCAGCTTCCCGGCGGCGCGGCAGTCGTCGATCGCCTCCTGGAGCGCCTCCAGCCGGCGGCGGATCCGCAGGGCCCGCTTCCCCTCGGCGTTCTCGAAGGTGTGGAAGTGCCGGTTGCGGGACAGGGGGTGGCCGGGCTCGAAGAGGCGCTCCACGAGGCGGCGGACGAACGGGTCCATCGACGAGCCACTCTAACATCGCTACCGTGGGGCCCGATGCGCGCACTTCAGGTGGGGCTCCTGCTGGCCGTCCTCGGGTGCGAGGAGCCGCAGAAGACTGAGCAACGCGCGAAGGTCCAGTCGGCCAGCTCGCTGTTGGCCGAAGGGCGCGCCGAGGTGGCGAAGGGGCGCCCTGAGAAGGCGGTGCCGCTCTTCAAGCAGGCCATCTCGCTGCAGCCCGACGACATCAGCCTGTACCTCAACCTGGCCGAGGCCTACCGGGCGGCGGGCAACGAAACGGGCGCGGCGCTGACGCTCAAGCAGGCCGAGCAGGTGGGCGGTCAGGATCCCAGCCTCAAGCGCGCTCGGGCGGATCTGTTCCTCAAGATGAACCAGGTGAACAGCGCGATCACCGAGCTGCTGGCCCTGAGGGATCTGGAGCTGCTCACCGATCCCGAGGTGCGCGATCTGACGCGCCTGTTGGCGCACGCCGGCCGCATCGACGAGGCCTTCAAGACGCTGGCGGTGATCCAGAGCCGCAGCCCCGATGATCCCGAGGCGAAGGTGGTGGAGGCCGAGGTGCTGCTGGCGCGGGGCGACGAGCTGCTCGCGGCGAAGCTGATGGATCGGCTGCTTCAGGAGAACGCGGCTCTCGTCAGCGCGCGCGTCCTGCGGGCGAAGTACTTCTTCGCCAACGCCCAGGCGGAGCTGGCGCTGCAGGATCTGGACATGCTGGCCGGCGACGACGCGAAGACGGTGCCGGTGGTGGCCCTGCGGGCGCGGGTCTTGAACGAGCTGGGCCGTCAGGACGACGCCGCGGCGCTGTTGCAGCAGGTGAGCAGCGAGCGGCCGAAGGATCCCGAGCTGCAGGCGCTCCTGGCAGAGACGAAGCTGCTCCAGGGCGAGAGCGGGGAGGCGCTCCTGCTGGTGGATCAGGTGCTGGCCGAGCAGCCCAGGTGGGCGCGGGCGCTGTACGTGCGGGGCCGCGCGATGGAGGAGCAGCAGAACCAGGCGCAGGCGGTGCTCGACTTCGAGGCGGCGCTCAAGACCGATCCCAACTTCGCGCCGGCCCTCTCACGGCTGTGGCGGATCTACGACGTGCGCAAGCAGAAGGCCGACGCGATGCAGGCGCTGGAGCGGCTGTTCTTCTTGAACGAGATCAGCGCCGAGGAGAAGGTGGCGCTGGCCAGGCACTACGCGGAGACGTGGGCCAACGTCGATCGCGGCATGAAGCTGATCGACGAGGCGTTGCGGCGCGACCCCAAGAATGGCGAGTACCTGAAGATCAAGAAGCAGCTCAAGGGCGGCAGCACGGCGAAGAAGAAGCGCCCAGGCGTGATCATCATGAAGCACCGCTAGAGCGCCGAACAGGTTGGCTCCCGTCGTGACATCGGCGATTTTGCGTCGCATCCCGTCGGTGCTCCTCGGTCAGCTGCCCACCAGCAGCTTCTTCCCTCGTCGCGCCTTGGTCTGCTCGCAGCTCACCGACGTCACTCGGTCCGCCAACCTGATCGGCGCTCTAGCAGTCGCAGGTGGCCCCGTCGCCGGTCAGCACCACGCAGCGCTGCGGGCACTCCCGGATGGGCGTGAAGATCAGTTGGCGCACGGCCACGCACGAGGTCTGCGGGGCGTACACCGGCGCGCCGGGGCACACGTCGAGGCCGGGCCACTGCTGGTTGAGCTGCAGCCCGCCGTCCAGCGCGATCCACCCGCCGAGGAGCCCGCGGCAGGCGGCCTCGGGGCCGAGCTGGACGATGCCTCCGTCGAGCGGGGGCACCTGATCGCGGGAGACGCCGATCAGCACCTCGCCGCTGCGCGTGGGCCCGTACTTCACCTGGTCGGCAACCGTGAAGGCGAGGCCACCGTCTTCCCGCACGCCCAGCCACTGCACGCCGCCGTCACCGGTGGTGCGGCCAGGCGCGCAGCCGTCCTGGAGCTCCTCCACGGTGACCTGGCAGAGGTACCCGGGTAAATCGTCGCTGACGGTGGGACACGCAGACAGCGACACGAGGAAGAGCAGGGCGGCGGTGCGCATGACGAGAGGGCCCCGAAAACACGAAGGGGAACCGGCGTTTCCACCGGTTCCCCATGCCCAGGAGAGGACTCGAACCTCCACACTGTTGCCAGTACTAGACCCTGAATCTAGCGCGTCTACCAATTCCGCCACCTGGGCGAAGCGGGCGGGCTTGTACGGAATGCCGCCGGGTGTGTCAACGACGGAAGGGGCCGGGGAAGCTGACGCGGTGGACGATCACAGCTGAAAGCAGGCGAGGCGCGTCGCGAGATTCGAGCACGGCACGTTGGGGCCGCTGATGAAGCTGTACCACTCGGAGGTCGTGTCGAAGGCCCGCCCGCGCCGGGGGACGGCACCGGAGCTGTTGGACCAATCGCTGCAACTCTCTGAGGTGGAACCCACCCAGAAGTACGTGTTCTCCAGGTTGCTGAAGGGCGCGTCGAGGGAAGTGGTCCGGTCTCGAAACTCGGTGGGGTCCGGGATGACGATGACGCCGTCTGTGCGTGCCCAGGGCCGAGGCGAGGTCCCCAGCCGATCGAAGGCCTCCTCCGACGAAGAGGAGAGAAAGGCGACGAATGTCCCCGCGTCGGATTGAGTCAAGGCCGCGCCTTCGGCCGCACAGCGGGCGTCCGCTGCGGCCACTCCACCGTCCACGCGCCAGGCCGAGGACGTAACGAAGACGAGGTTGGTAGAAATACTCCGGTCGACCTGAACCGGGACGTAGCGATCGGTGCCGAAGCAGGCCAGGTGGTAGTTGATCACAACGCAGGCCCCGCCGGAATAGACGGCGTACCAGTGGTCGCCGCCCCATGCGACCTGCCCAATCGAGAGCTGGCCGCTGGCGGTGAAGTTCCCGCAGGTGTTTCCGATCGTGCCGTCGTCGTTGAGCCCGGTGGCGATTTCAGCAGAACCCACGGCGGTGCCTCCTTCCGTCAGGACGACCGGGTAGAGGAGGTCGTCGGCCGTCCTGTCGTTCAGGACGTCGAAGGCGGGCTTCCCGTCGACGCGGATCCACCCACGAGCGGTCGCGAGCACCGAAAACGGGTTGCGGTTGGGAGACTGCCGCGCGAGGAAGGCGATGAAGTTCCCAGGGAGACCCGCGTCCGCCGCGTGCTCCGCGCAGATTGAGTTGGCGACGTTGATCGCGTCGCCGCCATCCAGGCCGAAGCTGCCCACCGGGAAGGCATTCGACGTGACGAAGGCCAGGTTGGGGCGATCGAACGTCGCGACGATGGTCGGGCTCCCGCTCACGGTGAGCTGGCAGAGCCCGTGCGCGGGTTGGGCACAACCGGTGAAGCCCGTCAGCACGCCGAACCTCCCGGGGACTCCACGCAGCGTGAGCTCCGTGCCCGCGTCGACGAGCAGAGTGCAGGGCCCCGGCCCAGCGCAGGCGACGTTGCCGTCCAGCCACATGATCTGTCCCGTCGTTCCGCCATCGGCTGAGATGGTGAGGGTGACCTGGCTTGGGCCGATGATGCCGCCGTCGCCCGTGCCTGCGTCCAGGTCACCGCCGCCGCCGCCCGTTCCGCCTCCCACTCCGCCGCCGCCCGTTCCGCCTCCCACTCCGCCGCCTCCGCCCGTGCCGCCTCCCACTCCGCCGCCGCCCGTTCCGCCTCCCACTCCGCCGCCTCCGCCCGTGCCGCCTCCCACTC
>JADLDB010000165.1 GCA_020846875.1 Myxococcales bacterium | reverse complement strand
CTAGAGCGCCGAACAGGTTAGCTCCCGTCGTGACATCGGCGATTTGCGTCGCATCCCGTCGTTGCTCCTCGGTCAGTTGCCCACCAGCAGCTTCCCTCGTCGCGCCTTGGTCTGCTCGCAACTCACCGACGTCACTCGGTCCGCCCAACCTGATCGGCGCTCTAGCACAGCCCTCACGCGCGCTTCGACTCTCCGGGCGAAAGCGCCTATGACGCGACGCGAAACGCCGCTGCCCACCTGATGCGAACGCGGGCCCTCACCTTCCTGCCGTGGACCCTCGGCCTCTGGGCGGTGGGCGTGCAGGTGCACGAGCTGATCGCTACGGTGGGGGCCTGGACGACGGCGCTGGCGGGGGTGGTGCTGGCCTGGCCGGTCCGTCGGGAGGGGCTCCGCGCGTGGGCGCTCCTGGCGGCCTTCCTCGCGGTGGCCCTGGCGGCGCCGCTCCTGGGAGGCCACCTTCCTTCGGCCACGGGCCTCGCGCGCCTGTCCGACTGGCTCCTGGTGCCGGCCGCGGCCTTCGCCGTCTCGAGGGTGAGCTCCCAGTCCCTGGAGCGAATCGGCGTCGCCGCCGCCGTCATGCTCTTCGTCTCCGTCGCCTTCGCTGCGCTCCAGCACTTCGGGCTGTGGCCGGGGCAGGACACCTTCGCCGCGCTGTCGTGGACGAAGCTGGGCTTCCACCGGGTGTACGAAGCCGTCCCTGGCCGCGACGATCGCTTCATGGCCGGAGGGCTGCTGCTCCACCGCCTCAAGTTCGCCAACGTCACCGCGGCGGCGTGCACCGCGGGGGCGGTGGCGGTGGCGCGACGCGTGCCGAGGTGGCGCCTCTTCGCGGCGGCGACGGCGGTGGGCCTGGTAGGTGTCGGCTGGTTCCCTCACGCCCGCGCGGCCCTGGCGGCGACGGTGGGCGCGGTGGCCGTGGCCTGGGTGTGCGCGGCGGAGAATCGGCGGCGGGCGGCGCTGGGATCCCTCGGGCTGCTGGCCGCGGCGCTGCTGCTGGTGGCGGCCGTGCCTTCGCTCAGGCTGCGCTTCGCCTCGTCCCTCTCGTCCGAGGGCAGCGGCGCGCGCGGAGCCATCACCGCCGCCGGCGTCGAGGCGATCCGCCAGCACCCCCTCACCGGCCTCGGCCTCGACCGCTTCCGCCCCGGCCTCTTCACGCCCGAGGACGCGCCCGCGCAGGCGAAGGAGCACCCGGGCAAGGCGCACAACCAACTGGTCACCATCGCCGCGGAGGCCGGAGTGCCTGCCGCGTTGCTGCTGCTGGCGTGGCTCTTCGTCCTGGCGCGCCGCAGCCTGGCGGCGCTCCCGGCGGGCGCCCTGGGCGTGGCGGCGGTGGCGCTCTTCTTCCTGCTGGCCCTGCTGCACGATCCCCTCTTCCACCCGGAGTCGTCGCTGGCGTTGATGTTGATCCTCGGCGCCGGAGCCGGCGCGGCGCTTCGGCGCCAAGCTGGGCTGGTCGAAGAGCCCGCTCCGCGGTGATCGAGCGTTGCCCGATGGGGACGGACAAGGACGCGCTCTTCCTGGTGGACCGGCGCGCCCGCCTTCGCAAGAGTCAGCGCGCCCCGGAGGTTTCTCACGTGCGCCTCACCCTGACGTCCAGCCTGTGCCTGTCGCTCCTCGCGTCCGGCTGCGCGACCATCACCGCGTCGCGCACCGAGCCGTACATGATCTACTCCACGCCTCCCGGCGCCACGGTGGCGGTCAACGGCGTGCCGATCGGCACCACCCCGGTGACGGTGATGGTGAGCAAGGAGCGCGCGCCGCAGATCTCCTTGAACTACCCCGGCTACGCGCCCCAGTCGTGCTGGCCCCGGCTGTCGCCCGCGACCGGCTACATCGTGGCCGATCTGCTGCTGTGCCTCTTCGTCCCGCCGCTGCTCGGCTGCATCTCCTTCATCGACGCCGGCGGCGCCTGGAACGAGCTCGAGGTGAACCACTGCAGCGTCTACTTCGCGCCCCAGCCGGGCGCCCCGTACGACACCGCGCCCTTGCCGCCGGGCTACCAGACGCAACCGCCACCGGGGGGCGACCAGCCGCCGCCCCCCCCTCCGCCCGCACCCCTCTGACGTCGCGCTGACTTCAGCCCGTCTGCTTCACCGGCGTCAGCGCGCGCCGCTCGAAGGCCTTCAGGGTCTCTTCGATCTCGTGGTTCACCGCGCGCAGCAGATCCTGCTTCTCGCGGAACGGCAGGAAGGCGCTCTTGAAGCCCGACACCATCACGGTGGTGATGTCCTCCAGCGAGAGGCGGAGCTGCTGGTAGGCGATCAGGTACTCGTTGGTCACCGTGGTGTTGGTGATCAGCCGGTTGTCGGTGTTGATGGTCACCCGCAGGCCGTAGTCGAAGTAGAACTTCAGCGGGTGGGCCTTCATCTCGCTCACCGCGCCGGTCTGCACGTTGGACGACGGGCAGCACTCGATGGGGATGCGGTGATCGTTCACGTAGTTGAGCAGGTCGCCGTCCTCCCGCAGCCGCACCCCGTGGCCGATCCGGTGGGCGCCCAGGTAGTGCAGCGCCTGGCTGATCGACTCCGGCCCGTACGCCTCGCCCGCGTGCGCGGTGCAGTTGACGTTGTTCTTGAGGATCAACTGGAAGGCCTGCCGGTGCTCCTTGGCGGGGAAGTTGGCTTCCGCGCCGGCCAGGTCGAAGCCCACCACGCCCCGGTTCTTGTACGCCACGCACAGCTCGGCCAGCCGCACGCTGGTCTGTGGATCCATGTGGCGGATCCCGCAGAGGATGACGCCGTACTTGATCCGCGTCTCGTGCTTGGCGGTGCGCAGGCCCTCCAGCACCGAGTCGACGATGGTGGTCAGCTTGAGCCCGTGCTGCTGGTGCAGCACCGGCGCGTAGCGCACCTCGATGTACTTCACGTTCTCCGCCGCGGCGTCGATCGCCAGCTCGTAGGCCGCCCGGTACAGCGCCTCTTCCGTCTGCAGCACCGAGCAGGTGACATCGAAGGCGACCAGGTAGTCCTCGAGGCTGTTGCACACCTCGCCCATGTGGATCGCCTTCGCCAGGCCGTCCTCCGTGCCCGCCGGCAGCTTCACCTTCTGCTGCTCGGCCAGCTCGAGGATCGTCTTGAGCCTCATCGAGCCGTCGAGGTGACAGTGGAGATCGGTTTTGGGCAGGGCCTTCAACAGCTCCTGCGTCACCTCCACCTTGGGCACGGCGATCTGCGGGGGCGGCGGCGGGTGCCACGCGGTGGAAGAAATACCCCCCGATGCCGGGTCTTCGTCGTGAAACGAGCTCATGCCCCATCGTACAGAGGCCCTCCCGCGGGGCACAATTTCGTGCCCGGGTCGGCGCCCTGCGGAGGACAGCCTGGCGTCAGGTGGTGGGCAGCGGAGGCACGGCGCCGTCGGGACCGGGGCGGTTGACGCGGTCCTTGAGCTCCTTGCCGGCGCGGAACAACAGGCCCCGCTTGGCGCGTACCGCGATCGGCTCGCCCGTCTTCGGGTTGCGGCCCTGGTAGGCGCCGTAGTGCTTCACGTGGAAGGCGCCCAGCCCGCGGATCTCGATGTTCTCGCCTCGCACCAGCGCTTCCTTCATCGCCCCGAAGATGATCTCGACCGCGGCTTCCGCCTGCTTCTGCGTCACACCCTTCTTCGCCACCAGCACGTTCACCAGATCCGACTTGAGCATGTCATGCCCCCATGCGACCGCGCAGGACTGACCAACGGTCCAGAATCACTGTTCTTTTCGAGAGTGTACGCGGGAAAACCTCAACCCTGCAAGAAAGCTACGGTTTTTCTGCTCCGGTCGCGCCGCCCTTCGCGAGCTGCACCCAGGAAATTCCCTTGAGTTTCTCCACGGTTGTCTCGTCTGCCGAGGTAAAGAAGGAGGACGCGGCTTCGAAGAGGGACGTGCGCGCGGACTTCTCGCGCTTGAGCAGCCTTGCGGTGCCCCCTACCGCCGCGGAGATGTCGGCGAGGGTGAGCGCCGCCGGATCCTTCGCCGGGGACAGCTCCCCTTTCTTGCCGGCCACCAGGAGCCCTTCCTGGAGCAGCTCGAGGATGATCTCGATGATCCGCTGCTCCGGCAGCTTCAAGGTGGCGGCGAGCAGCTTCGAGGTGGGCCCCGGCTCTCCGGCGAGCGCGGCGCGGGTGACCAGCTCGGCGATGCGGGTAGCGATCAGCTCCTGGCTGCGCGGGTGCGAGAGGATTTCCCGGAACTCGTCGTGGAAGTCCGCGTGCTCGACCGCGTAGGCCAGCCGCGCGCCCGAGAGGATGATGTACCACCCGACGTAGATCCACATCAGGAAGAGGGGCGCCACCCCCAGCGAGCCGTACAACGGGTTGGCGCTGAAGAAGAGCCCGGCCACCGCGCTGTAGAGGTGCCGCGCCCCTTCCCACGCCGCGCCCGCCACCACTCCGCCGACGATGGCCGAGCTCACCGGCACGGGCGCGTGAGGGGCGAACTTGTACAAGAGCGTGAAGACGACCGCCGCGGCCAGCGCCGAGGCCACCACGAAGGCCTGCGCCGAGTACGGCAGGTTCGCCAGCATCACCAGGCGCTTGGCGCCGTCGCTGCCCACCAGCGCCAGAGCGATCAAGAGCGGGCCCACCAACAGCACCCCGGCGTACAGGCCGATGCTGACCAGGATCGGCCGCTTCCGGCGCACCGCCCAGACGTCGTTGAGCGAGGCGTCGAGGTGGCGCAACAGCAGCCCCGCCGACAACAGCACCACCGCGAAGGACAGGCCCCCGGCCGTGCGGCTCGACGCCGCCGCGACAAACTTGCGAATGGTGGCCTCGGACTGGGCGCGCCCTCCCGGAGACAGCACGTCCTCGAACAGCCGCAGGAGCAGCGGATCGATCTCGTTGGCCTTGAGCGCGTGGAGCAGCGAGAGGATCACCGCCACGAAGGGCACCAGCGAAGTGATGGTGATGAAGGTCAGGTTGCCGGCGCGCAGGGCCAGCGCCTCACCCCGGTAGCCCAGGATGACCGCGACGATCAACCGCCAGAGCTGCAGCACCCGCTGGGCCACCCGGCCCACGCGCTCACCGGTGCGCGACTTCGGACGGCTGGTCGCCTGCTCGGCCATCGAACGCTCACCGGCGCACGAGGATGCGCTCGATCAGCTCCTTCGACACCTGGTTCAGTTGGGTGAACACCACGCCCATGCCCTTCGCCTCGGTGGGCCCTTCGGGGACGACGCGCACCACCTCGCCGATCCCCTCGATCGTCTCCAGCTCGTCGAGGATCACCGTGAAGCGCAGGTTGACCAGCGTGCCGACGGGCAGCGGATCATCACTGCGGATGAAGACGCCGCTGCGGCTGATGTTGGTGACGTACTCGTGGATGAACTGATCCACCGAGGAGAACTCGTGGTTGATGGTGCGCCGGGTCTCCTGCCGTCGGTCGACCGCCCCGCTCATGGCTCAAGGCCCCCGCTCGCCCGTGCCCGGGACACCTTCGGAGCTCTGGGGAGGCGCCGAGGGCCGCGGCCGGTTCTGGTTGCCGCCGCCCTGTCCCTGCCCGCCCTGTCCGCCCTGTCCGCCCTGTCCGCGGCTGCGATCCCGACCCCGGTTGCGATCGCGGTCCCTGTCGCGGCCGCCGCGCTCGCGATCCCTGTCGCTCCCGCCGCGCTCGCGGTCTCTGTCCCGATCCCGGTCGCGCTCCCGATCACCGCCCCGTTCGCGATCACCGCCCCGCTCCCGCTCGAAGCGCGCCTCGTTGCTGCCCGGCTTGCGGGCCCCCGAGTAGGAGTTCTGGTCGTACTCCACCTGGGTGGAGGCCACCTTGATCTCCACGCCGGACACCGGCCGCGCGTAGATCTCGTACTGCTCGCGGTGGAAGTCGTTGCGGGCCCGCACCTGGATGGTCTTGTTGTAGCGATCCATCAGGTGCCGGAGCTCTTCCCGCTCCTCGCCCTGCAGCACGTTGGCCACCTCGGTCTGGCACTGGACCACCAGCGTCGGATCCTTGAAGGCGGGCCCGTTGCGGCGCAGCTCGCGGAAGATCTCGTAGGTCACCGTGGTGGCCGTCTTCACGTAGCCCTGGCCGGAGCAGTACCCGCAGTCCTCGTGCAGCACGCGGCCGATGGACTCGCGCACGCGCTTGCGGGTCATCTCGATGAGGCCCAGCTCGCTGATCCGCAGCACGTTCGTCTTGGCCTTGTCGCGGCCCAGCGCCTCGTGCAGCGCCTTGAACACCTTGTCGCGGTTCTGCTGCTTCTCCATGTCAATGAAGTCGCAGATGATGATGCCGCCGATGTTCCGCAGGCGGAGCTGGTAGACGATCTCTTTCGCCGCCTCGACGTTGATCTTCACGATCGTGTCTTCGAGGTTCTTCTTGCCCACGTAGCGGCCGGAGTTCACGTCGATAGCGGTGAGCGCCTCGGCCTGGTCGACGATCAGGTACCCGCCCGACTTGAGCCACACCTTGCGGGCGGTGGCGCGCTTGATTTCCTCTTCGATGCCGTAGGCGTCGAAGATCGGCTCCTCCCCTTCGTGCAGCACCACCCGGTCCTTGAGCGCGGTGTCCTGCGCGGCGACGAAGCCCTGCACCCGTTCCCACTCGTCGCGGTCGTCGATGATCAACTGCTCGACGTCCTGGGCGAACAGGTCGCGGGTGGCGCGCAAGATGAGGTCGAGGTCGGGGTGCATCAGGCCCGGGCGGTTGCCTCCCTTGCCCGACTTGCGCACCGTCTCGTTCCACACCTCGATGAGGAAGCGGATGTCCGCCTCCAGCTTCTCCTTTGGCACGTTCTCAGCCACCGTGCGCACGATGAAGCCGGTCCCGGGCGGGCGCAGGCCATCGACGATCTCCCGCAGGCGGCGCCGCTCCTTCTCGTTGGAGATGCGGCGGCTGATGCCCACGTGATCGACGGTGGGCATGAACACCAGGTGCCGGCCGGGGATCGAGATGTGGGAGGTGACGCGCGCGCCCTTGGTGCCGATCGGATCCTTGGAGACCTGGACCAGGACCTCCTGGCCGACCTTGAGCAACTCCTCGATCCGCTGCTGCTTGCGGGGCGGCTCCTTCTTCCGGTCGCGGTCGCGGTGGCGGTCACGGCCGTCGCGCTGCTCCTTGAAGCGCAGCTCCCGCGGAGCCTGGGTGCGCGGCGCGTCGACGCGATCGGCCACAGCGGGGATTTCCCCCGTCACCGCGGCCGTCACCACCTCGGCCCCGGTGGGCGCGGCGCTGGCTTCGGCGACCGCGGCGGTCACCACTTCACCCCCGGTCGGCTGGGTGGCTTCTGCCACGGCGGTGGCGACCACCTCGGACGCAGCGACGACGCTCGATGCTTCCGCGACTGCAGCGGGCGGCTCGGCGGCCGGCGCCGGCGCCGTCACCGCGGGTGCGTCGGGGACCGGCAGCGCGCTCTCCACCGGAGCCTCGGACGCGACGCCGGCGTCAGGCGCCGTGGGCTGCGGCGCCGCCTCCCCTGCTTCCCCTGCTTCCCCTGCGGGCTGCTCTTCGCCCTGGGCTTGAGCGCCCTCCTCCTCTTCTGGCACCTCCGACACCTCGTCGTCCGACTCGCCTTCGGTCAGGTCGAACTGGTGACGGGTGACCTCGGGGTCGAACAGCACGTCGCCCACGTAGAGGAAGGCCGCCTTGTCCTGGCCGATGTCGACGAAGGCGGCCTGCATGCCAGGGAGCACGCGCGTGACGCGGCCCTTGTAGATGTTGCCGACGATGCCCTTGTCTTTTTTTCGCTCGAGATAGAACTCAGCGATGTGACCGTTTTCGACCAGCGCCACGCGGGTCTCGCGACCAGCGGCGTTGATGACGAGAACACTGCTCATGAATGAAACCCACCTGCACCACGCTCCCCGGGGCGCCCGGCGGACGGGACGCCAGCGACCACCCAGGAGACGACTGTGCGAAGACGCAGGGAGGTGCGCTCACCGACGGCGTACGCTGTCCTGTGACGGCGCGTGATGCCACGCGACCCCCTGCACGAGTGAAGCTGCCCCCGGCGTCACTCCAGCACGCCGGTCGACCTTGCTCTCTCCAGCGAGCGCTGGATGCCGGCCTGAAACCCAGGTCCGTTCAGAAAGAGCCCCGTCTGAAATCCGTTTACAGTCAGAAGCGAATCACGGAATGCCCCGGAAAGTAAAGGATTCCCGCCTCATTTCCGGATCAGGCCTGCAGCTGGGGCTTCTCTGCCCGGGGGGCGCGCGGCCGCCACTGCAGCTTGAGGCCCACCCAGGCGGGATCGAGCAGCACCTTCCGGGTGTCCTCGAGGCCCATCTCCAGGGCGGCGTAGCGCACGAAGTCTTCGGTGGGAGCCTGCTGGTTGTCGGACGCGGGGGGAAAGCAGATCCACAGGGCCCCGTGCACGGCCATGCCGCGCGTGAGCTGGGTGAGCTTCTCGATCAGCTCCGTCTTCTTCGCGGTGAAGAGCACCTGCACGTCGAGCCCCGTCTTCGAGGTGTCCACCAGCGCGGCGCCTTCAGGCAGCGGCAACAGCGCTTCCAGAAAGCCGGCGGGGGCGTTGAGCACCGACACGTTCATTCCCGGGCGTATGCCCAGCAGCGAGGCCAGCGGGGCGAGCAAGAGCGGCCCTCCGAAGCTCATCGCGCCACCCGGAAGTCCGCCAGCCCGTCCTCCACAGGCACGTCGTCCACCCGCACCGCCTCCACGCGCGCCTCGTCGGGGCCTCTGCGGCACCAGGTGATGAAGGCGTCCACCTTCGGACCGTCGCCCTGGGCCCGCGCCTCCACGTCGCCGTTGGGCAGGTTGCGCACCCAGCCGGCGAGGCCCAGCGCGCGCGCCTCATCCTGCGCGGTGGCGCGGTAGCACACGCCCTGCACCAGGCCTTTGACGATCAAGTGGACGCTTCGACGCTGCACGCGACGCCAAGGTGTAGCACGGCGCCGCGCAGCGAGGGTGAGCGCGAAAAACGAAAGCCCGGGCGAGCAGAAGCGCTCGTCCGGGCTGGTGCTGTCAGTCAGTGACTGGGTGCCAGCGTCAGGCCGCGGCCTGCTGCGCGCGGAACAGCTCCGCCATGCGGAACGCCGAGAGCTGCGACAGGTTGAAGGTCTCGGCCTGCGCCACCGGGCTCTGGTCGCCCTTCCGCGGTCCCATCAGCCCCGACACGATGTCCATCACGCCGCTGGAGCTGGCCTTGCTGAGGAGCCCGCCCACCGTGCTCAACCCGGCGCCGCTGAGCAACGAGCCGGCCTTGCCCAGGACGCCGCCCATCCCTCCAAGGCCGCTGACGAGCCCGCTGACGATGCCCTTGAGGCCGCCGCCGTTGAGCGCCCCGTTGGCCACGTTGAGGGCCAGCGTCGCGGCGCGCGCGAACGGCGCGGTGATGGGAATGAAGCTCAGGATCGTCCCCAGCGGGCCGTTCATGATCTTCGCGCCGAAGGCCACCGCCTTCTTCGCGAAGTCGCCCACCTTCTTGACCACTTTGCCGATGCCCTTGAAGACCTTGCCGAGGAAGCCCATGTCGTCACCTGAAGTGTGAGAGGAAAAACGTAAGGGAGTTTCGTCCGAGGGGACTCTCAGGTTGCGAGAAATAATTCCCCAGTACTATCAGCCCTTTGAGGGGAAGCGGCCCTTCTTGACGGCGTCCAGCAGCTTGGGATCGGTCTTCTCCGTGTCGACTTCCACGGCCTTGCCGCCGGTGGAGGGCATTTCGACGGTGTTCTTCTTGTGGGCGGTGAAGCCGCTGGGCGCCTGGCCGGCCATGAAGGCGTCGTTGCTGGCCTTCAGGTTGGCTTCGATCTGGGCGAACGTGGGCGCCTCCACCCCGAGGTGCTTCTTCAAGTCCTCGTCACTGGCCATGGCCAGGGCGGGCTGGGTGTCGGGGTTGTTGATGAAGTAGCCGATCTGGTTGACGTAGTCGTCCAGCGGCACGCCGAGCTCCGCGGCCAACTTCGCCACGTTCGGATCGGCCAGGATCTTCTCGCGCAGCGCGGGATCGATGGGGGGCGCCTTGTCGAGGATCTCGACCTGCGGGGGGCCTTGATTCTCGTCCTGTTCGCTCATGGCGCGGGACTATCTCACGACTTCGCGCCGGGTGCATCGCGCGTCAGATGTAGCCGAAGCGACGGCGCACGGCCCACTCCGCGCCCACCACCAGCACCAGCAGGGTGAGCCAGTACCAGCGATCCCACAGCGGCTGATCGCGGGAGCGGCCCACCTCCACCAGCGGGGGCTCGAGCAGCGGCACGTCGGACAGGCTGAAGGACGGCGTGTCGAAGAAGGCGCCGCCGGTGGCCTTCGCGATCTCGGACAGCAAGGCGCCGTTGACGCGGGCGTCGGACAGCTCGGGGCCCACCGCGCGCACCGCCACCGCGTCGGTGCTCTCGCCCAGGGTCTTCCCGTCCTTCGTCGCGCGGCCGATCACCTTGTAGGCGCCGGGCGGGGGCGCGGGCAGCTCCAGGCGCGCGGTGCCGTCGGGTCCCGCCAGGGCGGTGGCCTGCCCCACGACGCGGCCGTCCTCGGCGGAGAGGAGCTCGATGGAGATGCTGGCCCCCGGGGCCGGCTGGTAGTCCTGGGTCCGCGCGCCCACCACCACCGCCACCGGCCGCCCCGGCTCGACGCTGGGAGGATCGGCGGCCACCGACAGCGCGGTGAGATCGGGATCGCGCACCAGCCAGCGGATGGCGTTGCTCCAGAAGCGCTCGTAGGCGCGGGTGGGCGCCCCTTGGGCGTGCGAGGGGAAGGCCCAATACCAGGCCGCGTCGGTGGCCAGCGTGAGGGTGCGGCCCCGGCCGACCTCCTGGATCGCCAGCAGCGGCGCGTTCTTCCCGTCCACCGTGGAGAAGGGGTGATCGAGCAGCACCGTGGCGCCCGGCCGCGGCCGCACCAGGTTCATCCCCGGGATCTTCGGCAGGCCCGCCCACACCGCCTCGGTGGACAGCCCGCCCGTGCCCAGCGCGGTGATCGGGTGCCGCAGCCCGTCAGCGGTGAGGCGCGGCTGAAACGCCTCCAGCTCGGCCGAGCCGGCGGTGGTGACGGGCAGCACCCCGTCCAGCGGGTTGAGGCCCCCGCGCGCCTCCCCGAAGCTGCGATCGCCGCCCAGGTAGGCCAGCGCTCCGCCGTTCGTCACATAGGACTCGATGTCGTGGCGGAAGTAGCTCAGCGACGTCTGCGGATCCTCGTTCCCGAAGTTCAAGACGAAGATCAGATCGAAGGTGTTGATCTTCTTCTGGAAGATCTCGTCCTTCGGGAAGGGGATGAGGGAGAGCTCGCGGGACTCCTGCTGGGCGCCCGACGCCTCGTTCGAAGAGCGCAGGATGTAGAAGCTGATCAGCTCGACGTTGGCGTCCTGCCGGAGCAGCCCGCGCAGGAAGCGCTCGTCCCAGGTGGGGCGGCCGGCCACCAGCAGGACGCGCACGCGATCGCGGATCACCTTGAGCGCGAAGCTCTTCACGTTGTTCTCCACCACCGCCTCGTCGGGGAAGACGGGCACGCTCACCGTGTAGACGAAGCGCCCGGTCTGGTCGGGGGTGAAGGTGAAGCGCACCGGCTGGGTGTCGTCGTCCTCACCGAAGGTGACGTTCTGGGTGCCCACCACCTGCCCTTCCCGCCGCAGCACCACCTGCACCGCCTGGCCCTTGAAGCCGCGGGCGTGGATCTCCACGTCGGCGCTCACCGAGTTCCGCACGAAGGCGAAGTCGTCCACCTTCACGGTGGCGATGGCGAGATCGGTGAGGCTGCCCTTCCCCACCGCCACCGTGGACACCGGCACGCCGAACTTCTCCAGCACCGCGCGCGGCCGGCCGGACAGGCCCGCAGAGAGATCGACGTTGTCCACTCCGTCGGAGAAGAGGATCACCCCCGACAGCTTCCGCCCGCCCGCGCTCTGGCCCGCCTGCACGGCGCGCAGGGCGGCGAAGAGATCGCTCTTCCCCGCGGTGGGCGGCTGGCTCTTCAGCGCGTCGACGTTCACCGGCCCCAGCTCGGGATCGAAGCCGTAGACCTCGAAGGCGTAGCGATCCTTCAGCGCGTCGAACTGGGGGCCGAGGGCTTCGAGGGCCTGGGCCACCGCCGCGCTGCGGGTGAGCCCTTTCGGGGACACCGGAAAGCCCATGGACGCCGAGCGATCCACCAGCACCGCCACGCGGTTCTTCACCCGCGCCACCTGCAGGCGCCGCATCCCCGGCTCGAGGAGGAAGAAGAGCGCGCACAGCCCGGCCGCCACGCGCAGCGTCCACAGCACCCAGCGGCGCCGCCGCGAGGCCTCGTTGCGCACGCCCCAGCAGGCGAGGCCGACCCCCAGGGCCAGCGCGGCGACGAGCAACACCAGCGCCACCGCGGGCAGCGGCGAGAGGCTGACGAGCTTCCAGGTGTCGAAGGACTCCATGGGTTAGCGGCGGCGATTCATGATCACCGGCAGGTGCACCGCGTCGTCCTTGTAGTCGAGGCACAGCGCGTACATGGCGATGTTGAGGGCCAGGCGGGTGGCCAGCTCGCGCTGGCGAGAGCCGCCGGGCGACGGCTCGAACTCCCAGGTGCCGGACTCGTCGCGGTTGAGCGCCCCCAGCACGTCGTTCTGCGAGTACATGACGGCGGCGCGCTTGTTGATGAGCGCGGCCTCCAGCACCGGCTTGTTCAAGAAGCGGCCGGGGGCGCTGTCCAGCATGAAGAAGGTCTTGAAGACGACGTGCTTGGAGGGGAGCGCGGTGAGCGTCGTCTGGGGCAACACGCGGGCCAGCTCGCGCCGGAAGGAGGCGTCGAAGCCGGCCCCGTCGGAGCCGTCGTTGGCGTCGGCGAAGAGGAAGCCTCCGAAGGTGAGGTAGCGGCGCAGGTTCTCCACCTCCGCGGGAGACAGGGGCGGCAGCTCGCCGTCCGCCGAGAGGTAGAGGAAGGGGTGCTCGAAGAGGCGCGGGCTGTCGAGCGGCATGGGCCGGGCCTCGAGGAGCACCTCCACGCTGGTGCGCTTCTCCAGCTCCCACGCCAGGCGGCGCAGGCCCGAGGCGCGGGCGTCCCAGCGGCCCCCGTGCCTGGCCAGGGCCGGGACGAACAGCGACGCGTCACCGAAGGCGCGGGCGGCCAGCGGGGTGCCCAGGGCGGCGGTCAGCAGGGCTCGGCGGGTAAAGGCAGTGGGCACGGGCAGGCTCGTCGAGTCGAAGCGGGAACAGCGCGGACCACCCGGCCGTTCCGGTGGAACGCACGCAAGGTATAGCCCGACCGCGCCGTCGCGCACGCCGGCGAAATGGGGTAAACCCCCGCCGCTCCAATGTCGAAGGCTCCGAAGAAATCGAAGGCAGAGGCGTCCTCGCACTCGGTGCTGAAGCCTGCGTACGAGGCGTTCAACCGGGGCGACGTGGTGCTGACCCGCCAGCTGGCGCTCGAGGTGCTGGCCGGGAAGGTGGGCAAGGACGATCCCCAGGTGGCGAAGGAACTCGCAGGCGAGCTGTCCACGCCCGAGTGCCCGGTGGATGAGTCGCCGCAGGCCGTGGCCCAGAACCTGCTGCTGCGCACGAAGGTGATGGGCAAGCCCTACGTGATGGCCGCCGCGGTGGCCGCCGTGTACGTGTTGTTGGTGGTGCTGGCGGCGATCCGCTACTGAAGGAAGGCGTTCCGGCTCTTGGAGCAGATCGAGCGAGCCTTCGAGCCGTACCGGCACCTGGATCCGCTGGGCTGGGTGGGCGTGTTCCGTTTCCTCCCGGTGTGGGGCGGCCTCATCGCCATCGTGGTGGGCACGCTGATGCTCTTGTACGGCGGACGCAACCTGTTCCGCCTGGTGGCGGGCCCCCTGGGCGCGGTGATCGCCACGGTGTGGGCAGGCGTGGTGGCGCAGCGCTTCGGCTTCGGGGCCTCGGCGCGGACCATCACCCTGGCGGCGTCGCTGGGGCTGCTGGGGCTGGGGCTCCTCTACCCACCGTTCGTCGTCTTCTTCGCCTTCGGCATCCCGGTGGGCCTGCTGGGAGGGCAGTTGGCTGGCACGGCGGACTGGCTGCTCGGCTTCCTGCCCGGCTTCATGGTGGGCGGGGCGCTGGGCGTGGTGATGCACCGCATCGTCGGCGCGGTGCTGTCGGCCGGGGTGGGCGCGTGGGTGGCGATGCTGGGACTGATGGCGGCGCTCAACCCCTTCCTCGCGCCGGTGGGCTGGCTGGCGGGCAACCCCATCGCCGTCCTGTCCATCGCCGGGTGCTTCGCGATCGCCGGCGTCGTCTTCCAGCTCTTCGTGCGGCCCTCGCCGGAGGAAGCCGAGAAGCGCCGGCACGAGAAGTTCATCGCGAAGAAGCGCGCGAAAGAGGCCGCCGACCAGGAGAAGCGGTGGAAGAAGTACACCGCGGGCCACGCGAAGGACGCGAAGGACTGACGCTTTCGGCGCGGGCCTTTTGTGCTAGGGGCTCCTCCTGGAAATGGGACAGCTCAAGCGCAAGGAAAAGCACGACGCCATCGAGACGGACGCCGTCCCGGGGCCGGCCGCCAACGAGTCCGCCCCCGCGCCCTGGTCCTCCCCGGCGCGCCCCTCTCGCGTGTCCCTGGGTGTCATCGCCGCGGTGGTGCTGCTGGTGAACCTGCCGCTGGTGCACTTCTTCCTCCTGCGGCCCGCGCCGAAGACGACCGTCACCCTGCCCTTCACCGACGACTACTCGGATCCCTCGACGGTGGCGCAGCACTACTGGAGCTCAGGCGGCCTGTGGCGGACGGTGGACGGGTGGCTCCTGTCGCCGGGCGTGAAGAACAACCCGCTGTGGCTGCAGGCGTCGTTGCCACAGGACGTGGCGGTGGAGTTCGACGTGAAGTCCATGTCTGCGGAAGGTGACATCAAGGTGGAGCTCTTCGGCGACGGCAGCGATCACGCGTCGGGCTACGTGCTGATCCACGGCGGGTGGAACAACAGCATCAGCATCATCGCGCGGCTGGACGAGCACGCGCCGTCCCTGGCCGCCCTCAACGCCGAAGCGCAGAAGCGCGGCGGCAACCTCGTCTCCTCGGGCGTGTACAACCCGGGCACGCGGGTGCGGGTGGAGGCCAACCCCTTCCGCGTCGAGCAGGGCCGCAGCTACCACTGGCGCATCGAGCGCAGGGGCAGCGTGCTCACCTGGTCCATCGACGGCCAGCCCTTCATGAGCTTCGACGATCCCTTCCCGCTCGCCGGCAAGGGCCACGATCGCTTCGGCTTCTCGTCCTGGGAGGCGCAGCTCTTCTTCGACAACCTGCGCGTGACGCCGCTGTAGCCTCGACTCACGCGTGGGCGCCGGACGGCAGCGCCACCTTCACCCGGTACGTCATCGGCCGCGAGGCCGTAGGTCCTTGTGCGCGGACGACCCAGCCGACGCCGCGCCCTGCGCTACTCGCAGTTGGGGTTGGTGGGCAGTTGCTGGATGTCGCAGAACTTCGCGTTGAACGAGCCCGTCACCTTGTCGGACGCGCCGAAGGTGATGTCGTAGCTGCCCGACGCGTAGCCGTTGGCCTCGCCCTTGAGCGAGGTGAGCTTGATGAGCCCGCTCGAGCCCGTCGCCGCAGCCTGCGAGATGGTGGAGGTGCAGTTGGTGTCGGTGTGCGTGAAGAGCGCCCCGGCGTAGTTCCCTCCGCGCGGCGGCTGGGCGTTGATCACCGTGTAGTCCCCCACGTCGGGCGCCAGCGTGGTGCCCAGGTCGGTGTAGCGGACCATGGAGAAGAGGGTCGCGGTGAGGTTCTTCGGCTGGCGGTTGGCCTTCACCGTCGCGCACGCGTCCGGCTTGTCCGACATGGCGAGGAACATGCCCACCGTCTCGCCCTGCTGGTTCTTGATCAGCGCGAAGATCGAGTCCTTCACGTCCAGCTTGATGCCCGCCACGGTGCCACTCATGCTGCCGGGCCCGCCGCACGACGAGAGGACTACCGCCACCAAAGCCAGCGCCAAGCGCGTCATCTGACTCTCCCTGGGTTGGAACGTCCTGGCGCGTCTTAGCGCGGCTGCTTCGTCACGGCATCTCGGTGTGGCCCTGGCGGCGCAGGAACGTGGGAATGTCGTATTGATCCTCGTCCAGGGCCAGCGAGTCGCGAGGCGAGGCCGCGCGGGGCGCGGGGACGTGCAGCCGGTGCTCTCCCGACAGCGTGCGCGCGGGCGACTTGCCTGGCACCAGGGAAGCGACCTCCTCGCGCGGCGGCGGCGTGGTGAGCGCCTGCACGGGCATGGCGGGGGCCGGCGTCACCAGGGGCGTGGACGCGGCGGCGAGCGGCGTGGTGGGGCGAGCCAGCAGGGTCTGCTGCTGCGGGCGCAGATCGGCGGCCGAGCGGAGCTTCTGCGTCTCGCGGGCCACGAAGCCGGTGGCGATCACGGTGATCTTCACCTCGTCACGCGCGTTGGCGTCCACCAGCGAGCCGAAGATGATGTTCGCCTCCGGATCCGCGGCCTCCTGCGCGATGCAGATCGCCTCGTTGATCTCCTGCAGGGTGATGTCCCGGCCCGCGGTGATGTTGATCAGCAGCCCCCGCGCCCCGTCGATGGACACGTCCTCGAGCAACGGCGAGCTGATCGCCTGCTCCATCGCCTTGAGCGCCCGCAGCTCCCCCGACGCGCGCCCGGTGCCCATCAACGCCAGGCCCTGCTCGCTCATGATCGTCTTCACGTCGGCGAAGTCGACGTTGATGTACCCATGGTACTGGATGAGATCAGAGATGCCCTGCACCGCGTTGAGCAGCACCTCGTCGGCCTTCTTGAAGGCCTCGAGCAGCGGCAGGGGCTCGGTGGACAGGGTGAGCAGCCGCTGGTTGGGGATCTGGATGAGCGTGTCCACCGCGGCCTTGAGCTCCTGCAGGCCCTGCTCCGCCGCCTTGCGCCGGCGGTTGCCTTCGAAGTTGAACGGCTTGGTGACGACGCCCACGGTGAGCGCGCCCAGCTCGCGCGCGATGTCGGCGATCACCGGCGCCGCGCCCGTGCCCGTGCCGCCGCCCATGCCGGCGGTGACGAACACCATGTCCGCGCCCTCCAGCAGCCGGGCGATGTCGTCGCGCGACTCGGTGGCCGCCTGCCGGCCCATCTCCGGGTTGGCGCCCGCGCCCAGGCCGCGCGTCAGCTCCTTGCCGATCTGCATGCGCGTCTGGGCCTGGTTGGCCGCCAGCGCCTGCACGTCCGTGTTGAGCGCGATGAAGTCCACCCGATCCAGCCCGCTGGAGATCATCGTGTTGACGGCGTTGCACCCGGCGCCGCCGACGCCGACGACGCGGATCTTCGCGACCTGCTTGCTCTGCTCGAACTCGTTCATGGTGGGGTCCGTTTCGTCAGGTATTTCCAGGAGCTTGGCCCGGGTCCGGGGCCTGGCAAGTTTTCAGCTACGGGGCTGTAGCGGTCAGAACACTTCCTGCAGCCACTCGCCCATGCGCCGCTTCACCTTCTTGAAGACGTTCTCTTCGCGGATGCGGAACATGCTGCGGTCCTGGTGGCGGGCGCCGTAGACGACCAGGCCCACGCCGGTGGCGTAGACGGGGCTCTTCACCACGTCGACCAGCCCGCCGATGCCGCGCGGCACGCCCCGGCGCACCGGCACGCCCATGATCTCCTCGGCCAGCTCGGTCATCCCCGGGAGCAGCGTGGAGCCGCCGGTGATCACCACGCCCGAGGTGAGCAGCTCGGAGAAGCCGTTGCGCTCCACCTCGTGGTGGACCAACTGGAAGATCTCCTCCACCCGCGGCTCGAGGATCTCCGAGAGGATCTGCCGCCCCATCACCCGGGGCTCGCGGCCGCCCACCGACGGCACCTCGATCATCTCCTGCTTGTCCACCATCGCGGTCAGCGCGCAGCCGTACTTCTGCTTGATCCGCTCGGCGTGCTCGGTGGGCGTGCGCAAGCCCACTGCGATGTCGTTGGTCAAGTTGTGGCCGCCCAGCGCGATCACCGCGGTGTGCACGATGGAGCCGTTCTGGAAGATGGCGATGTCGGTGGTGCCGCCGCCGATGTCCACCAGGCACACCCCCAGCTCCTTCTCCTCCTCGGTCAGCACCGCCTCGCTGGAGGCCAGCGGCTGCAGCACGATGTCGGCGACGTTGAGCCCCGCCCGGTTGGCGCACTTGATGATGTTCTGCGCGCTGGCCACCGCGCCGGTGACGATGTGCACCTTGGCCTCCAGGCGCGCGCCGGTCATCCCCAGCGGCTCGCGGATGCCGGACTGATCGTCGACGATGAACTCCTGCGGGAGGACGTGGATCACCTCGCGATCCACGGGGATGTTGACCGTCTTGGCCTGCTCGATCACGCGGGCGACGTCGGCCTCCTTCACCTCGCGGTCCTTGAGCGCCACCACTCCCCGGCCGCCGAAGGACTTGATGTGGCCGCCGGCGATGCCGGTGTACACGTGGGTGATCTCCGTGCCGGCCATGGCCTCGGCCTCGTCGATCGCCCGCTGAATGGACTGCACGGTGGTCTCGATGTTGACCACCACGCCCTTGCGCAGCCCCTTCGACGGGTGGCTGCCGATGCCGATGATGTCGATGCCTTCGTCCGAGAGCTCTCCGACGATCGCGCAGATCTTCGTCGTGCCGATGTCGAGCCCGACCAGGATCTCGCCGCCCTTCTTGCTTGCCATGGTGTCTTCCTCCCAGTCCCCTCTCGGAGAGCCGTCAATGAGCCGCGACCGTTCCCCTCTCGGGGCCCGGAGCGGAGAGCTGCACAGTCACGCGCGACGGGCGGACGCGATCGTCCAGGCGGATCACCGCCGCCGAGAGGCGCTTGTCCTCGAGCGCCGCCCTCACCCGCGCCAGCCGCGCCAGCTTGTCGGCCAGCGCGCCGTCGCCGAATCGAATCTCCTCACCGTCCACCGTCACCACCGTCACCTCGCCGTCTTCCAGGTGCACCTCGCTCAAGGGGTGCCCCTTCGCCGCGCTGGAGCGGCCGTACGCCACCGCCGCGTCGATGCCCTGGGACAGCTCGAAGAGCGCCGCCTGTCGATCGCCCACGAAGCGCTCGCGGTCGATCCCCGTCACCAGCGGCAGATCCAGCCCGTCCTGCGGGGACAGCCGCTTGAAGGGCGCTCCGTCCTCGTCCACCAGGTAGAGCTCGCCCAGCGCCAGCACGGCGATCGGCGAGTGCTCCACCACGACGATCTCGAGCCGCGACGGCAACCGGCGGATCACCCTGACCGACTTCACCCACGGGTGGGCGGCCAGCGCGCGCTCGGCGGCGTCCACGTCCAGCGCGAAGAGGTTGAGGCCGGGCGTGAGGGCGGCGAGGCGCGACAGCTCCGACCCCGAGGCGCGCTCCGTGCCGCGGTAGACGACGTCGGTCAGCGCGAAGCGCGGCGAGGTGTGGGCCCAGCGCCAGCCCTCGTACGCCCCCCAGGCAAGGCCGACGGTGGCCAGCGTGGTGAGCAGCACCTTGAGGAGCACCGGGCCGTGCGACCGCGCCGCGGCCTTGAACTCGCCGGTCTTCTTCGCCACGTCGAGGCGGCGTCGGTTTCGCCTGGTTCGGAGGATCATGGCCGCGACTGCCCCATCGTCAGGCCGCTTCGGAGGTGGGGCAAATTTCTGGCTACAACAATGTGGCTGTAGCTCATGGGAGGAACCTCCCCACCCGCTTCACCTCGGGCACCAGCTCCACGCCGGTGGCCTCGCGCACCCGCTCCTGCGCCAGCGCCATCAGCGAGGTCACGTCCTGCGCGGTGGCTCCCCCGAGGTTGACGATCCAGTTGGCGTGCAGGGTGGAGATCTGCGCCTGGCCGAGGCGGTGGCCTTTGAGCTTCACCTGCTCGATCAGCGCGCCGGCGAAGTGGCCCGGCGGGTTGGTGAAGACGCTGCCGAAGTTGGGCTGGGACAGCGGCTGGGTGCGCTTGCGGTAGGAGAGATCGGCCTCCATCTTCGCCGCCGACTCGACGACGTCGCCCTTGCGCAGGCGGAAGCGCACCCGCGTGACGACGGCGCCAGCGGGCAGCTCAGTGTGGCGGTAGCGGTACGACAGGCCCGTCACCCAGCCCAGGCCGTCGGGCGTGGCGAGCTCGACCGCGTCGATCACCGTCATCGCCTCGCCCTGCTTGGTGCCCGCGTTCATCGCCGTGGCGCCCCCCAGGGTCCCGGGGATGCCGGCGAGGAACTCCGCGCCCACCAGCGCGTGCTGTTTCATCACGGTGACGATCCGGGCGATGGCGGAGCCGGCGTTGAGGGTGATGAGACCGGTGGAGGGGTCGACTTGTTCGGGGAAGTAGTCGCTCGCCAGCTTGAGCGTGAAGCCCGGCACGCCGAGATCGCCCACCAGCGTGTTCGCGCCCCCGCCGAGGAGGGTGAGGGAGGTGTTCGTCTCCCGCGCGAAACGCAGCGTCCCCACCAGGGCATCGGGAGTCGCCGGGCGGATCAACGCCTCGGCTGAGCCCCCCACACGCACGCTCGTCCACGGGGCGAGCGGCTCGTTCCGCTTCACCTCGGTGGGCGTGAGCGCGGGCGGCAGGGCGATCATCTTCCCCTCTGCCCGGGCCTCTCCCCCGAGGGGGGCGAGGGAGAGAGGGCGGAGAGCAACTCCGGCCCGGTGTTGGTGATGTCGCCGGCGCCCAGGGTGAGCACGAGGTCGCCGGGCTGGAGCCTGCCCAACATCGCCGCGACCAGGTCTACCCGCTTCGGCACCAGGGCCACGTCGGGGTGACCGTGCGCCCGCACCGCCTCGGCCAGCCGCTCGGAGGACACCCCTTCGATCGGGTCCTCACCCGCCGCGTAGATGCCGGTGAGGAACAGCACGTCGGCGTCGTTGAAGGCGCTGCAGAAGTCCTCGAACAGATCGTGCGTGCGGGTGTAGCGGTGCGGCTGGAAGGCCACCACCAGCCGCCGCCCGAAGGCCTTGCGCGCGCCGGCCAGGGTGGCCCGCACCTCCGCGGGGTGGTGGCCGTAGTCGTCCACCACGGTGATCCCCTGCGCCTCGCCCTTCACCGTGAAGCGCCGCTGCACCCCGCCGAAGTCCGCCAGCGCGGTACGCACCACGTCGAGCGGCACGTGCAGCTCTTCCGCCACCGCGATCACCGCCAGCGCGTTCATCGCGTTGTGCGCGCCCACCATCTTCACCGTGAAGTCGCCCAGGCTCTCGTCGCGCCGGAACGCCTTGAAGCGGGTGCTGAAGCCGTCCAGCGTCACCCCTTCCAGCCGGTAGTCCGCCGCGTGGCTGCTGCCGTAGGTGACGAAGCGCTTCTCGAGCCGCGGCAGCAGCGCCTGCACGTTGGGGTGATCGAGGCACAGCACGTTCAGCCCGTAGAAGGGCACGCGGTTGCAGAACTCGACGAAGGCGTCCTTCAGCGCGTCGAGCGTCTCGTAGTGATCCAGGTGCTCGGGATCGATGTTGGTGACCACCGAGATCGACGGGTGCAGGTGCAGGAAGCTGCCGTCGGACTCGTCGGCCTCCACCACCATCAGCTCGCTCTTGCCCAGCTTGGCGTTGCTGCCCAGCACGTTCACCTTGCCGCCCACCACGGCCGTGGGATCGAGTCCCGCCGCGTTCAGCACGGTGGCCACCATGGAGGTGGTGGTCGTCTTCCCGTGGCTCCCGGCGATCGCCACCGCGTACTTGAGGCGCATCAGCTCGGCGAGCATCTCGGCGCGGGGGATGACGGGGATCTTCTTCCGCCGGGCCGCCACCACCTCGGGGTTGTCCTTCTTCACCGCCGAGGAGACGACGACGACGTCCACGTCGGTGAGGTTCTCCTCGCGGTGGCCGTAGGCAATGCGCGCGTTGAGGGAGACGAGGCGCCTGGTGACGTCCGACTCCTTCAGATCCGAGCCGGACACCTGGTAGCCGAGGTTCAGGAGCACCTCGGCGATGCCGGACATGCCGATGCCGCCGATGCCGACGAAGTGCACCCGCGCCGCGTGGCGCGTCTTGAAGCGGCTGCCCTGAGGCCCAGGAGCGATGTTCACGGCGCTTTCTCCTCACGCTTGGGCCGCAGCGGCTCGCCGTCGCGCTTCTGCCCGGTCAGCGCACCCCACTTCTCGAGGCAGAGCTGCTGGAGCACGTCGGCGATCTCTCGCGCGGCCTCGGGGCGTCCCAGCAGGCCCGCCGCCTTCTCCATCTTCTTGAGCTTCTCGGGGTGCTCCTTGAGATCCCTGATCGCGAGGGCCAGCTTCTCCCCGGTCAGCTCCTCCTCGCGGAACATGAGCGCGGCGCCCGCGTCCACCAGCGCCTTCGCGTTCACCGCCTGGTGATCGTCGGTGGCGTGCGGAAAGGGGACGAGGATCGACGGCTTCTTGCAGACGGTGAGCTCGGCCAGGGTGGTGGCGCCTGCCCGGCAGACCACCAGATCCGCGCCCAGGTACGCCGCCGACATGTCGTCGATGAACTCGCGGAGCTCGGCGGTGAAGCCCTTCTCCTCGTACCCCTTCTTCACCGTCTCGAGGTCGTTCTTCCCCGTCTGGTGGATCAGGTTGAGCTCGGCTTTGAGGGCCTCGAGGTAGCCGAGCGCGTCGATGACGCGGGTGTTGAGGCCGCGCGCGCCCAGCGATCCGCCGAAGATCAGCACGGTGAACTTGTCGTGTGGCTTGCGGGAGCGCAGGAAGTTCTCCAGCAGCACGCGGCGGATCGGGTTGCCCAGCAGGTGCGTGTGCCTGGTCGAGAAGAACGCCTTCGCGTCGTCGAAGCTGACGAAGGCGGCCTTGACGAAGCGCCCCAGCACCTTGTTGGTCAGCCCGGGCAGCGCGTTCTGCTCCTGCAGCGCGGTGGGGATCCGCATCAGCCACGCGCTCAGCACCACCGGCCCCGACGAGTAGCCGCCCACGCCCACCACCACGTCCGGCCTGTACTTGCGCAGGATCCGCCACGACTCGAAGAAGCTGAGCGGAAGGAGCAACAGGCCCAGCAACAGCCGCAGCGGGCCCATCCCCTTGAGGCCCCGCGATCGAATCGCCTCGAAGACGAAGCCGTTCGCCGGCACCACCCGCGCCTCCAGGCCGCGATCGGTCCCCACGAAGACGACGTCGTTCTTCGGGTGGCGCGTCACCACCTCCTCCGCGAGCGCGATGCCCGGGAAGAGGTGGCCACCGGTGCCGCCGCCGGCGATCAACACCCTCACGCGGCCGCTCCGATGCCCGGCGGCAGCGGCTCGGGCCTCGCCTTCATCACCCGGGTGCGCCGCTTCCCACCTTCGGCGGTGGCGCTGATCGACAAGAGCAGCCCCGCCGCGCCCATCAGGACGACGAGCGAGCTGCCCCCGTAGCTGATGAAGGGCAGCGTGAGCCCCTTGGTGGGGACCAGCCCCATCGCCACCGCCATGTTGGTGATCGCCTGGAAGGCCACCAGCGAGGTGATGCCCAGGCCCAGGTAGGTGCCGAAGGCCTCGGTGGCATGGAGCGACGCGCGGATCCCCCGCCAGATGATGAGGCCGTACAGGGCGATCAGCGCGGCGATCCCCAGCAGGCCCAATTCCTCGCCGATGATCGACACGATGAAGTCGGTGTGCGCCTCGGGGAGGAAGAAGAGCTTCTGCCGCCCGTCCCCCAGGCCCAGGCCGGTGACGCCGCCCGAGCCGATCGACATGAGCGACTCCGCCACCTGGTAGCCGCTGCCTCTCCGGTTGGCCCAGGGATCGAGGAAGGCGGTGATGCGCGTCATCCGGTACGCCGACGACGCGATGGCCGTCCACGCGAAGGGGATCGCCGCCAGCACGCTGCCCACCAGGTACGACAGCTTCGCGCCCGCCGCGAAGAGCATGACGAACATGAGGAAGAGCAGCGCCACCGAGCTGCCGAAGTCCGGCTCCAGCATGCAGAGGATCACCAGGAGCCCCGCCACCCCGAGGTGCGGCAGGAAGCCCACCGAGAAGCTCTGCACCTTCTCGCGCTTCTTCGCCAGCGAGTACGAGAGGTAGATGACCCAGGCCAGCTTGGCGATCTCTGCCGGCTGCACGCTGAGGCCCGGCAGGCGCAGCCAGCGCTTCGCCCCGCCCACCTTGGCGCCCAGGCCGGGGATCAGCACCAACACCAGGAGGATGATCGCCAGCACCAGCAGCGGGTAGGCCAGCCGCGCCATGCGCCGGTAGCCCAGCTTCATCGCCACCGCCATCGCCACCAGCCCCAGGCCCGCCGCCACCGCCTGGCGCTTCAGGAAGTAGAAGCTGTCGCCCAGCTTGTCCTGCGCGGTGATGGCGCTGGCGGAGAACACCATCACCAGCCCGAAGCCGACGAGCGAGAGGACCGCGAAGAGCAGCAGCGGATCGTAGGAAATCGCCTTGCGTCCGTCGGTCACAGTTGCCTCACCAGGGTCTTGAAGGTGTCGCCGCGATGCTCGAAGTGCCGGAACTGGTCGTAGGACGCGCAGGCGGGCGAGAGCAGCACCACGTCGCCCTTCGTCGCCAGGCCGTGGGCCTTGCTGACCGCCGCCTCCAGCGTCTGGCAGGCGTGCACCGGACACACGCCAGTGAAGGCCTCGGCGATCGCCGGCGCGTCCTGGCCGAGGGTCAGCACCCCCTTCACCACGCCGCGCGCCGCCTCCACCAGCGGGGCGTACGGGGCGCCCTTCCCCTTCCCTCCGGCGATCAACCACACGTTGCCGGGGAAGGCCTTGAGCGCCACCAGCGCGCTGTCCACGTTGGTGGCCTTGGAGTCGTTGACGTACTCGACGCCGTTCACCTCGCGGATCGACTCCAGCCGGTGCGGCAGCCCGGGGAAGACGTCCAACCCCTTCTGGATGGCCTCGGACGGAATGCCGGCGAGGCGGGCCAGCATCGCCGCGGCCATCGCGTTCTGTACGTTGTGGGTGCCCCGCAGCGCCCGGTTGCGCAGCTTGAAGACGTCGTTGCCCGCGAACATCAGGAGGAACTTGGCCGGCCCCCCCACCGCCATGCCCTTGAAGCCCGCGCTGGTGCGCTGCGCGTCGAGGGTGAAGGCGTACACGGGCACGTGCGCCTCGCGGGACAGCGCCACCACGTTGGGATCGTCGCCGTTCACCACCGCGAAGCCGTCCTTCGGCTGCTCCGCGAAGATCCGCGCCTTGGCCTTCCCGTAGTCCTCAGGGGTGGCGTAGCGATCGAGGTGATCGGGCTGCAGGTTGAGCAGCGCCGCGCCCTTCACCTGGGCCTGCACCATCCCCTCCAGCTGGAAGGACGACAGCTCCACCACGTGGAAGTCGTACGGCGCGCGCTGCGGATCCTCGTAGGCCAGGGTGAGGGCCGTGCCCAGGTTGCCGCCCACGAAGGTGTTGGGCGCGTGCTGCTTGACGAGCTCGCCCAGCAGCGCGGTGGTGGTGCTCTTGCCGTTGGTGCCGGTGACGCCGAGGACAGGGCCGGCCCCCTTCGGCAGGCAGCGCCACGCCAGCTCGATTTCTCCGTACACCTGCGCGCCGGCGGCCTTCGCCGCCTGGATTTCGCTCTTCGAGAGGGGCACGCCCGGGCTCACCACCACCGCCTCTGCGCCTTCCCAGAAGCGCGCTGGCAACGGGCCAGCTCTGAGCGTCAGGTTCGGGTGCTCGAAGGGCGCCTTCGCGTCGGCCTTCTCGTCGAGCGCCAGCACCCTGGCCCCGCGGTTGAGGAGCAGCTTCGCGGCGCCCACCCCGCTCTTGCCCAGCCCGATGACGACGAAGGTCTTTCCGTGGAACACGGTGGGCTACCTCAGCTTGAGCGAGGCGAGCGCGACGCCGCCCAGCAGGATGGAGACGATCCAGAAGCGGACGACGATCTTCGTCTCGCTCATGCCGGCCTTCTCGAAGTGGTGGTGCAGAGGCGCCATCTTGAAGACGCGCTTGCCGGTCAGCTTGAAGCTGGCCACCTGGATCATCACCGAGAGGATCTCGGCCAGGAAGACCCCGTGGATGATCGCGCTCACCACCTCGTTCTTCGACAGCATGGCCACGGTGCCCAGCGCGCCGCCCAGGGCCAGGCTGCCCACGTCGCCCATGAAGACGCTGGCCGGGTAGGCGTTGAACCAGAGGAAGCTGATCCCCGCGCCGACGATGGAGGCGCAGAAGACCGCCAGCTCCGCCCCGCCTTCCACCCGCGCGATGCCCAGGTACTCGTGCACCGGAACGCCCACCAACTGCCGCACGCCGTTCACCGTCTCCCAGTCGGCGATGGCCACCGTGGTGCCCGCGGCGTAGCAGAGCACCACGAAGACGAGCGAGGCGATCATCGTCGGCGCGATCGCCAGCCCGTCCAGCCCGTCGGTCAGGTTCACCGCGTTCGAGGTGCCCACCACCACGATCCACCCGAAGAAGACGTACAGCCAGCCCAGGTCCGGGTTGAGCCGGCGGGTAGGGATGAAGGGGATGGTGATCCGCGTCTCGATCAACAGCCGCGGCGCGCCGCCCGACCAGTCGCACATGATCCCGAACACGGCGATCAAGAAGAACAGCGTCTGCAGCACCAGCTTGAAGCGGCCGGGCAGCCCCTTGGAGTTCCTCTTCGACAGCTTGAGCCAGTCGTCGAGGAAGCCGGTGAAGCCGTAGCCGGCGGTCATCAACAGCGCCACCCACACCACGCGGCTGTGCAGATCCGCGAAGAGCAGCGTGCCGAAGAAGACGCCGAGGAGGATCAGGCCGCCGCCCAGCGTGGGAGTGCCCTTCTTCTTCTGGTGCGTCTCGGGCGTGTCTTCCCGGACGTTGGACTGGCCGTGCTGGGCGATCCGCAGGCGCTCGATCAACCGCGGCCCCAGCAGCATGCCGATGAGCAGCGACGAGACGCCGCCCGCGATGATCCGGAACGTCGGGTAGCGCAGGAAGTTGAGCCACTTCCCCGCGTCGCCGTCCTTCAGCCACTCGTAGAGGAGGTAGAGCATGTCAGTGGCCCTTCCCCGACGCGTGGCCGGTGAGCGCCTCCACCACGCGCTCCAGCCGCATGCCCCGGCTGGCCTTCACCAGCACCACGTCGCCCTGGCGCAGCTTCAGACCGAGCCAGGCCAGGAGCGCCGCCACGTCCTCGAAGTGCGCCGCGTCGCCGCCCAGCTTCTTCGCCGCCTCGGCGTGGGCCGTCTTCATCCGCGGGCCGAAGAAGGCCACCACCGCCGCGTGATCCGACGCGGTGACGCCCATGCGCGCGTGCTCGGGCCCCTCGCCTGCCCCGAGCTCCAGCATGTCGCCCAGCACCGCCACCGCCCGCCCCTCAGCCGCCAACTGCGTCAGCGTGCTCAGCGCCGCGGTCATCGATGCCGGGTTGGCGTTGTAGCAGTCGTCCACCACCGTCACGCCCTCGGGCGCGTCGACGATTTCCAGGCGCCGCGCGTGCGCCTGCGCCGCTTCCAGGCCCCGCACGCACTCCTCCGGCGAGTAGCCCAGCGCCGTGGTCAGGGCGAAGGCGCCGGTGGCGTTGAGCGCGTTGTGATCGCCCACCAGCCGCAGCGCCACCGGGTACTCCTTCCCCCGGTACTCGATGCCGATGGCGAGCCCGTCGCGGCCGTGCTGCTCCACCTTCGCCAGGCGCACCTGCGCGTCCGGCGCGCGGCCGAAGGTGAGCGTCTTCGCGGCGATGCCCCTGGCCTGGGCGGCCACCCGCGCGTCGTCCAGGTTCACCACCGCCGTGCCTTCCGCCAAGAGGCCGTGGAACAGCTCGCCCTTGGCCTTCGCCACCCCGTCGAGGCTGCCGCAGCCCTCGAGGTGCGCCGGCTGCACCGCGGTGATGAGGCCCGCGTCCGGCCGGGCAATGTCGGTGAGCCGAGCGATTTCCCCCGGGTGATTCATGCCCATCTCCACGATCGCCGCCACGTGCCTGGGCTCCAGGCCGAACAGGGTGAGCGGCACGCCCACCTCGTTGTTCAGGTTGCCCTGCGTCTTCAGCACCGGGCCGCGGGTGGCGAGGATCGCCCCCACCAGCTCCTTGGTGGTCGTCTTGCCGTTGCTCCCGGTGACCGCGCCGATGGGCACCTTGAAGCGCTGCCGGTGGAAGCGGGCGAGGGCGCCCAGGGCGCGCAGGGTGTCTGGCACCTCGTAGAGCGCACAGTTGGGATCGATCAGCGCGAGCTTCTTCCCGGCCTTCACCACCAGGCCCGCGGCCCCCGCCTCGACCGCCTGCTGCACGAAGGCGTGGGCGTCGAACTTGTCCCCTTCCAGCGCCACGAAGAGGCACCCGGGGATCACCTGCCGGCTGTCGGTGCAGACAGCCTCGTAGGACGCACGGGCGCCGAGGCGGGTCCGGTTCGCGCCCGTCGCCTGCACCACCTGTTGATCCGACAGCCGAATCGCCATGACTTCCAGTCCTCAGCCGAGCGCCTTACGGGCCTCCTCCACGTCGTCGAAGTGCTCCCGCTTCCCTGCGATCTCCTGGTACGGCTCATGGCCCTTGCCGGCGATCAGCACCGTGTCGCCTTCCTTCGCCAGGGAGAGGGCCAGGGCGATCGCCGCGCCGCGATCGGCCTCCACCAGGTAGCCCTTCTCACCGGTGCGTGCCTTCGCCGCGCTCATCCGCCGCAGGCCAGACTTCTCGAGGCCGGGGAGGATGTCCGAGATGATTTCGTCCGGATCCTCGCTGCGCGGGTTGTCGGAGGTGACGACGGGCAGATCCGCCTGCGCGGCCGCCTCGCCCATCAGCGGGCGCTTGCCGGTGTCGCGATCGCCGCCGCAGCCGAACACGACGATCAGCTTGCCCTTGGTGAAGCCCCGCGCCGACTCCACCGCCTTCTGCAGCGCCTCGTCGGTGTGCGCGTAGTCGATGAGCGCGGTGATCCCCCGGCCCGACACCCGCTCCATGCGGCCGGGCACCCGCGTCACCCGCGCGATCCCGTCCTGCACGTCGCGGCGGCTCGCCCCCGCCGCCAGCGCGATCCCCGCCGCCAGGAGAATGTTGTCCAGGTTGTGCGCGCCCACCAGGCTGCTCTTGATGGGAATGTCCCCCGCCGGCGTCTTCAGGGTGGCGGCGATGCCCTTCGGCGTCAGCTCCACCTGCGAGGCCGACAGCTCGCCGTTGCCCGCGCGCGAGAACTTCCACGCTTGGCGCTTGAGCTGCTTCATCTCGCTATAGATGCGGTTGGTGTAGGTGTCGTCGCCGTTCACCACCGCCAGCCCGCCCGGCGAGAGGTTCTCGGTGAAGAGGCGGCGCTTGGCCTGGAAGTAGGCCTCCAGGTCCTTGTGGTAGTCGAGGTGATCGCGCGAGAGGTTGGTGAAGCCCGCCGCGCGGAAGGTGAGGCCGTGCACCCGGTCCTGATCGAGCGCGTGGCTGGACACCTCCATCACCACCGTGTCCACGCCCGCGTCCACCATCTGGCGGAAGGTGTGGTGGAGCTGCACGGGATCGGGCGTGGTGTGGGTGGGCGGCCGACTCTCTCCACCGAAGCGCACCGCGATGGTGCCGAACAGGCCCACCGAGCTCATCCCCGCCTGGCAGATGCTCTCCACCAGCCAGGCGGTGGTCGTCTTGCCGTTGGTGCCGGTGACGCCCAGCAGCACCAGCTCCCGCGCCGGGTTGCCGTAGAAGTTGCCGGCGATGAGCGACAGCGCCTTGCGCGCGCTGGGCGCGGAGAAGACGGGGACCTGCACGCCCGACACCGGCTTCTCGGCGACGATCGCCACCGCCCCCGCCTTCACCGCGTCGTGGACGAACTGCGTGCCGTCGGCCTTCGTCCCCGGCACGGCCACGAAGAGCGCGCCCGGCTTCACCTGGCGTGAGTCAGAGGTGACGGCGGACACGTCTACCTTCGCCTTCGCCGAGGCGACCGGCTCCGTTCCCACTCCCGCGAGCAACTCCGTGAGCTTCATCAGTCGTGTCTTCCTGGCCGCGGTGTCCGGGCCGTCAGGGGGTACCGAGTGGCAAGGGGCCTGCCAACTGCAGAGAGATGCGCGTGCCTCTGTCTACGAGAGTTCCCGCCGCGGGTCGCTGGCTGGCCACCAGGCCGGATCCCGACAGCTGCGGCTCCAGCGCCACGCCCATGAGCGCGTTCACCGCCACCCGCCCGCTCTTCCCGCGCAGGTCGGGCACCCGCACCGCGCCCTCGGCCTGGGACTCGGTGACGGTGTCCAGCTGCTCCAGCCGCTCTATTGCCGCCACCACCGCCGACTTCGCGGGCTTCGCCGGGGGGGCGCGCAGGGCAGGCGCCGCCACCACGCCCGGACGCGAGGGAGGCACGCCGAGCAGGGGCATCGCCTCCTGGGCGATCTCCTTGAAGGCGGGCGCCGCCACCAGGCCGCCGTACACGTCCGTCATCGGCTCGTCGATCACCACCAGGATCACCGCTTTGGGCGCCTCGGCAGGCACCAGGCCGATGAAGCTGGCGATCCGCTTGTCCGAGTAGCCGCCGGCGAGGGGATCGGCCTTCTGCGCCGTCCCCGTCTTCCCCGCCACCCGGTACTCGTCGAGGCGCGCGCGCGGGGCCGTCCCGCCGGGCTCCACCACGCTCTCCAGCATCGACACCACCTGCCTGGCCGCCTTCTCGCTCACCACCCGGCGCACCGGGGTGGGGCCGTTCTCCAGCAGCACCAGTCCGTCGGGATCCACGACCTTCGACACCAGGTAGGGGCGCATCAACACTCCCCCGTTGCCCAGGGCGCCGTAGCCGGCGGCCAGCTGCAGCGCGGTGGCGGTGAGGCCCTGGCCGAAGGCCTGGGTGGCGAGGGCGATTTCTGCCTTCGGGAAAGGCAGCGCCCCCTTCCCCTCTCCCGGCAGCCCCAGCCCCGCCCGCTCGCCGAAGCCGAAGCGCTCGTAGGCCGCCACCAGCCGCTCGCGCCCCAGCTTCTGGGCCACCTTCGCCGCGCAGATGTTGCTGCTCACCTGGAGGATGCCCCGGGGCTTGAGCAGCCCGTAGGGGTGGGTGTCGTGCACCACGTGCCGGCCGATCGCCAGGCGGCCCTGCTCGCAGTCGAACTCGGAGCTCTCGGTGATCACCTTCTCGTCCAGCGCGGTGGCGATCACGAAGGCCTTGAAGGTGGAGCCGGGCTCGAAGGTGTCGGTGACCGCGCGGTTGCGCAGCGCGTCCTCGCTCGCGTGCCTCGGGGAGTTGGGGTTGAAGCGCGGCACGTTGGCCAGGGCGAGCACCTCGCCGGTGTGGGGATCGAGCACCACCGCGGTGCCCGCGACGGCCTTCGCGTCCACCACGGCCTTCTCCAGCGCCTTCTCGGTGACGTACTGGAGCTGGCGGTCGATGGTCAGGGTGAGCGCGGCTCCCTGGCGGGCCTGCGGATCCTCCACGCCGTTGGTGAGCAGCTTGCGGCCCTTGGCGTCGCGGAAGCCCTCGCGGGTGACGCGCTCGCCGGACAGCTCGTCCTCGAAGGACTTCTCCAGCCCGTCCAGCCCGTGCGCGTCGGTGCCCACCAGGCCCAGCACGTGCGCCGCCAGCTCCCGCTGCGGGTAGAAGCGGCGGGGCTCGCGCAAGAAGCCCACCCCGGGCAGCTCCAGCGCCTTCACCTTCGCCGCCTCGGCCGGCGTCACCTGCCGCTTCACCCACGCGAAGCGCCGGCCCTTCTCCAGCTTCTCCTGCAGCTCGTGGCGATCGACGCCCAGGGCCTTGCCCAGCGCGCGGGCCGCGGCCGGCCGATCCCCGAGCAGCGAAGGATCGACCCACACCGAGTCCACCTCCACGCTCTGGGCCAGCGGCGTCCCGCGGCGATCGAAGATGTCGCCCCGCCGCGCGGGGATCTCCACGGCCCGCACGTATTGATCTTCGGCGAAGGCCTTGAGCTTCTCCTGCTGGTGGACCTGCAGGTGCACCGCGCGGCCGAACACCACAGCCAGGAGCGCCAGGAAGATCGCGCCCAGGAGGACGACGCGCAGGCGCATGCCCGACGAAGGCCCTTCCACCACCTGCATGTTCTTCAGGTCGCGCATGGTCACTGCTTCAAGTGGATCACCGCGCCGGCGGCGGGTGGAGCGAGGCCAAGCTTCGAGCGGGCGATGCCTTCCAGCCGCACCGGGCCTCTCAGGGTGGCCAGCTCGAGCCGCAGCTGATCGTTCTCCCGGGTGAGCGCGGAGCCCGCAGCGTCGAGGCGCGACAGCTCGTACCCCATCTTCACCACCATCACCCGGCCGGTGACGTGCACCACCCCTACCCCGGCCAGCAGCAGCACCGCCAGCGCCGCCGGGAGGATCTCGAGCAGGATCACCGACAGGGACAGGCCACCCCGGCTCCTCGCCTCCACCACCACGCTCATGACTTCTTCTCCACGGCCCGCAGCTTCGCGCTGCGGGATCTGGGGTTGTTCGCCACCTCTTCGCCGGTTGCGATCACCGGCTTCTTCGTCAGGGCCACAAAGTCGGCGCGCTGCTCGCGCTGCACCGGCAGCCCGCGCGGCAGCTCGTCCGGGGCCTCGCCGCACAGGGCGCGAAACGCCTGCTTCACCCGGCGATCCTCCAGCGAGTGAAAGCTGATGATCGCGGCCCGGCCACCGGGGGCGAGCAGCCCGGGGATCGCCGCGAGCGCGCGGTCCAGCTCGCCCAGCTCGTCGTTCACCGCCAGCCGCAGGGCCTGGAAGGTGCGGGTGGCCACGTGGAGCTCTCTGGGCCAGGCCTTGCGCGGCACCGCCGCCTTGACCGCCTCCACCGCCTCGTGCGTGCGCTTCGGCGCCCGCGCCTTGAGCAGACGGGCGATGGGACGGGAGAAGCGCTCCTCCCCCAATTCGTAGATCAAGTCCGCCAGCTCTCGCTCACCCACGCGGGCGATCAGCTCCGCGGCCGTCTCTCCTTCCCGCCCCATGCGCATGTCCAGCGGTCCGTCGTGCTGAAAAGAGAAGCCGCGCGAGGCGGTGTCGAGCTGCGGGCTGGAGACGCCGAGATCGAGGAGGAAGCCGTCCACCGGGCCGTCCACCAGGGCCAGCACGTCGCCGAAGCGGCCCTGCACCGGGCGGAAGCGGGGCCCGAAGCGCGCCAGCCGGGTGGACGCCGCCTCGAGGGCCGACGGATCGCGGTCCAGGCCCACCACGCTGGCGCCGCGCGCAAGCAGCGCCTCCGAGTGACCTCCACCGCCCAGCGTTCCGTCGACGATCACGCGCCCCTCCCGGGGTTCAAGCAGGTCCACCGCCTCCTGGAGGAGGACGGTCTGGTGGACGAAGGCGATGGCCTCACCCGGCCTGCGTCAGCACGGCCCGCTCGAAGGAGCGCCGCGCATCCCCAAGGTCGGCGAAGTAGTCGAAGGCGTCGTGCGCGCCCGCGCTGCGGAAGATCGCGAACACGTACGGCGACAGGCCCGAGAGCCGCAGATCACCGCCCTGCTGGCGGAAGGCGTCGGCGTGCCGCACCAGGGTCCTCACCCCCCGGTAGTCGAAGTGCGACACCTCGCAGAAGTCGATCACCACCCGGCTGACGCCGTTGCGGGCCAGGCGGAGCAGCATGGCGGTGACGTCGTTCATCTCGTCCAGGCCGATCTCTCCCTCGAGGACCATCGTCATGACGCGCGATGTGGCTGTAGCGCGCCGCGCCTCGTGCACCACTTCCGGTTCCACCAGCTCGCTCACGTTGCCCTCGACTCTTCTTGTTCGTCGCGTGGGACTGCCTCGAAACGATCTGCCCTCAGCCCGCCCGCAATTCCGTCAACACGCGCATCACGTCGGCCGAGTCCGCCTCGGTGCGCGCCGCTTCCTGCGCCTTCTGCCAGCCGTCCTTCGACCAGAGCTCGATCACCTTCACCATCCCCGCCCAGATCACGTCCTTCTCCAGGTGGGCGTGGGCCCGCAGCGTGGGCGGGATCAGGATCCGCCCGAGCTTGTCCAGCTGCAGCTCCTGCGCGCTCGCCACGTACAGCCGCAGCAGCGACTTGACCCCTGGCTCCATCGGGTTGCGCCGCCCCAGCGCCGCCTCCAGTTGCTCCCACTCCCGCACCGGGTACGCGTGCAGGCAGGCGTCGAGGGCCGTGGTGACGATCAACCGATCGTCGTACTGCCCCACCAGGGTCTCACGCAGCTTCACCGGGAAGCTCGTTCGCCCCTTCGCGTCGATCTGATGCTCGAAGACGCCCCGGAACACGTTTCACCGCCTGCTGCCCTGATCCGCCGCTGCGAGGGAATTTGATCCGCCAGTTACCACTCCCTACCACCAGGCCGGAAAATAGGGTCGGAATCACGGGGGGTCAAGAAAGGCCGGGGCGGCGGCGCGCGATCGGCGACGATTGTGATGTGGGTGAAATGCGCAGCGGCCGGGGCGGTGAAAGCCTGCTAGGAAGCCTGCCTCCGGTGGGGACTGCGGCGAACAAGCAGGTCCGGCTGAGGGTGGCGTACAAGAGCCCCGAAGCCCTCCTGGCTGAGCTCACCAAGAGCGTCGGCCGAGGAGGCGTGCGCATCGAGTCGAAGAGGTCGCTCCCGGTGGGCACCAGCTTCATCTTCGAGCTGCACTCGGCGGGCGTGCGCGATCCGGTGGAGGTGTTCGGCACGGTGATGTCCGTCACCGAGAGCGCCCCCGGCCGCCACGTGCTGCACATCCGGTACGAGCCGCCGAGGAGCCGCCAGGGCATCGACAGCGTGCTCAAGTCGATCGTCAGCGCTGGCCGCTCGGACAAGAAGCGCAAGCACCCGCGCATCCCTCTCCACGTGCGGGCGGTGGAAGATCGCCAGGACTCGGCCATCTTCCGCCTGCGGGACATCAGCCTGGGCGGCGTGGGCATCGACGTGGACGGCGAGGTGCTGCCCCGGCACGTGCGCCCGGGCGTCCCCTTTCTGCTGCGGATGAAGCTGTCCACCGGCCCCCTGGTGCTGGGCGGCGAGGTGGTGTGGACCAACGGCACCCGCACCGACGGGATCCCCCTGCGCCTGGGGGTGGCCTTCGCCCGCCTGCCGCCTGAGAGCGAGCAGATGCTGGACGATCTGCTCAACCTGCGCGCGCTCCCGGCTCCCCCGTGGATCGCCCGCCTCACCTTCGGGGCCGAAGCTCTTTCCAGCAAACCCTTTTGATCACCTGAAGAAGTGGGGCGCGCTCCCACCTCTGACGACTCGCCCTTCCACCGCCGTACGCGCCGTGGTGAGCTGCGGTGCAAACACGCAACCGGCCTCGTCGGGCGTGCGACACTCTCTAGCCTGTCGTTCCCTTCTTCTCCTCTCGGGAAAGCCCATGACCAGCCGAACCTCGAACGTCTCGTCGTCGTCGTCGTCTGCCGCCGCCATCGAAGCCCAGCAGCGCCGCGCCGCCGAGGAAGCCGCCCGAAAGGCCGCCGAAGCCGAGGCCGCACGCCGCGCCGCCGACGCCGCCAAGGCCAAGACGGCCAGCGCCCCGAAGGACGACTACGCGCAAGTGAAGGCGGGAGCGCTGCCCAAGTCTCCCGAGGGCCTGGAGAAGCTCTTCCCGGATCTCAAGGGCAAGAAGAAGGAGGACCTCCAGAAGATCTACGACAACCTGGTCAAGCTGAAGACCGGCAAGCCTTCCGAGCAGCTCTCGGCCGCCGCCGAGCTGGTGGGGGCCTTCCCGAAGGGCCTCGAGAAGGCGCTGGAGACGGTGGGCCTCAAGGACACGAAGGTCGGCAAGCTGGTGCAGGACAAGGACGCCTACAAGGCGCTGTCCACGCTCGCCGACAGCAGCGCCACGGCGGCCGACAAGACGAAGGCGGCGATCTCTCTGGCCAGCGCGGCCGGTAAGGCCTTCGCCCCCGAAGACGTCTCGGGCTTCATGAAGAAGGCGCTCGGCGCGGGCCCGGCGGCGCAGGGCCTGGTGGGGGCGATCGCCACCTTCACCGATCCCAAGGCGACGGCGCTGGACAAGGGCAAGGCGGCCTTCGAGCTCGCCCAGGCGGCGAAGGACTTCGCCGGGGAGCAGTTCCCGAAGATCGCCGATGACCTGCGGAAGCTGGACGGCTCCTTCAAGGCGGTCAGCTCCGCGCTGACGCTGCTCGACCCGAAGGCCGAGCCCAAGGACAAGGCGCTCGCCGCCGCCCAACTGGCCGTCGAGATCCCCGACCTGAAGAAGGACGTCACCGCGTTCCGCGACTTCCTCAAGAGCCAGGGCGTGAAGAACGCCGACACCATCGCCACCGACGCGACGAAGCTGGCGGACACCGGCGTGAAGGGCCTCTCGCCGGACGCAGCCCAGCGGCTGTCGCCCTCTCAGTTGGAGACGGTGAAGAAGCTGGCTGCCAGCGAGGATCTCAAGGACGTGCTGCCCAGGTTCCTCGAGCGGGTGCAGGATCCCCAGCAGCTCGACACCGTCCTCGCCAAGGTCGGCGGCATGGACGGCAAGTCCGGCAAGGCCCTGCTCGAGACGCTGGGCGGGCTGGACCGCGAGGTGATGCAGAAGGCGCTGGCCAAGTCGGTGGACGGCAAGCCCATGCTCGACGCGCTGGCTGAGCTCGCCACCAAGCTGCCGGAGAAGAGCAAGGACTCCCTGGCCAAGGTGGTGAAGAGCTTCGACGAGAACGCGCTGGCCAGGCTGGTCGAGGTCGGCGGCAAGGTGGACGGCAAGGCGGTGGGCGAGCTGCTCAAGGTGGCCGAGAAGGCCGACTCCAAGGTGGTGGGCAAGGCGCTGTCGGCCTCCGCGGAGCTGCTCGAGAAGATGGGCGTGAAGATGACGGGCGAGGCGGCGCTCAAGCTGCTCAAGGGCGTCGGGAAGATCATCCCCGTCGCGGGCGCCGCGGTGTCCGGCGTCGACGCCGCGAAGATGTACATGGAGGCAGCCAACACCAAGCTGCCGCCCGATCTGCGCTTCTTCGCGCTGACCGCCGGAAACCTGAACGCCGCTGACACGGTGCTGGGCGTGATCGAGGCCACCGGCGTGGGCAACATCGATCTGCCCATCCAGATCGGCCTGGGCGCGGCGGAGGTGGCCATGGACATCGCCTTCTCCAGCGAGAAGGCCAAGTTCGAGGCGGATCCCACCAACTACAAGGCGCCGATGTGGATGAAGGCGGTCAACGTGGGCGCGGCGGCGGCGCAGGGCCCGGCCGGCCTGGCGCAGCTCGCCAGCATCTACGGGGCGGAAGGCGCGGCGGTGCTGGTGCAGGACCTGGCCAAGGCCGGCGCGAAGGGGGCGATCAAGCTGGCCGAGATGGCCGGCGTGGCCCAGGCCGACGCCGCGGGCGCGCAGATGAAGCTGACCGCGGCGGGCATGCACGCCCTGGCCGACGTGATCCGCAACCCGTCCAAGTACGGCGCCAAGGCCAAGGAGCTGGTGCAGAACGCCGCGCAGCAGCTCGGCGACCTGGTGCAGAAGGGCGGCGAGCTGGCGAAGGAAGCCAAGCAGGCCCTGTCCGACGCGGTCGACTCGCTCAAGGCGGCCGGGGAGAAGGGCCTCAAGACGCTGAGCTGGATCGCGCAGCACCCGGGCGAGGCCGCGAAGATCGCCGTCGACGGGATCAAGTCGATGATCGACGGCGGCATCGACCTGGCCAAGGCCGGCGGCAAGGCGCTCTACCAGAAGGCGGTGGAGACGCTGGGCGACCTGAAGGCGGGCTGGGAGACCCTGAAGGGCGCCGCGAGGGAAAAGGCGAAGGAGCTGATCAGCACCGCGGGCAAGGCGATCGACGCCGGCCTCAAGAAGGCCGTCGAGCTGGGCGAGAAGGCCGTGGACATGGTGGCCTGGGCCGCTACCCACCCGGGCGAAGTCGGACAGCTGGCCAAGCAGAAGGTCGGCGAGCTGCTCACCAAGGGCGGTGAGGTGGCGAAGAAGACCTGGGACGAGGTGGTGAAGCTGGGCGGCCAGGCGCGCGACTTCGCCGAGAGCGCGGTGCGGGGCCTCAGGAACGCCGGCGAGGCAGCGGTGGACACGCTCAAGTACATCGCCGAGCACCCGGGCGAGGCCGGCAAGAAGGCGCTCACCTGGGTGGGCGACACGCTGACCGATCTGGCCAAGGGCACCGGCGAGGCGGCGAAGAAGGCCGCCACCGCCGTGAAGGAGTTCGTCGATCGCCGCGCCGAGTGGGCCATCAACACCGCCAAGGAGCTGCTCACCGACGGCGTGTCCTCCTTCAAGGAGGTGGCGAAGGCCTGGAAGACGAACCTGACCGAAGGCGGCAAGGCGCTGCTGGACGGCCTGAAGGATCTGGGCGACGCCGGCGTGGACGCGCTGAAGGATCTCGCCACCATCGGCGGGCAGCTGGCGCAGGGCGCCGTCGATCGCCTGTCCAACCTGGCCAAGGCGGGCAGCCGGCTGGCCACCGACGCGGTGAAGAAGCTGGCCGACTTCGGCGGCGAGGTGGCCAGCGTGGCCAAGCAGGCCTGGGGCGGGCTCAAGAGCGTCACCAACGGCGAGTTCGAGGTCTACGGCTTCAAGGTGGATCTGAACCCGCTCTGGTAGCGCCTTCAGTCGACCCACACGCTGCCGACGACCTTCGCGTCGTCGGTGGCCACCCGCACCGCCCGGCCCATCAGCCACTCCTCCGCCGCCGCGGGCGCGTAGCCCATGGGGAAAAGCCGCGCGCTGCGCGCGTCACCCAGGCGCAGCAACGGCCTCGAGTCCGGCGTCTCCGACAGCGTCTCCAGCGTGCCGTCGGCGCGCTGCAGGTGGACGCCGAGGTAGGGCTCGTCCCGGCTCACCCCCAGCACGGTGGCCTTCGCCGTCGCCTTCGCCACCGCGTCGGCGGTGCGCGTCGTGGCCTTGTGGGAGAGGAAGCGCCGCGGGGCCAACAACAGCCCCTGCACCTGCGCGCGCTCGAGCTCGAAGTCGGCGTCCAGCTTGCGCTTCAGGACCTGCGCCTTCGTCGGCCACAGGCGCCCGCCGCCAAAGGTGTACTCGCGGCCCACGAAGACCATCGCCCCGGCCACCGTGTCGCGCCAGTCCCACTCGGTGAGGAGCAGCCGGCCCTTCTCGTCCACCGCGTCCGGGCCCCAGTCATGCACCAGCGCGTGCGTCACCTCGTCAGTGGTGCCGTCGACGATCGCCAGCTCCCACAGCCGCACCGCCGCGCCGATCGCCTCGGCCGCCCGGTTGGCCACCAGCAGCTCGTCGTGGCCGTCGCCGTCGAGATCGGCGCGCAGCACCTGGAAGTCGTCGAGATCGCCGGGCAGCGCGGTGGCGTCCCACTCCACGTGGCGCTCCTCGGGGCCGTCCACCACCAGCCCGGGGCGGCCGCCCTCCTCCGCCGGCACGCCCTTGCACACCCGGTGGGTACCGTCGGCGGTGCAGGCCGCGGCGAGGCTCTCGGGGAAGCTGGCCGGAGTGGGCGGCGGGAAGGTGAAGGGCGCGGCGGACAGCAGAAGGGAGACCAGCAGCATGAGCGCGATGTTGCCGGACCTGAGGGCCGGCGCGGAAGGCCTGTGGAGGCAACCGGCAGCCCCTGAGCCGATTCCCGCGCGTCGAGGCTCAATCCCCCCCGCGCACCTCAGTCGAGCGACGGGTAGCCGCGGGCCTGCTCCACCGCCTGGGCCAGCACCTCGTTGGTCGCCTCGGGATCGACGGGCAGGTACACCTGCAGGGCCTGCGCGCGCTTCAAGTGCGCGTCGAGCGCGTCGCCCTTCGAAGAGGCGCACAAGGCCCGGCGGGCGGAGGCGAGGGCGCGGGCATGGGCGGCGTTGGTGAAGACCTGCACCGCCGCCACGCGCCAGGGCTCCAGCGGCTTCGCCTTCTGCAGCCTCCGGTTTCGCGCCTCCATCGACTCGAGCGCGTAGGCGTCCATCACGATGTCGGCGATGGAGGCCAGCACCACCTGGTGCTCCTCGATCGCCTGCCCGAAGGCCTCCACCGCCACCTTGAGGCAGTGCAGCCCCAGGGCCTTCAGGTTCTCCACCGGCGCGTCGGCTGGGGCCGGCTTCGTCTCGCCGCCGTCGAAGAGCCCCAGGGTGCCCTTCATCGCCCGCTTGAGCAGCATGCCCGTCACCAGCATGCGGTTGATCTCGTTGGTGCCCTCGAAGATGCGGTTGATGCGCACGTCGCGGTAGGCGCGCTCCACCGCGTACTCCTCGATGTAGCCGTAGCCGCCGTGGAGCTGCACCGCGTCGTCGATCAACTGGCAGGCCAGCTCCGATCCCATCACCTTGAGGATCGACGCCTCGATCGCGAACTCCTCGATGGCGGTGAGCGTCTCGGTGCCGGAGGCGATCAGCTCGTCGATGTGGCCGCTGGTGCGGTACGCCATCGACTCCACCGCGTAGGAGTCGGCCAGCATGCGGGCCAGCTTCTCGCGCGTCAGCCCGAAGCGCATCAGCGGGGTGTTGAACTGCTTGCGCTCGGCCGCGTAGGCCGCCGCGCCGGCCAGGTGCAGCTTCATGCCGCCGGCCACCCCCGCGCCCAGCTTGAGCCGCCCCAGGTTCAAGATGTTGAAGGCGATCTTGTGACCGCGCCCCACCTCTCCCAGCAGGTTCTCCACCGGCACCTTCGCGTCCTCGAAGATGAGCGGGCAGGTGGAGCTGCCGCGAATGCCCATCTTCTTCTCCTCGGGCCCCACGCTGAGGCCGGGCGTGCCGCGCTCGACGATGAAGGCCGAGAAGAGGTTGCCGTCCACCTTGGCGAAGACGATGAAGACGTCGGCGAAGCCGGCGTTGGTGATGTACTGCTTGGAGCCGTTGAGCACCCAGTGCTTGCCGTCGGAGCTCTTCACCGCGCGCGTCTTCGCGCCCAGCGCGTCGCTGCCGGATCCGGACTCGGTGAGGGCGTAGGCGCTCACCCACTCGCCCGAGGCCAGCTTCGGCAGGTACTTCGCCTTCTGGGCCTCGCTGCCGAAGAAGACGATCGGCAGGGTGCCGATGCAGGTCTGCGCGCCGAAGGTGACGGACCAACTGCCCAGCATGGACTTGGCCTCGGCCACCAGCAGCGACGTCGTCTTCTCCAGGCCCGACCCACCGTGCGCCTCCGGCACGTCGATGCCCAGCAGGCCCACCTCGCCGGCCTTGCGCAGGAGCTCTCGAAGCAGCGCGAAGTCCTTGTGCTCGATCCGCTCGGCCTTCGGCAGCACCTCCTCGCGGGAGAAGCGGGAAGCCGTCTCGAAGAAGGCCTTCTGCTCGGCAGAGAAGAACTCCGGGGACATCACCTCGACCGATCCGACCGGGCTCAGCAGGAAAGAACCACCGCGTGCGCTGCTCATCGACTGTCGACTCCGTGCTCGAGAAGGAAGT
>JADLDB010000164.1 GCA_020846875.1 Myxococcales bacterium | reverse complement strand
CGATCCGCGTCGCCGGGCATCGTCAGAGGCCCTTGAAATACCGACAAGTATTCCTGCGGGCCTCTTCCTTGCGCGGCTCGCGGCTCCTCGGTCGGGCTCGGTCCGGCCTTCCTCAGCACCCTGCTAGGCTCGACTCCAGCCATGGCACGGCGGGGAGACGACTTCGAGCGCGGCCGCAAGGTGGGCAAGTACGAGCTCGTCACCCGCCTCTCGGTGGGCGGCATGGCCGAGCTGTACCTGGCCTTCCTCCCCGGGCCGGGCGGCTTCAAGAAGTTCGTCGCGCTGAAGATGATCCTCCCCGACATCCGGCGCGACGAGGCCTTCATCAAGATGTTCCTCGACGAGGCCCGGCTCACCGCGGCGCTCAACCACCCCAACCTGGGCCAGGTGTACGAGTTGGGCCACGTGCCGGACACGGGCGAGCTGTACCTGGCCATGGAGTACCTCGCCGGGACGACGCTGGCCGCCGTGCAGCGGGCCGAGGCGCACCGCCAACCGCTCCCCTGGGGCTTCTCCTGCCGGGTGGTGCGCGACGTCTGCCTGGGCCTTCACTCTGCGCACACCTTCGTGGACGCGCACGGCAAGCCACGCCTCATCGTGCACCGCGACGTCTCTCCGTCCAACGTGATGGTGACGTGGGACGGCCGGGTGAAGGTCATCGACTTCGGGGTGGCCCGCGCCCGCGGCCGGCTGGTGCGCACCCAGGCGGGCATGGTGAAGGGCACGGTGGGCTACATGTCCCCCGAGCAGGCGCTGGACGAGCCGCTCGACGCCCGCAGCGACGTCTTCTCCGCGGGCATGGTGCTGTACGAGCTGCTCAGTGGCGCGCCCCCCTTCGCCAACCTCAACGGGACGAAGCTGCTCGAGACGCTGGCCACCTGCGACGTGCCGCACCTCTCGGAGGTGGCGTCGGCCGTCCCCCGGGTGCTGGCGGACGCGGTGATGACGGCGCTGGTGCGCGACGTCTCCCGCCGCTGCCCGTCGGCCCGCGAGCTGGCCCGGCGCATCGAGGCCGCCCACCCGAAGCTCTTCGACGAGGAGCAACTGGCCGCGCAGCTCCAGGCGCTCTTCCCTGACGGAGTGGCACTGTCGCGGCAGTTGCTCGAGTCCGCCAGCGCGGAGGACGCCGCGGCCCACGCCGTCGACGAGGTAGTGGCGAAGCTGCAGGAGGTGACCGCTCCGACGGGCCGCGCCCTGGAGCAGCGCGCCGCCCCAGAGGTGCCCCCCGAGGCTCCGGCCGAGGCGAAGGGCCGGGCGGCGGTGTTGGTGGGCGCGGGCCTGGTGGTGGCGCTGCTGCTGGGCGGCGGGTACTTCGTGGCCACCTTCGAGGCCGGCGAGGTGGCAGAGGAGGACTCGGCCCTGGCCCAATTGGAAGCCCAGGTGGTGCCCCAGGTGCACATGGCCCTGGCGGCGCGGGACGTGACGCGCGCCCGGCAGTTGCTCGACTCCTGCAGCGTGCGCGGCAAGCCCTGTCCGGCGGCCCTGGCGCTGCTGCCCGAGGTGGAAGCCGAGGAGGCCAAGCGGGCCGAGGCCCTGACGCGCGCCGAGAAGGAGAAAGAAGCCGCCCTGCCACCTAAGGCCTCCACCGGGCCGTGCGACCTGGGGCCCGCGCACGCCGCCTTGAGGGAGGCGGACTTCGACCGCGCCACCAGCTTGCTCCGCGCGTGCACCACCGCCACCGGGCTCGATCCCCGCGCCGAGAAGCTGCTGACCGAGCTGGGGAAGTCCCAGATGACCCGCAACTCCGTCACGCGCGCGAAGCAGGCGCTGGACGCGGGCGACCTGAAGGAGGCGAAGTCGGTGCTCGTGTCGGTGCCGTCGAAGGGGGTGTGGAAGGACGTGAAGGCGGCCCTCGAGCAGCGCCTGCGCGCCCTCGCCAACGAGCGCGGGCTGGTGGGCTCCAAGGGCAAGGTGCTGGAGGTCGGCAGGCCGGTGCCCCCCGAGGAGCCCAGGCCGGTGAAGGCCACCCCCGAGCACTCCTTCCTCAGCGCCGCGGAGGAGAGGCTGAGCAGAGGAGACCTCCCGGGCGCCGCGCAGCTCCTCCGCACCTGCACCACGTCCCTGCCGAAGAACCCGGAGTGCGAGTACCGGCTGGCGGGCGTGCTGGCCCGCTCGGGCGACCCCGGTGGCGCCTTCCGCGCGTACAAGCGCTTCCTCGAGCTGGCGCGGCCGGGCGACGCGCGCCTGCCGAAGGTGCGGCAGTTGGTGCAGGACTACGAGCGCGCCCGCTGACTGCTGCCAGGCTACACCAGGATGATGACGACGAGCAGCACGAGCAGGACGACAAAGACGCCCGCCGCCACCAGGAAGGCGGGCTCCTTGAACCACTCGGTCCGCCCCTGCGGCGGCAGGGAAACCTCGGACGGGGGTGCGGCGCTGGCCACGTCCGCCTCGGTGGCGCTGGGGAGCGGCGCGCGGGGCCCGTGGAACTTCGCCTGTCGCTCGGTCTGCTCTTCCGGGAAGGCGCTGGCGGCGGCGAAGGCCTCAGGGAGGTTGCGACGCTCGGTGGGCGCGTCGGAGAAGGGCTCGGCGATGACGGGCCCGGCGTTGGCTGGCTGGACGGGGCTGGCGAACACGGGGAACGGGACCGCTTCGGTCGCGTCGTCATCCTCGTCATCGTCCACGGCGGAGGCGCTGGCCGCGGCCGGCGCCGGGCTCTCGGTAGCAAGGGACTGCACCGGGGCGCCCATCGGCTCGGTAGGGCGCGGCACCCAGGCGCTCTTGTCCGTCGGCACCTCGAAGGAGCCGGAGCCGCGCTCGTCCCGAAGGGCCAGCTCGAGGGCGTCGACGAAGGCCATCGCCGAGGCGAAGCGCGCCTCCGGCGCCTTCTCGAGGGCGCGCTGGAGCACCTCCGTGACGGGGCGGGGCAGCGCGGGGTTCGCGGCGCTCGCGAGCGCGGGTGCCTCGTGCAGTTGCCGCGCCATGATGCCGGCCGGGGAGCCCTTCGCGAAGGGGTGCTCACCCACCAGCAGCGTGAAGGCCAGCAGCCCCATGGCGTAGACGTCCGAGGCAGGGGTGGCCAGGCCTTCCTTGATCTGCTCCGGCGCCATGTACAGCGGTGTGCCGATGGCGAGGCCTGGCAGCGTCAGCCGCGTCACGTTCGTCTCGGCGCTGATGCCGAAGTCCACCAGGGACAGCCGCCCGGCGTCGTCGACGAGCAGGTTCTCTGGCTTCAAGTCCCGGTGCACCACGCCTCGCGCGTGGAGGTGGGTGAGCACCTCCCCCAACTGCCGCAGCAGCGCGCCGGCCATGCCCGGCTCGAGAGGTATGCCGTCGTCAATCAGGCTGCTCAGCTGCCGGCCTTCGACCAACCGCATCACGAAGAAGGGCACGCCCTTGTGGCGGAAGAGGCCGATGAAGCGCGGCAGGGCCGGGTGCTCGAGGCGGGAGAGCAGCTGGGCTTCGCGCTCGAAGCGCTTCACGAACTCGGGGTTGTCCGCGTGCTGGAGGCCCAGCGTCTTGAGCGCGACGACTTGGCCTGACTGGAGGTCGGTCGCGCGCAGCACGCTGCCCATGCCGCCCGTGCCGAGCTTCCCGTCGATGCGCCACCGGGCGTCGAAGACAATCCGCGGTGGCTGGTTCTCGCCGCCCACGCGCGTAGCCTATGCCGCCGCTCTTTTGGTGAACACGCGGAAAGCGGGTGCAGGACTCCGAGCACCGTCAACGAGGGCTGCGTCACGGCCATCACCACGCCCTGCAGTGACGAGTCAGGTCGCCCCGGAAGCGGAGGGCGCGGAGGACAGGCGGGCCAGCACGTCGTCGAGGTGCTTGTAGACCTGCAGCTCGTGGTGGAAGACGTCCACCACCACGCCGCGCTCGTCGATGACGAAGGTGGCCCGCCGGTCGATTCTCAGCACCGGCCACACCACTCCGTACTGCTCGCTGATGGCGCGCGACTCGTCGCCGATGAGGGTGAACTGCAGCCCTTCCGCCTGGGCGAAGCGGCAGTTCTTCTCGGCCTTGTCCACCGAGACGCCGATCAACTCGGCGTTGAGCGCCGAAATCTTCTCGTGGTGGTCGCGGAAGTGACGCACCTCCAGCGTGCAGGCGGGGGTGAAGGCCTTCGGGAAGAAGAAGAGCACCACCCGCTTCTTCCCGCGGAAGTCCGACAGCCGGACCCGCTGCCCCTGGCAGCCGAGCGTGTCGAAGTCCGGCGCCTGGTCCCCTGGCCGCAGCATGACGTCACCGCTTACCGCAGGCGGCCTGGCGCGTCAGCCCCGGCGTGCCGTCCAGGTGTGGCCGCGGCGCTACGAGGCGTCCGCCTTCTCCGGTGAGCCTGGCGCAGGGCCCGCCTTCACCTCCAGCGCGTCGGCCACCAGCTCGGCCACGTCCTTCACCTTCATCCCCTCGCGGTTGGTGTCGGCGAAGGCGTCCTTCAGCATGGTGTGGCAGAAGGGGCACGCCACGGCGACGGTGCCCTCGGCGGGGCCCTTGTAGTCGCCCACCTGGCCGGGCTTCGTGCGGTCGGCGGCGTCGGGGAAGGGCACCGACGGATCTTTCGCGTGCGCCAGGGTGAGGGCCACCTCGTTGGCCCGGTGGTGGTTGATGCGGGTGCCGAGGTGCTCCTCCATCCACATCCGGGCGCCGCCCGCGCCGCAGCAGAAGCTCTCGCGCTTGCTGCGCTGCAGCTCGACGACTTCCAGGCCGGGGATGGCGGCCAGCACCTCGCGGGGGGCCTCGTACACGCCGTTGTGCCGACCGAGGTAGCAGGGATCATGGAAGGTGAGCTTCTCGTTCATCACCTTCGACAGCTTGAGGCGCTTTTCCTTGAGCAGCTCGTTGATGAGCTCGGTGTGGGAGAGGACGCGGTAGGTGCCGCCGAACTCCGGGTACTCATTCTTGATGGTGTTGAAGCAATGGGGGCACTGGGTGACGATGGCCTTCACGCCTTTGGCGTTCCACGCCTCGACGTTCATCTTCGCCATCGTCTGGTAGAGGTACTCGTTGCCGCCGCGGCGGGCCAACTCGCCGTTGCACGTCTCTTCCTTGCCCAGGGTGGCGAACTTCACGCCGGCCTCGGTCAGCACCTTCGCCACCGCGCGCGACACCTTCTTCATCCGCTCGTCGTAGCTGCCGGCGCAGCCCACGTAGAAGAGGTACTCGTACTCGCCGCCGTCGCCCCACTTCGGCAGGGGGGTGTCGCCTTCCCACTCGTCGCGCTTGTCCTGGCCCAGGCCCCAGGGGTTGCCCTGGCGCTCCACGCCCTCGAAGACGCGCTGCAATTCGGGCGGGAAGTCCGCTTCCACCTGCACCTTGTAGCGGCGCATGTCGATGAGGCGCGGGACGTTCTCGATGAAGACGGGGCAGGCCGTCTCGCACCAGCCGCAGGTGGTGCAGGCCCACACCGTGTCGGGGGACAGCACGCCGGCGCCTTCCGCCGCCACCAGCGGCTTCATCGGCGTTTCCTTGCCGTCCACCGTCAGCACCACGCTGCCGTCTTCCTTCTTGGTGGCGGTGGACAGCACCTTCTCGGTGTCCCACAGGAAGTGCTTCAAGGACTGGTTGACGGCCTTGTGGCTGAGCGGCTTGCCGGTGAGGTAGGTGGGGCAGTGCGTCTGGCAGCGGCCGCACTCGGTGCAGGTGTCGACGTCGAGGCCGTGCTTCCAGGACAAGTCCGTCAGCACCTTCGCGCCGAACTCCTCCTTCTCGAGGTTGGGGGTGGGCAGCTTCGCCGAGGAGGAGATGCCGGGGCGGTCGACGGGCGGCAGCGCCTTGAGGAAGACGTTGCCCAGGCCGACGATGACGTGGAAGTGCTTCCCGTGGGGCAGGAAGTTCAAGAACACCAGGATGATGGTGACGTGCGTCCAGAAGCTGATGACGCCGATGAGGTGCAGGGTGTCGGCGGGAAGACCGGCCACCGCCAGGCCCACCAGGGACGTCACCGGCTCGACGTTGGAGAAGGTGATGCCCTGCGCGCGGAGGTGGGAGGCGCCGAAGAGCAGCTCCGTCACCATCAGCGCGCCGATGAAGCCGAGGATGAGGAGCGCCTCCCACGACTTCGTCATGCGGTCGGGCTGCCGGAAGAGGCGCAGCACCGCGAAGTAGGTGACGCCGATGAGCGCCGCCGCCGCCGCGAAGTCCTTCACGAAGAGGTAGCCCGAGTAGGCGGCGCGCAGGCCCTCGAGGCCGCTCCACGCCGGGGAATTCAGGTTGGACAGCACGGCCAGGGCGTCCGCGGAGAAGCCCATCACGAACATCGAGACGGTGCGCAGGGCCAGCACCATGAAGGCCCCGAAGATGAAGACGTGCATCAGCCCGGGCAGCCGCTCCTCGCGGTCCACCATGCGCTTCTGGCCGAAGCCGAAGAGGAAGAGCGCCTTGAGCCGCTCGCCCTTGCGGTCCAGCCGGTTGCCGGGGACGGCCTTCATCGCGGCCAGGGACTTGAGGCGCCAGAACATCGCCCAGCCGAAGACGGCGAGCGCGACGACGAGGAGCAGGGCGGTGGCGAGCGGGCTCATGCACTCGTGGAAGTAGCAGAGAAGGTGCGCCGTGGCGTGCTTTCTCGACGAGCCGCGTCAAGGACAACTGAAGGTTGCGATGGGGCGGCCGCGCCCAGCCTGCTGTACGGTGCCCCCAGAGGAGGTGCCCTCCTGACGCGCCTGTCCTTCCTCTGCGCCGCCGTCCTCGGCCTGACGGCCTGCCGCAACGTGCCCGGCAGCGGCGGCGCACCCGCCCAGGGCTCGTGGCGCCCGGCCCTGCGCGAGGCGGGCGTGACGGACGCGCGGGTGCTGGACGCCTTCGACGCGGTGTCGCGCGCGGACTTCCTGCCGCCCTCCGAGAAGCCCCGCCAGTGGGAGGACGTCCCGCTGGGCATCGGCTACGGACAGACCACCAGCCAGCCGTCGTTGGTGGCCCTCATCCTGCAGGCCGCCGCGACGAGGCCGGGCTGCGTGGCGCTGGAGGTGGGCTCGGGCAGCGGCTACCTGGTGGCGCTCCTCGCGAAGCTGTGCCGCGAGGTGTACGCCGTCGAAATCGTCGAGCCGCTGGCCGCGCGCTCCACGGCCACTCTGAAGCGCCTGGGGGTCGCCAACGCGTGGGTGCGCGCCGGCGACGGCTACCAGGGCTGGCCCGAGAAGGCGCCCTTCGACGTCATCATCGTCTCGGCGGGCGCGGCGAAGGTGCCCCAGCCGCTGCTTTCCCAACTGGCCCCCGGCGGGAAGCTCCTCATCCCCGTGGGGCCGCTGCACGCGCTGGACTTGAAGCTGGTGACGAAGCGCGCCGACGGCACCCTGACGGACGAGGTGCTGCTGCCGGTGCGCTTCGTGCCGCTGACGGGCGAGGCCGCCGAAGAGGACCGCTCCCGGCGTTGAGCCGTCAGCGCCACACCACCAGCCACGAGGACAGCACCACGTTGCCCAGGTCGCCGGTGACGGGTGCGCCCATGAACTCGGCGCGGTAGGTGAGGGTGTTGGGCTGGCCCTTCAGCACGTCGCCGGTGACGTCCACCACCCAGGGGGCCACGTCTTGCCCCGGGCACCAACCGCCGCGGCCGTAGTACCAGGTGCCGTGCTGGTTGGGCACCACGCCCGCGGGCACGCGCCCCGCGCAGGTGGAGGGCTGCTGCGCCTCGGGGAAGGACTGGCGGTGCAGCGCGCCGTTGACGGTGAAGAGGTGCTGGTGGTTGCAGAACTCGGCGCAGTTGGTGGGCTGGACGCCGCCGTGCCCGGTGAGGAGCGTCACCAGCTCCACCTTCTTCGCGTCCGCCGGCACGTCCACGGTGCGAGGCGGGTGCGCGGCGTCGTAGCCGGCGTTCAGGTTTCCTCCCGTCCACAGCGGCACGGCGGCCACCGGGCGCAGGCCGCGCTGGGAGTTGGACAGCCGCAACGACAGCGACACCACGTAGTCGGTGCGCCGCGGGTCCCACTGGCCGTTGGCCGTCCAGCGCAGGTGGTTGGCGCCGGGCCGCAGCGTGGCCAGTTGCGCGGAGATGTCCGTCACCCAGCGGCCCTCGCGCCAGTACGGGGTAATCCACCGGGCCAGTTCCTCGTCGCAGCGCCAGGCCAGCCCGCCGTCGGGCAACCAGCCGGTGCCGCCGTCGGCACTCACGCCGCCGTCCACGGGCCCGGCCACCTCGCACCGGCGCAGGTGCGACAGGTAGTCCCAGGCGCCGCAGAGGGTGCTGCGGTGCTCCGGGCAGCCGAGGAAGAGGTCGGCCTCCAGGGTGTCGTACTGCGCCAGCTCTGCTTCGGAGGGCCAGGTGACGTCCACGTCGATGGAGTCGTACACCGTCTGCGCGGTGGCCAGGGTGAAGACGCGCGCGGACTGGCGCGCGAGGCGCGCCTGGGTGCCGGCCTCGGCCTCGAAGGCCTCTGCCTCGTGCCGCAGCATGGAGAGGTCGGGCGCGACGCCGCCCTGCGTGAGGTGGCCCAGCATCCCCACTTCGCGGATGCGCTGAGCGCGGTCGATGGCGAAGCTGGTCAGCTCGTTGCCCAGGTACCTCGGCGGGTTGGCCCAGCGGTTTCGCAGCAGCTCCCCCACCCACCCCGGCGTCTGGTCGAGGGCGGGCAGGGGGAAGTGCACGCGCGCCTTCCACCAGGTGCGGTCCGGCTCGGGCAGCGCCTCCAGCTCCCGGGCCCAGCGCTGGCGCGCCGCCTCGAAGCCGGGCTGGTCTCTCAGCCAGCCGAAGACGTAGTGCACGTGGCGCGGGGACGCGTCGAGGAGCGGCCTCAAGCTGCCGGCGAACAACCCGCTGGTGGCTTGCGCGTAGCCGAGGAAGAGGTAGCTGTCCTCGCCGGTCCACTCGGCGGCGAAGTCCCAGTCGCCCTCGGGCAGCGAGAGGGTGAAGGGGCCGGCGAGGTCGCGCACTGCCTTGCCGTACGGCCCCGCGGAGAAGGGCGGGCTGGCGGGCGGGCGCAGGCAGGCGCGCGCGGCGCTGCACGAGAAGCCCGCGTCGGTGAGGCAGTCCTTCACCTGCGTGGCGCTGCCGCCGTCGGGCACCCCGGCGTCACACGCGCCCAGGCAGGCGGGGCCGTCGAAGGGCTGGCAGAGCTGGCCGGACAGCGCGCAGGCGTCGGTGCAGGCGGTGTCGGGCGGCGGCGGCTGCTCGCGCTTCACCTCGAGGGCGTCGCCGTCGAAGGAAGGCGCGGTGTCCACCGGGCACGCACCGAAGGCCAGCCCGAGGAGGAGGAGCCACGCGTGTCGCATGAAGCGCGGATAACAAGCGGGGAGCGCCTCGGCGACGTAGGTGGTGGGCCTACCAGCGCAGCCCGGAGTTGACTTCTCGGCCCCACACCTCAAGGAGGTGGGCCGCGAGGGCGCGAGCCGGAAGGACGGCCTCGCCCTGGCGCTGCAGGCTTGAGGGGCGCGCCCAGCTTCCTCTACCGGCGCGAGCTGGGCCGGCCGGACGGAGACCACCTCACCCTCACGCCGGACGAAGTGGCCGAGGCGCTGGCGTACGACTTCACCGGCGCGCCTCCCGACGACGCGCACCACGTGGACTCTGCTGCCGTACGCGAGTGGTCGCGTCGCCCTCTCCTCCGTCGACGCCGCGCTCGACCTCGCCGACCTCTCCGCCGACCCGACGGCGTGACAGCGCGGGCACGTCTCGCGTGGGGTCGCCGTGCTACCGTGGGCCTCCCCACCCGAGGAGGAACGCTCATGACGCTGACGCTCCGGCGCTCGCTGCTCTGCTCCCACCTGGCGCTGCTGGGCTGCGGCGGAGGCGCGGCCACGCCGTTGATTTCCGGCATGGTGACGGGCAACTACGAGGGTACCATGTTCACCGCCACCAACGGCTTCGCGGCGGAGCGTGAGGGGAAGAGCAGCATCATCGTCCTCGGGACGGGCAACCTGAACTGCGCGTCTGCGACGGCGGCGGACCCTCCCATGGGAAACAACGGGCTCATCTCGGTGGCCAGCCTGACGCCGGGCGACTTCTCCAACGTCTCGGTGCAGGTGATGAAGAATGACGGCAACTGGGAGTCCAGCGGCTCCAACAAGGGCACCTTGAAAATCACCGCTGCCGACGCCGCGAAGGTGGCCGGCACCATCACCTATTCGGACGACATCTCCGGGCGGGCGATGGCCCTCAACGGCACCTTCGAGGTGACGCGCTGTCCGTGACGAAGTCCGCGTCTCACGTCGACGTCTTCACCGACGGCGCCTGCAGCGGGAACCCCGGCCCGGGCGGTTGGGGCGTGGTGTTGCGCTGGGGCGAGGTGGAGAAGGAGCTGTACGGCGGCGAGCCGGACACCACCAACAACCGCATGGAGCTCCAGGCGGTCATCTCGGCCCTGGGCGCGCTCAAGCGACAGGTGCGGGTGGTGGTGCACACCGACTCGACGTACGTGCAGCAGGGCATCTCGAAGTGGATCCACGGCTGGAAGAAGAACGGCTGGAAGACGAAGGACAAGCAGCCGGTGAAGAACCTGGACCTCTGGCGGGCGCTGGAGGAAGCCGCCGCCCGGCACGAGGTGGAGTGGCGGTGGGTGAAGGGCCACGCCGGCCACGCGGAGAACGAGCGGGCCGACGCGCTGGCGCGGAAGGGCATCGCGGAGCTCAAGAAGGCGGCGAGTTGAGCGCGTACCCGTTTCGCTCCGAGGCGGCGAAGGCGCGCTACCTGGCGCACTACGACGAGCGCGCGAAGGCGTGGCCGGTGCCCTCGACGACGCGGCTGGTGGAAGGGGAATCCGGGCAGACTTCGTGCGCAGCTCGGGGCCGGAGGACGCGCCGCCGCTGGTGCTGTTGCCGGGCATCGGCTCGCCGGGCCTGACCTTCTCGCAGAACGTGGCGGAGCTGGCGACGCGCTTCCGCGTGCACGCGGTGGACATCCACGACCACGGGCGCAGCGTGGAGCGCGAAGACGGCCCCGTGAAGGATATGGCCGACTTCGTGCATTGGTAGGACGGCCTCTTCGACGGGCTGGGCCTGGGGCCGCAGGTGAGGTCCCGCCGCTGCCCTTCTCGGACGAGGAGTGGAAGCGCCTCTCGGTGCCCTGCGCTGGGGGGACTTCTTGTCAGCGCTCATGACCTCGATCCTCGCACATTGTCCGAAGCGTTGGTCACTCAGCCCGCCCATGCATCCGTTTCGAAGAAGCTCAGCGTCTCGATACCGGCGTCCAGAATGGCCTCGCACACATCGTCGTGAATGAGGATGGCGTTCAGGGACTCGGCCAGCCGGAACATCAGCGCGCCGCGGGCTCTTGTCTCATCGATCACCAGGGAGTCGATATCCGCAGAAATCATTCG
>JADLDB010000163.1 GCA_020846875.1 Myxococcales bacterium | reverse complement strand
GCCGGCCGTCCTGGCGAAAGCGGTAGAGCAACACCCCACCGACGCGCGGCTGCTGCTGGCCGCCGCCGAAGTGGCCCTGCAGGACGGCCGCGCCGAAGACGCCGAGGCCTTCGCCTCCCGGGGCTTCCGCGAGCTGATGGGCCTGCTGAAGCAGTGCCAGGAGGCGTCGGCGGGCGCTACTTCCGCCGGGTCCCCGCCTTGAGCCCCTCGGGCAGGCTGCCCGAGCGCTGCAGCACGCGCTCCGCCTCGGGCTTGGGCTTGGCTTCAGACTCCCAGGCCGTGACGGCCTGCACCGCGAGGCCCCGCAGCGGATCCGCCGCCTCCAGCCGCTTCACCAGGGCCTTCGCGCCTTCGGTGTCGCCGCGCGCCGAGAGGGCCCGCGCGCGCGCCAGCAGCAGGGCAAGGCGGGCCTGGGGCGGGGCATCGCGCAGCCCCGCCTCGTCACCGTCGCCAAGGAAGCGCTTGAGCTCCGTGCCATCCCCGGCGCCCTGCACGTAGCCCGTCAGCCGCGCCGTCGCCTTCTGGTTGCCTACCCGCCACGCCTCAGCCAGCAGCACCCAGGCGGCTTCGGGCGTGAAGTAGAGCTCGCGGTCCGCCGGCAGCGCCTCGAGGCGGGAGAGGGTGAGGGTGGGGTTGGTGCGCGACGCCTCGAGGACGTCGAAGGCCTCCAGCCGCGCCTGCGCGGGGCGGGCGGGCGAGGGCCAGCCGGCGCTCACCTCGAAGAAGTAGCGGAACAGCTCCTTCTCGGTGGCCGAGTCCTCGGGCCTGCTCAGCCGCGCGAGGACGTCCGTCCACGGCTTCACGCCGGCGGCGCGGGCCACGCGGTCCACCAGGATGCCGTCCTCCAGGGCCCAGCGCGGCTGCGCGTCGAGGCCCGCCTCGAGGAGCTCCAGCGCCTCGGCGCCGCGCGCCTGCGCCACCAGCGCCCGCACCTTCACCTCCCGCGCCCAGGCAGAGGCGTCTTCGAGCTCCCGGTGGGCCAGAAACCACTCCGCCTCGGCCAGCGCCCGCGGCCAGTCCGTCAGCAGGTCCAGGCACCACAGGCGCACCCGGTGCAGCCAGCCGTCCTCGGGGGCCTTCTGGAGCGCCTCCTCCACCGTGGCCAGCGCCAGCGTCGGCTCGGCGAGGCGCGCGAAGAGGTAGGCGCTCTCGGCGGTGTGCTGGGCCTCGTGCCGCGCCTGGTAGCGCTCCAGCAGCTCACGGCTGCGGCCGGCCGAGCGGAAGAGGTCCTGCACGAGGCGGTGGTCCTCCAGGGTGGTCTTCGGGTCCTCCAGCAGCGGCGCCACCAGCGCCACCGCGCGCTCCGGCTTGCCGGCCCGGGCAAAGGCGTCGCCCGCGTAGCGCAGGAGCGTCCGCCTTACGTCCGGCTCGGGGGCCACGGCCGTCACCTTCGCCGCCAGCTCGGCCAGCGCCAGGGCGTCGACGCGGGTGCCGGCGAGGCAGCGGTTGATGCCCCCGTCGTCCAGCCGCAGCGCGGTGCGGCGCTGGGTGCCGCTAGTCCTGGAGCTGACCTGGATGGTGGCCGGTGGCTCCTCGAAGGGGTGGTCGACGTCGTACACGCGGAAGGAAGGCCCGGCGCAGGACGAGGTGACTTGGGGCTCGGGCGCGGTGCCGGTGGGCCCGTAGAAGAAGGTGCCCACCGTCAGCGGCGCGGCGCCCAGCACGCTGTAGACGTTGGTGCCCGAGGCGGCGAGGGACGCGGTGACGCGCTCCACCTCCTGGCCGTCCTCGCGCCGCGCCACCAGCTCCAGCTCCCCGGCGTGGAAGCGGCCGGCCTCCACCCGCGCGCCGGGCTCGACCCGGTGCGGCGTGCCCTTCACCTCCACCACCACGGGGACGGGCAGCCCATTCACCAGGTGCAGTTGGTTGAAGGTGCAGCCGTACCAGCCGCCCGCCATCGCCATCGCCACCGCCACCGCTGCCGCGCCCAGCGTCGCGCTTCTTCCGGGGTTCGCCATGCCCCCGAGTCGAAGCACACTCCCGGGCGGCTGGCACGCCTCAGGTGGGCCCGCGCGCGCGCAGCGTCCGCCAGAGGATGAGGGCGAAGCGCGGGTCGTTCACCAGGTAGCGGCGCCACAGCCGCCGCGGCTCCCTGGCGAGGCGGTACAGCCACTCCAGCCCGTGTTGGCGGAAGAAGGGCGGTGCCCGCTTCACCGTGCCGGCGAGGAAGTCGAGGCCCGCGCCGATGCCCAAGGACACCGCCGGGCGCAGGCGCTCACCCAGCGCGGCGATGAGCAGCTCCTGCTTGGGCGCGCCCAGGGCGAAGAGGACCAGGTCCGGCGCGGCGGCCCTCACCTCCCGGGCGATGGCGTCCACCTGCGCGGCGTCCTCCAGGCGCACCTGCGGCGACGCCACGCCCACCACCTGCGTGCCGAAGCGGGCCTCCACCACCTCGGCTGCCTTCTGGGCCACGCCCGGCCCGGCGCCGAAGAAGAAGACGCGCCAGCCTCTTCGTCCCGCGCGCTCCAGCAGGGGGACGATGAGGTCCGAGCCGGCCACCCGCCCCGGCAGGGGCCTTCCCAGCAGGCGCGACGCCCAGACGAGGGGCATGCCGTCGGCCAGGCAGAGGGCCGCGCGCTGGTAGGCCTGGGCGAAGGCGGGCTGCGCGTCGGCCACCACCACGTGGTCGATGTTGGGGGTGAAGACGAAGCCGCCCTGCTTCGCCGCCACCAGCGCCTCCACCGCGTCCAGCGCCTGGGCGAAGGACACCACGTCCACCGGCACCTGGCCGATGCGCAGCCGGTCCACCATGAGGTGCATATGACGCGCGGGTCCCGCAGGCGCAAGGGCGCCGCGCCACGCGGGGCGTTGGGGGAAGCTGCTTCTCAGGCCGCGGGCTCGGCGCCCGGGCGCGAGGCGTGGGGGACGGGCGAGGGGTAGGTGAGGCGCTTGAGGACGGCCTGGAGCTGCGCCCAGGTGACGGGCTTGGCCAGCACCTCGTTCATCCCGGCGCCGCGGCAAGCGTCGAAGTCCTCGGGGAAGGCCGCTGCGGTGAGGCCCACCACCGGCACCACGCCCTGGCGGCCGGAGAGGCCCCGGATGCGGCGGGTGGCCTCCAGCCCGTCCACCTCCGGCATCTGCAGGTCCATCAGCACCACCGCGTACTCGTGGCGCGAGGCCAGCGCCACCGCCTCCTGCCCGGACGACGCCGCGTCGGTGAGGAAGCCGGCGCGCGTCATCAAGGCCGCCGCCACCGCCAGGTTGACGGCGTTGTCGTCCACCACCAGCGCGCGGCGGCTGCGGGAGACGGGCAGGGGCGACGCGGACGCCGGGACGTCGGCGGGCATGCCGGTGCGCGGCAGGGGCACCTCGAAGGAAAAGCGCGAGCCGGCGCCCGGCGACGACTCCACGTCGATGCGGCCGCCCATCAACCCCACCAGTTGCTGCGAGAGCGCCAGCCCCAGGCCGGTGCCGCCCAGTTGCCGCCGCCGGGTGCCCTCGCCCTGCTGAAAGCGCGAGAAGAGCGCGGGCAGTTGCTCCCGGGGAATGCCCAGCCCGCTGTCCTCCACCGAGAAGGCCACCTTGTCGTCGCCGGCGGGGACGGCGCGCAGGGTGACGTAGCCGGCCTCGGTGAACTTGAGCGCGTTGGCCACCAGGTTGGACAACACCTGCCGCAGGCGCAGGGCGTCGCCCTTGAGCCAGGCGGGCAGCGCCTCGCCCACCTCCAGCTTGAAGAGGAGCCGCTTCTTCTTCGCCTCGGCGGCGTACAGGGCCTCTACGTCCTGCAGCAGCGGGCGCAGCTCGAAGGGTGCGGACTCGATGTTCAGCTTCCCCGCCTCGGCCTTGGAGAAGTCCAGCAGGTCATTGATGAGGGACACCAGCACCTGGCCGGAGCGCTGCAGCACGCCCAGTTGCTCGCGCTGCTCGGCGCTCACCTCGGACTGCAGCAGCACCTCGGTCATCCCGATGACGCCGTTCATCGGGGTGCGGATTTCGTGGCTGATGACGGCGAGGAAGGCGCTCTTGGCCTTGTCGGCGGCGCGGGCGCGTTCCAGCGAGCGCGTCTGCAGGGCGGCGTGGGTGCGCGCGAAAATCCACGCCAGCAGCACCATGAAGACGAAGTTCATCCCCGAGGACAGAAACGGGGTGCGGTCCGGGATGGGCAGGGTGTACCCGTGCATGGCCAGCCACAGCATGGCCAGGCCCCACGCCACCACCCCGGCCACCCACTTGAGCGCGCGCCGGGGCCCGAAGATGAGGCTGGCCAGCAGGGGGACGATGGCGAGGAAGGCGACGTTGAAGAGGTCGGCCGGCGTCTGCACCAGCGTGGCCAGCCCGAAGTTGAAGGCGCCGGCTGACAGGGTGACGTTGGCGGCGACGGTGAGGCGCCCGGTGCGGCGGAAGTACGGCACCACCCCGAGGCCGATGGCGCCCATCAGCGACGACAGCACCACCTGGCCCCAGACGCTGGTGGCCGCGTAGAGGAGGACGGAGAGGGCGATGAAGGGGCCGCTGGCCAGCCAGGCGGTGACGAAGTAGCGGCCGAGCTCTTCGTCCTCGCCCGTCAGCCCCCGGGGCATCAACGCCTCGACGAGCCTGTTCCACCGGTCCCCCACGCCGCTGAGTGTAGGGCGGGCGGGCGGGGAGAAGCGACCCCGGGCGGACGGCCCTTCAGGCGGTCAGAACTGGTTCCACAGGTACTGGTTGGTGACCTCGTGGTGGAACTGGATTTCCGGGACCTTGATCATCCCGCCCAGGGCCTTGGGGCAGCGGTCGGCCTGCGACTGCTTGAGCTCGGCGAACTTGCCCTGCACGTTTTCGCCCAGCACCTCGCCCATGAACTTCGACGCCTTGAAGAGGCGAATGGCGTCGTAGATGTTGTCGGGGAGGAAGCGGGTGCGGCTGCGCCTGGCCTCGTCCTGGGTGGTGTCGGTGCCCTGGCCTTCGAGACCGGTGCGCATGAGGGAGTAGAAGACCATGTACGGGTTGGCGTCGGGGGCCACGCTGCGCACCTCGATGCGGGCGCTCTTCTCGTTGCCGGTGGGGATGCGCACCATCGCCCCGCGGTTGTTGGCGCTGGCCTTGATTTGGTTGGGCGCCTCGAAGTGTGGATCCAGCCGGCGGTAGGCGTTGACCGAGGGGTTGAGCACCAGGCACAGGTCGTCCGCGTTGGTGAGGATGCGGTCGATGGCGTCCCACCCGGCCTTCGACAGCCCGTCCTGGCCCTTGGCGTCCCAGAAGAGGTTCTTCCCGCCCTTGTTGAAGGACAGGTTGGTGTGCATGCCGTTGCCATTCACGCCGGTGACGGGCTTGGGCAGGAAGGACGCAGTGCAGCCGAGGTTGGCGGCCACCTGGCGGCACAGCAGCTTGTAGAGCTGCACCTGGTCCGCGGTGATGAGGACGTCGGAGTACGAGAAGTTCATCTCGAACTGGCTGGGGGCCACCTCCGGGTGGTCCTTCTCGTTGCCAAAGCCCATCGCCCGCTGCACCTCGGCGGCGCTGTCGATGAACTGGCGCAGCTTGTCGCCGGGCAGCGAGTGGTAGTACCCGCCGGTGGAGACGTAGTCGAACCTGCCCTGCTGGAAGTAGGCGCGCTCGGCGTCCTTGCCGCTGAAGAGGAAGCCCTCAATCTCCGGCGCGACATGGCAGACGAGGCCCTCCGCCTTGAACTTGTCTTCGGTGTAGCCCTTCAAGCGGCTGCGCATGTCCGACTCGTAGTGCGCGCCTTCGCGGGTGAGGACCTCCGAGAAGACCAGCACCTTGCCGGGGCCGAAGACGTCCGCGGGCAGCCAGTAGAAGGCGGACCAGTCGATGCCCAGGCGCAGGTCGGACTCGTGCTGGGCAGAGAAGCCGCGCACCGAGGAGCCGTCGAAGGTCAGGTTGTCCTGGCTCTTCAACAGAAACTTCTTGTCGTAGTCCAGCATCTGCAGCCGGCCCTCGAGGTCGGTGAAGGCCACGGTGACGGCCTTGATGCGGCGCTCGTCACTCAAGTACTTCATCCGCTCCTCGCGCAGCTTGTCGGGGGCCACCCGGTTGAGCCGCTGCTGCTTCACCGACAGGTTCATCTCTTCGAGCTGCTCGTAGGGGATTTCGAGGAAGTCCCTCAGCATCGTCGTCGTCGTCATGG
>JADLDB010000162.1 GCA_020846875.1 Myxococcales bacterium | reverse complement strand
GCGGGGACGGCCTGTGCACGGTGGAGCTGTGGGCCTGCCCGGCCATCTGCGAGGACGACGGCCACGGCGGCTGCAAGCCGTGCGAGCTGCCTCCGCCGCGGTGCATCCCGGTCGAGCCCTCCACGGGCGGAGGCGGCTCCACCGGCGAAGGAACGCGGCCGCCGGCGCCTTGAGCTGACGACAGGCGCCTTTCTTGGCGACGCGCGCCCGGTCGGCCCTCTTGGGGCTGGCCGGGCGCTTGTTGCTTCTTGCGCGCACCGCCCGGGCCTACGACTTCTGGAAGGGGACGGTGGCGTGCAGCACCTTGAGCTGAATGTTCAGCTTCAGCGCGTCGCACCGCGCGTGGACCACCTCGGACAGGCTGTTGAAGAGGAGCGAGGAGTTCTCCTGGGTGTAGTACCCGCTGATGCTGGAGATGAGCGACAGGAGGTCGCTGCACAGGCCCAGGTAGAGGAGCCGCTCGGCGCGCACCGTCGGCTCCGTCACGCCCAGCACGTCCTTGTTGGACTGCAGCATGGCCACCACGCTCACCAGCGAGTTGAGCTCGTGGAAGGGCCGGCGGTAGGCCACCACGTCGAGGCCCAGCAGCGCGAGGAAGGCCAGCGCGATGTTGAGGAGGATGGAGAGGAACGCGTCGATGCCCTGGAACAGCTCGCTCGTCTCTCCGGTGCTCAGCTCGATGCTGCGCTCGCGGATGGAGTTGGGCTGGCTGTCCAGCACGTGGGCGGCCTGGGTGAGGAGGCGGGGCGTCAGGCCCTCGCGCGCGACGAGGAAGGTGGCCACGCTGAAGGTGGACACCGGTGCGTCGGGCAGCGGGGCATCGACGCGCAGGTGGCCGCGGGGCAGCTCGACGGGCCGGAGGTAGTCGAGGCGCTCCTGCCGCACGCCCAGCCCGGGAGAGGTGAGGTGAAAGCCCTGAGCAGCCAGCCGCGCCACCGCCTCCAGGGCCTTCTCGTCAGCGGGGTCCTTCACCACGAAGACGGCCTCCACCCCGACAGGCACGGCATAGTCTGCGCGCGCGGTGAGCTCCTTCCACTGGTGGACGTAGCGCACGTCGGCCTTCCCCCAGAGGCGGAAGAAGTCGCGGGCTACCGAGTGGCTGCCCTCCCCCTCCACCGAGGTGAGCACCTGCGTCACCGCCCCGGGCCCGGCGGTGCCGTCTCTGAGGAAGAAGAGGACCAGCTCGCGGCTGGGGGCCTCCAGCCGCAGAAGGCCGTCGGGAATGGGCACGCCGCCCTGCACGAAGGCCAGGTCGACCTGCCCCGTCGAGACCCGCTCCACGGCTTCGCGGGAGCCGGGCACGTCCACCACCTGCACCTGGAGCCGCTGCTGGCTGGCCACCGCCTGTTTGATGGCCACGGCGTCACGATCCGGCAGCGCCAGACTCAAGGAGGAGACATGGAGGAACTGCCAGTACAGCCAGGCGAACAGCCCCACCAGCGCCGCGGCGAGGAAGACGACGGGCAGCCGGTGGGGGCTCCACGGGCGCTTCATGCCGGCGGTCACCCGGTCGGCCTTGCGCGCGGCGGCTTCGGTGAGGGTGGCGGCCTGGCGCAGGCCGTCGTGGGTGGGCAGCTCGCGGGCGACGGTGGCGGCCAGGGCGGCGGCCTGGGCGAGGACCAGCTCGATGCGGACGCGGACCTGCGGGCTGGTGCGCTGGCTCACGGGAAGCGCACCTTATGGCACCCCGCCGCGCCCGAGGTGGCCGTTTTCGAAGCCTCGAGGTGCCGCCCCGGGAAGAGCCGTGCTAGGGCGAGCGCCGCGACGCGAGAGGAGTGCACGTGATGTCGTGGTCGACCTTCAACTGGGCGGAGTGGCTTCTGCTGGCGGTGCTGGCCTTCGGCCTGTTCATGCACCTGTCGGGCTTCTTCGTCTCCACTTGGTTCGCGCGGAAGCTGAAGCCCCCGCCGCTGCCGGAAGGGAAGCTGCCCGGCGTCACCGTCATCAAGACGTGCGTGGGCGTGGACGACGGAGAAGAGGAGCTGTTCGACGCGCTCTTCCACCAGGACTACCCGGGGCCGCTGCAGCTCATCTTCACGGTGCCCAACACCGAGTGCGCAGCCAACCCGGTCATCGACGCGTACCTGAAGAAGTACCCGCAGGTGGATGCGATGAAGCTGGTGTCCACCACGCGGCTGGCGGCCTACCGGAAGGTGGACGCGGTGTACGACGCGCACCCGCACGTCAAGCACGAGCTGGTGGCGTGGAGCGACAGCGACGTGGTGATGACGCCGCGCTTCGTGCGCGACGTGGCGGCCAGCCTGCTCGAGCCGGGCGTGTCGATGGTGTCGACGCCGCAGCTCGACGTGGGGGCGGACAACTTCGCCACCGCGCTCAAGACGGTGGGCAACAACGTGGACAACGCGGTGATGGTCCCGTGGTACCTGCTCACCTACAAGCCGGTGCGGATGGTGGTGGGGCACCTGATCGCTTTCCACAAGAAGGACCTGGACGAGCTGGCGGACGAGCTGTGGAAGACGCTGCGGGTGGCGCTGGCGGACGACCAGGGCATGGGGCTCACCTTCGCGAAGCACGGGAAGAAGATCGTCTTCCGCAACATCGACAACCCGGTGCGGTTCGCCGGCAAGACGATGAAGGCGATGGTGAGCCAGAAGGAGCGCCACGCCATCTGCCAGCAGGCGGGGACCGGCTCGAAGTGGGTGTACCTGGCGTTCATGTTCACCTATGCGCAGCTGACGGCGACGGTGTGGTGGCTGACGCACCTGAACCAGCCCTGGTCCTGGGCAGTGCTGGCGACGCCGGCGGTGATTCGGATCCTCCTGAGCCTCTGGGTCGAGAAGCTGTTCCTCGGCACGGTGAAGATGACGGCGAAGTGGTTCTGGACGATGCCCATCTGGGATCTCATCGCCGTGTACTTCATCCTCAAGGCGACGTGGACGCAGCGCATCGACTACCACGGCGTCTGGTACGACATCGTCGACCGCATCTACGTGCGCCGGGAGGCGCCGCCGGAGCACCCCCCGGAGCCGAGCCGGCCGCACGCTTGAGCCTCCGACCCGAGGGAGCGGTGGGCCCGAGCGGCTCAGCGGCGAAGTGAGCCCACACAGCGCTTGCCTCTGGCTCGAGCGGCGGCTCTCATCACGCCCATGCTCCGGCTCCTCGTCCTCCTGGTCGCGGTCGGCTCCCTCTCGTTCTCCTGCAGCGGGACGCCGCCCGCGAGCGACGGCGGAGCAGGCGGTGGAGGCGCGGTGGGAGGAGGCAGCGGAGGGGGAGCGATGGGCGGTGGCTCGGGTGGCGGCTCGGGCGGTGGGGCAACGGGAGGCGGTGCAGGTGGCGGCGTGACCGGCGGTGGCGCGGGCGGCGGCGGCGCGCCGGGCGGGGGGCTCTTCAGCCAACCGGCCGGCTGGAACAAGGACGTCTCGGCGCTCACTCCCTCGACGCGCTCGCAGGCGATCATCGACGCGCTCGTCGCCATGGGCGGCTGGGGCAACGGAAACCGGCTGCAGATCGACTTCTCCTTCATCCTCCTCGAGGCCAACACCTCGACGCCGAGGCGCACCATCACCGAGCCTGCGGGCGGCTACTGCTACGGCGGGCCGGACTGCGACACCTTGCCGCTGCAGATGCCCATCCCCTTGAACGGCAACACCGAGGGCAGCGCCGACTACACCTGCGACTGGATGAACAACGACTGCCACGTGCTGGTGGTGGAGCGGACCGAGCGCAAGCTGTACGAGCTGTACCAGGCGACGGGGAACGCCTCGAGCTTCACCGCGTACGGCGCGTTCGTCTGGGACCTGGACAAGCAGTACCCGGACACCTTGCGCGGGGACCAGTGCACTTCGGCGGACGCGGCGGGCCTGCCCATCGCGGCGCTCTTGCCCACCGCCGACGAAGTGGCCGCGGGAGACATTCCGCACGCGCTGCGCTTCATCCTTCCCAACGCGCGGATGAAGCGGCAGGTGTACGTGCGGCCGGCGACTCACGCGGGTGGGCCTTCCAGCACCAACGCCGACGCGCCTCCCTACGGCGTGCGCTTCCGCCTGAAGGCCAGCTTCGATGAGACGCCCTTCAACGCGGCGGAGCGCGTGGTGCTCCGGGCGCTCAAGAAGTACGGGATGATCCTCTCCGACGGCGGGAACATCGCGCTCACCTTCTCCGATGACCGGCTGTCCACCGCCAAGTGGGCGACGCTGGGCGTTACGCCGCAGTCGTTCAACGGCATTCCTCCGGGCCAGTTCGACGTCGTCGACCTCGGCGCGGAAGTCCCGCTCACCTACAACTGCGCGCGGAACCCCTGACCTCCGGGCGCCCGACGCCCATCGCCGCGAGGCGCCGGTG
>JADLDB010000161.1 GCA_020846875.1 Myxococcales bacterium | reverse complement strand
GGCGTGAGGTCTTGATCGGCGGAACGCTGGTAGGCAGCTTCGGCCCGAAGGACTTCGCCACGCGCAACCTGCTCGCCGTCGGTTTGGCGCAGGATTCGAAGGCGCACCTCGGCGAGCTCGCCCGAGGACTGGGGCTGTCGCCGGAAGGGTTGCGACAACTTCGGCGACTGCACGAGGAAGAGGGCATCGCACCGCTGGTGGCGCGCCGGCGGGGTGGGCAAGTCAGTCGTGCCTCACCTCTTGCGCGGCGGGCGACACCGCCCAGCCCAGCCGCGCCGGCAGCGAAGCGTCCTCCCGGGTGCGCCACACGAAGCCGTCCAGCAGGTAGTGCGTCACCTGCGGCAGCGAGAGCAGCGGCACCACCAGCGTCAGCGCCGCGGCCGAAAGCTCCGGCCCGCCCGCGCCGAACAACTTCGGGTGCTCGTGCCACACCAGCCTGTCCCACGCCGTCTCCTCGAGGAAGGCGAGCAGCAGCAACAGCCCCAGGAAGGCGGGGACGCCCGCGCGCAGGAGCACCCGCAGCCGCCCGTACCCCCCTTCTGCCGCCCGCCCCTTCGCGTAGCGGTAGAGGAGCGCCAGGTACGGCACGCCGTGCAGCACCACGTTCATCACCGTGAAGGTGAAGTCGCTCTGCGCCAGGACGATGCCGCCGAACCACGTCACCCAGGTGGCGAGGACCAGGAGGACCTTCCCCAGGTGCAGCTCGCGGCGCGCCGCCATAGCGCCAAGCCAGCCCAGCAGCACCACGCCGTGCAGAAAGAGCGCGGCGGTGCCCACGCTCTCCGGGAGGCCCGCCACGAAGTCGCCCTCGTGGAACCACCAGAAGCTGCGCGGCAGGTGCGCGTGCCACCACACCACCGGGCCCAGGGTTGCGGCGTAGACGGCGAGGCGGTCCAGGCCCACCACCCACGGTGGGCTCTTCGCGCGGCGCCCGTACAGCACCACCCAGCCCACCTGCTGCCGCACGAAGTGCCACACCGCCACGTAGGCCAGCGCGCGCCAGAAGAAGTCGGGGGACACCGCGTGCGCGGCGACGCCCAGCCCAAAGGCCAGCAGCGGGGCCGTGGCGTAGAGCGCCGGGCGGCGCTTGAGCTCCTCGCCGTCGAGGTAGACGCGGAACAGCGTCGACCACACGTGCGCCACGTCGACGCCCACCACGAAGACGAGGAAGGCCCACGGCGGCGTCCCTTCCCCGGCGGTGACGAGCCCCAGCGCCTGCGCGGCCCACACCACCGCCACCGACGCCAGCGCGCTGCCGGCGAAGACGGCCACGTCCACCTTCGGGGAGAAGAGCCAGCGCGATGTCATGGGGGTTGAGATGAGACACCCGCCGGGGCCGCCGGGCAATCGCGGGCATGAGGAGCAGTGAGGCTTCAGGCAGTCTCGCCGTGCCGCGGCGGCGGCTCGCCAGTAGAAGGGCGGCATGGACGCCATCGAGAAGCTGCTGGCCGGAAACCGCGCGTGGGCGAAGCAGCGCGTCGCCGAGGACCCGCAATACTTCCGGCACCTCGCGGAGCTGCAGCGGCCGGAGTACCTGTGGATTGGCTGCAGCGACAGCCGGGTGGCGGCCAACGTCATCACCGGCACGCAGCCCGGCGAAGTCTTCGTGCAGCGGAACATCGCCAACCTGGTGGTGGACACGGACCTCAACCTGTTCTCGGTGCTGGAGTACGCGGTGAAGGTGCTGGAGGTGCGGCACGTCATCGTCTGTGGCCACTACGGGTGCGGCGGCGTGAAGGCCGCGATGACGCGCGAGAGCCTGGGCCTCATCGACAAGTGGCTGTACAGCATCAAAGACGTGTACCGGCTGCACCGCGCCGAGCTGGACGACCTCGCCGGTGAGGCGCGCGTGGACCGCCTGGTGGAGCTCAACGTCCGCGAGCAGGTGGTGAACCTGACCAAGACGGCCATCATCCAGAGCGCGTGGAAGCACCACCGGCGGCCACACCTGCACGGCTGGGTGTACGGGCTGACGGACGGGCTGATGAAGCCGCTGGTGACGCTGCCCCCCGGCAGCCCCGTCGACGAGGTGTTCGCCTACGACAATGTGTGAGTGGAACTGCGCGGTGGGGCGGTGTGTCATGCTGCGCGGGATGAAGAGGACCTTCTTGTTGCTGCTGGTGCTGGCGGCGCCCTCGTGGGCGGACATCGCGCCGCGGCGGCCGGCCCCGCCTCCCCCGGAGTGCAGGGCGGACAACGAGTGCGCCATCACCACCTTCGAGGGGTGCTGCGGCGCGTGCTGTCCGCGGGCGCCGTACGCGATGAGCGCGGCGAAGCTCCAGGCGGCGCAGCAGCGGTGCGCCCAGGTGCGGTGCGCCGCGCGCAGGTGTGACGACGTGGCCTGCGCGATGGTGGTGCCGGAGCCGGCCGAGCGCTTCCGCGCGGTGTGCGAGGCGGGGCGGTGCGTGGCGCGGCGCGCGGACGAGTTGGCCGAGTGCCGGCGCGACGCGGACTGCACGGTGGTGACGGCGCTGCCTCCTGCGGGCGCTGCCTGCTACTCGTCGCCGTGCGGGTGCTGCCCGTCGACGCTGGCGCTGCCGGTGGACGCGGCGAAGCCCGCCCCGCCACCCGGGGCAAAGCCGGTGAAGAAGGGCGCTACGCCGGGCGGGCCGTCCTTCGGGCTGTCGACGGGTGACGGGCAGCCGGCGAATCCGAATCGGCCGCCGCCGCGGTGTGAGCCATGCGCGCAGCCGGTGCCGGGGAGCGCAGCGTGCGTGTCGGGGAAGTGCACGCGGGTGACGCCGAAGCCGCGGCCGCACCCGCCGGGGTGAGGCTCGGCCGCCGGAAGCGGGGTGCCGCGCACAGCGAAAGTCCACCTGCCTGGGCCCCTTCTTTGGGTGTCGGTCCAGGAGGCAATGCCCTCGCGGCGCCTGCGGGCGCGCTACGGCGCGAGCGCGGCGTCGACGGCCGGCAACATGAGGCTGTCCGGGAAGTGCGCCCGGAAGCGCTGCGCGCGCGCGAGCGCCTCGTCGCGCCGGCCAGCCTGCGCCAGCGCCTGGATGAAGAGGACTTCGCGCTCCTCCGCGAGCCGGCCCTTGGGGAATTCCTTCGCGTGGCGCTCCACCGCCTCCAGCGTGCCCGGCACGTCGCCCTTCGCCAGCGCCGTGCGCGCCACTTCCAGCAGCGCACGCTCCGCGGACAACTCCGTGTCGCGGGCGCCGGTCGGCTCCGCCCTCGGTGAGGCGTCCTTCTTCGGTGCCTGCGCGCGCGGAGTGGGTGACACGGGCTTCACCTCCGGCGCAGAGGCCACCACCTCCGGCTGCTCCGGCGTCACCGGCGGAGGAATCGCCACCACCGGCTGCGAGGCCACCGGCGTTGCCTTCGGCGGCACCTCCGGCGCGAACGCGGTACGGCCCAGGACGACGCCGCCCGCCACGCCAGCGCCCAGGAGGAGGACGACGCCCAACGTCAGTGCAGTCTTCGTCAGCGTCACCGCGCCGGCTGCTGCGCTGAGGCCCGCCGCCGCGCCGCCCACTGGCGCACTCCCCAGGCCCGCGCCGCCACCTGCGCCACCGCCCGACGGACCTCCGCCGTCCCCGCCGGAGGCCCCCGGAGGCCCCTCTCCACCGCCCGGCGCCCCCGGCCACCCCAGCGTGGCGCCCACCTTCGCCAGCACCCTCGCCTCGAAGCCCGACGGAGGCGCGGGCGGCGTCGCCGCGTCCAGCAGCGCCCGCAAGTCGTCCGGAAGGGGAGGCAGCTCGCCGCTCATCGCGCGCCTCCCTTCCTCGTCTCCTCGAGGTGGAAGCGCTGCAGCGCCTGCGCCACCTCCTCGCGCGCCAGCTTGAGCCGCGAGTACGTCGTGGGGGCGGGCGCCTCCATCACCTCCGACACCTCATTCACCGACAGGCCTTCCAGCTCGTGCAGGACGAACGCCACGCGCCGCTCCTCGGGCAACGGCGCCAGCGCCCGCATGAGAATCCGCTGCGCCTGCCGCCGGGCCACCGAGTCGTCCGGGCCGGGCCGCGTGTCCTCCTGCGCCTCGGAGACGTCCTCCGTGGGGCGCAGCTTCTTCCGCGCGTCGGAGAAGACGCGAAACGCGATGCCCAAAAGCCACGGACGCGCCGGCCTCGACGCGTCGAAGGTCGACAGTCTGCGCGCGGCCGTCACGAAGACGTCGTGGGCGAGGTCCTCCATCTCGCTCTCCCGTGCACCCAGGCGCCAGAGGAAGGCGTACACCGCCTTGAGCTCGGCCCGGTACAGCGCGTCCAGGCTGGGGAGCGCGGCGCTCATGCTCCCCTCCTGTCTTGGCACGAGCCCCCGGAAGTCATGACGAAAAATTCACTTCCACGAAGAGTCCGCCCGAGAGCGCCACCGGCCACGTCACCCACAGCGTGGAAGTCCCCGAAACAATGGACGTCCGGGTGAGGATGACGGCGCCCTCCAGCCACGGCACCAGCGCCACCCGCCCAGGGAGGCGCACGTCGGCCGACACCCGCGCGCCCGCCTGGGCCATCACCGTCGTCTGCCGGCGCACCTCGGCCGCGGTGGACTCCACCTGAAAGGCGCCCACCGTCACCACCCCGCACCCCGAAAACCAGTCCGCCCGCAGGCAGGGCACCAGCGAGCCCAGCGCGGAGAAGGTGGAGGCGTACCCGCCTGGGAAGGACACGCCGGTGGGCAGGTGGACGCGGCCCTCCAGCGCGAGGCTCCACCGCGGCCACGCCACCACGCCGCCCAGGGCCAGCCCTCCGGTGAAGCCCGGCACGCCGCCCGCCGTCCCCAGCAGACCCAGGCGGCCACGCACCTCGACAGGCGTCGGAGGAGGAGGAGGCGTAGGCGCGGGGGCCGGGGGAGGCGGCTCCTCTTTCTTCGGCGGCTCCGGCGACCTCTCGGGCGGAGGCGGCTTCTTCGTCAGCCACAACGGCTCGATGGCGAGGGTGATGGCCAGCTCCACGGCGGAGGCGAGCTCCAGGCAGTCTCCGGCCGGCGAGTCCAGCTTGCGACGCCCGGTGGTGCCGTCGGCGCGCTCGACTTCCACCTGCGCTTCCAGGGCCGCGCCCTCCCCGCGGTCGATGCGCGCGCGCACCTTCGTCGGAGCAACCTCGTCGAAGGGACTTCTGCCCAGCCGCGCGGACACCGCACTGCGCACCCACTGCTCGTCCGGGCACCCCGCGAGGCCGGGCCGCACCTCGTACGAGAGGCGGGCGGTGGGCGCCGCACCCAGCGCCAGCACCGCGAGGAGTGACGCGCCGAAAGCCATCCGCCGCCACGTACCAGAGTCGGAGGCGAGAAATTCTTCATAAAAGAAAGCGCCTCCCTCCAAGACAGGGAAGGACCCGACGTTTTCGAACAAGGAGTGACGCAATGAAGGTGGCGATGCGAGTGGTGCTGGTGGTGCTGGCAGCCGGTTTCCTGGGGTGTGACGTCAAAGTCGACGTCGGCGACGGCGGCACGGGCGGCGGGACGGGAGGCGGGACGGGAGGCGGCGGCGGAGGCAGCGGCGGTGGAGGCGGAGGCAGCGCGCAGTTGATTGGCTGTTCCACCGCGTCGCCGTGCCCCTCTGGGCAGTTCTGCTTCAACGGCCTGTGCGCCCTCGGCTGTACGTCCAACGGCGACTGCGCGGCGGACCAGTACTGCGACACCGAGTTCGACCACCTCTGTCACAACAAGACGGTGCAGACGTGCAGCGGCGGCAGCGACTGCTTCACCACCCAGGAGTGCGTGTCCGGCTTCTGTAGCACGCCGCCGCCCGCCACGCAGTGCGACCCGGACCAGGTGGCCAGCGGCAACGACGGCTGCGACAGCAAGAGCGTCTGTCTCGACAGCCAGGACACGTCCGCGCAGGACCCGAAGTGCCACAGCTTCCCCCCGTGCGCGCAGGACAAGACGTGCCCCACCGGCACCCAGGGCGCGGTGTGCAACGACGGCCTCCTCCCCAACAAGGCGCTCATCTGCCTCGTCGGCCTGTGCCGCACCACGAGCAACTGCCCCGCCAACTGGGCCTGCTGGAAGTACACCGCCACCGACGTGCTGGGCGTGTGCAGCAACAAGGGCCTGGGCGCGCCCTGCACCACCGGCGCCGACTGTCTGTCGGGCAACTGCACCGTCGCCTTCCCCGGGTTCCCCGGCGTCTGCCAGTAGTCGTCTTCCCCTCCACCCGCAGTCCCAGGAGTCTTCCATGCGCCGCCTCGCCGTCGCCGCAGTCTTCGTGTGCTCGCTGTCCGCGTACTCGCAGTCCATCGACGTCCACGTGAATGGCCTCCATGCCGGGGTGCAGGTGCAGGGCGTGGAGGTGGAGGACGCGCCCGCGCCCGCCGTGGTGGTGCAGGCGCCACCGCCGCGCGTCGTCGGTGGCGACGCCTTCCGGGTGGACTACGCGATGAGCGGCAGCGCGCGCCTCGTCGTCGCCTCGCCAGAGGGCCTCGCCGCGCAGGTGTGGAGCGACGCCGCGCTGGAAGGGCAATTCGTGGTGCCCTTCGCCTTCGAGGGCCGCGCCGGGCAGTACTACCGCGTCATCCTCTCCGGCGCGGACGGCGCCCCGGTGTTCGACAGGAAGGTGCTGCTGGCGGCGTGGAAGCAGGCCACCGTGTCGCTGGCGCGGGCCGCCCCGGCGCCGGTGGTGGTGGTGGCGCCCGCCCCCGTGGTGGTGCAGCAGGCGCCGGTGGCCCCGGGCATGCCCGCGTCGGACTTCGCTGCGCTGCGCGCGGCGGTGGAGGCGGAGGACTTCTCGTCGGACAAGCTGGGCGTCATCCGCTCGGCGGTGGACGGCGGCGCAGCCCTGAGCTGCGCACAGGTGGGGCAGTTGGTGGACCTGCTCGACATGTCCAGCGACAAGGTGCAGGTGGTAGCGCTCACCCGCGGCCGCCTCGTCGACCCGGGCAATGGGTACTCGCTGCTCCAGCGCTTCACCTTCTCCTCGGACAAGGAGAAGGTGCGCCGGTTGCTCGGCGGGTGACGGGCGCTCCCCGAGTCGAGCGGCGCGCCCAGAGACTTCAGCAAGCCTCACTCTCGCCGCTTCGGCTGGCGGGGACTCAGGCTCGCCGGGCGCGCGCGGCGGGGAAGACGCCGCGGTCTCTGAGCGCACGCAACACCGGCCGGGCCCGCGCGACGGACGGCGCCGCGTCGAAGGGCCTGAGCGGCTCCGGCAGTCCGGCCAGCCCCAGCCCCGGTGCGAGGTGCCGCGCGGCCAGCAGCCCGGTGAGGCACGCGCGCTCCAGGTACAGCGTCGGCCAGGGGGTGTGCACGAAGTCCCCCGCCAGCGCCACCCGAGGCAGCGGCGTCTCCACGGTGGGCAGCCGCCGCATCGTCCCCGGAGTGAAGGCGACGTGCGTGGCCGGGTTTCTCTGCACGTGGGCGAAGACGCGCTGCCCGCGCAGCTCCGGCCAGCCCGCCTCCGCCGCCGCGCCCACCAGGGTGACGACGCCCTCGTCGGACAAGGACAGGGCCCGCGTGGCGCGGCTGCCGTAGAGGTGGCATTCCAGCACCGCGCCGCCCGTCGCTGCTCGCCACGCCATGAAGGGCCGCTGCAGCCGGTCCAGCCAGAAGAAGTTGTCCACCCGCTCGTCGCCGAAGATGCCGCTGGTGGCGCGCCGGGCCGACGGGGAGGCGGAGAAGAAGAGCCGCACCGCCACGCTGGCCACCCCCTTCGGAGTCGGCCGCGCGTGGAAGAGGGCGTGAAGCTCCGCCGGCACCTCCAGCGCCGAGAGGCCCGGTGGGTCCAGCGCCAACACCGCCGCGTCCGCCTCCAGCCGCTGGGCGTGCGCCTCGTCGAAGGCGTGCAGCGACACCTGGGTGGGCGCGACGAAGAGGGCCCGGGCGCGCGTGGAGAGGAGGAGCCGGCCTCCGTGCCGCTTCAGCTCCCCCACCAGCGGCTCGATGACGCCCGGGCCCGCCGCGTCGGACGGCGTGGTGAAGTCCGCGTCGCGCTTGTGGGACACCGAGTAGTACGACAGCCCGGTGAGGAAGGCCGCCAGCGAAACCTCGTGCGGGTCGAGGAAGAAGCCGGAGTGCGTCAGCGCGCAGAAGAGGCGCTTCAACCAGTCCGGCCAGTCGTGGAGGAAGTCGTCCACCGTCAAGTCGTCGTAGCGGGCCACGTCCACCGCGCCGTCGAAGGCCGTGGCGTGCAGGACGCGGGCGCCCGCGCGGACGTACTTGAGCGGCCCTTCCCTCAAGGTGGACAGCGCCAGCCGCGGCGAGGTGAGCAACGCCAGCGGCGCGAGGAGGTCCGGCAGCCGCGAGTTGCGCACCCGCGCGCCCACCTCCACCGCCGCTGCGCCCGACGGCCCCTGGAGGATGAGCTCCTGGTCCTCCACCGGGACGAGGGGCGCGGCGCCGGCCACGCTCTCCAACAGCCTCGTCAGGTTGCGGTACTGCCGCCACACGCCGTGGAGGCCGTGGTCCACCGGGAAGCGCCAGGCGCGCCGCTGGAAGTCGAAGGTGACGAAGCCGTGCGTGGCGAAGCGCCCGCCCCCGAAGGCGTTGGCCTCGAGGACGGTGACGGCCGCGCCCGCGCGCGCCAGGTGCACGGCCGCGGACAGGCCCGCGATGCCACCGCCGACGACAAGGACGCGCTTCAGGGGGGAACTCTCCTCTCTGCCTGGCCCTCTCCTCATGAGGAGAAGGAACTTCGTGTCAACCTGCCAGCCGCCGCACCACCGTGCGCGCAAACCCAGCCACGCGCTCCAACCGCCGCGGCGCCAGCGCGCCCTCCGCCCGGTAGTCGCGCAGCGTCTGGCCCGCCCCGAAGGACAAGCGCACCGACTGCCGGAAGCCCGCCACCGGCTGCCCCCCGAGGAAGAAGTCCAAGGCGAAGAAGTCCACCCGGGGGCGCTCCAGCACCGCGTAGCCGCCCACCTCCTCCAACTCGAAGGGCACCCGCACCAGCGCGTCGATGGCCAGGCGCCGCTCGTAGACGGAGGACGCCTCCGGAATCTGCTTGCGCACCAGCACCGGCACCTTCGGCCACAGCGCCTGCGCGCGCTCGGTGGTGAGGGCCTCGAGGAGCCTGCCTGCGGCGCGCGCCGCGAGGTCCGGCAGCTTGACGCGCCCCGTCGTCTTCGCCAGGTGCGCGCCCAACTCGCTGGCCCGGCAGCCGCGCGCCCTGTCCCACGACGCGCGCAGGACGAGGCGATGGCCGGCCGACAGCGTCACCTGCCCGGCGCCGCGCTCGATGCGCCCCAGCCGCTTGGGGAAGCCGTACAGCTCGCGCCCCAGCACGAGGGCCAGGTAGTTGTCGGGGTACAGCTCCGGGCAGAAGAGGCCCGGCACCAGGTCCGGCCCCACGCAGGGCACGAAGGGCGTCACCTCGCGGTAGCTGAAGCGGCGGCCCTGGCCAGCCTCGGCCCTGGAGTGCACGTCCTCGAAGGTGTCCACGGTGAGCAGCCAGGTGTCCTCGAGGCCCGGCAGCGGCGCGCAGCCCGGAGGCAGCAGCGCGGCCAGCCGCCTGGCGTCGTCGCGCATCACGAAGGCCAGCATCTCCACCGGGCCGGCGACGTAGGGCCCGGGCACCAGGTGGGCGGAGGGGGACTCGAAGAAGTCGTCCATCGCCGCGCGGTCCTTCTCCTGCTGGGCGTACGCTTCGCGCGTCTCCTTCGCCACCGCGTCAAGCACCGCGCGGGAGAAGGACAGCCGGCTGGCCAGCAGCGCCCGGAAGCCGTCGCCCGAGAGGCGGATGACTTCGGCGGCGCGAAACACCTCCAGCGAGGCGCTGCGCGGCTGCCCGTCGAGGAGCGCGAGCAGCCCCACCGTGCGCGGCGCGTCCAGCAGGCCCACCAGGCGCCCCTTCACCGACACGGACAGCTCGCCGTCGAGGAGGAAGAAGACGTCGTCGGCGCGCTCGCCCTCGCGCGTCAGCGCCGTGCCCCGGGTGAGGCGCAGGTGGCGCGCGTCCTTGAGCAGCTCGTCCTTCGTCACCGCATCCAGCGACTGGAAGAAGGGCAGGGTGCGGAGGCGGGCGTGGAGGTCGGTCATGCGGAGGCTCCCGGGAAGCGGCGCTTCAAGGCGGCGGCGACCTCGCGGGGGGCGAGGGTGAGGGCGCGGGTGGAGAGGCGGGCCCAGGCAGAGACGGCGCTGCGGGCGGGCGGGGTGAGGCCGGCGAAGAGGGAGGTGGTGACGTCCAGCGCCTCGGGGGCGGACAGGGTGAAGTCCTCGAAGGCGCGGCGCAGCGGGGCGTGCCGGAGGAAGGGCAGGGCGGCGCTGCGCACCATCAAGTCCACCGCGGCGGGCGTCAGCGAGAAGGAGCGGCGCCAGTCCTCGAAGTCGAGGCGGCCGTCGTCGAGGCGCTCGGCGAGGTAGCGCGCGGCGACGTCTCCGTAGGCGATGGCCTGCGCGATGCCTTCGCCCAGCAATGGGTCGACGCCGGCGGCCTCGCCCACCAGGAGGACGCGCGGGGCGGACATGGGGCGCTGTAATTCGAGGCCCCGCACCGAGTAGCGCTTGAAGCGGGACGGGGGGACGGCCAGCCCGCGCGCTTCGAGGTGGCGGGTGAGGCGCTGGGCCGCGTCGACGCGCGGGGGGACGCCCCAGTCGAGGTCGTACACGCCGCGGCACACCAGGGGGCGGCCTTCGACGAGGGTGGGGAAGTCCCAGCCGTAGCCGACCAGGTCCTGCGCGCGGAAGTCGAAGGCCAGGAGGGAGGCGTCGTCGTCGAAGGTGGCTTCGGTGTCCACCTCCACGGCCTGGGCGTGCAGGGCGCCTCGGGGGAGGCCGAGCGCGCGGCGCACCACGCTGCCCACGCCGTCGGCGCCCACCACGACTCGGACGCGGCGCGGGCCTCTCGACGTCTCCACCGTCACGCCCGAGTCGTCGCGGGTGAGGCCGGTGACGCGCACGCCCTCGGACACGCGCACGCCGCGGGCGCGGGCCACGCGGAGGAGTTCGGCGTCGAACTCCTTGCGGCGCACCACCCGGCCGATGGCGCCCACGCTGCGCTGGGCCTGGCCGGCGAGGAAGTCGAGCCGCAGCCCGTCGACGGTGACGCTCGGCACGTCCACCCGGACGCCGATGGAGGCGAGCAGCTTGTCCGCCCGCGCGCCGAGGGCCCCGGCGCAGGGCTTGTCGCGGGGGAAGGTGGCGCAGTCGACGACCTCCAGCCGGTCCGCGAGGTGCGGCGCGCGCGAAAGCAGGAAGAGGGCGGTGGAGAGGCCCGCGGGCCCGGCGCCGACGATGAGGACGTCCCCCGTCACGGGACACTCCTTACTCCTTCTGTGTCATGGGGCAGAGGCCGCGCTGCACCGTCAGTGTGGGTCTTCGTCGGGAGGCGCGACGGGCGGGGCGGTCAGCGCCAGCGACAGGTCCGCGCCGCCCACCGTCACCTGCTTCACCGTCGTCCCGTCGAGGCGCACCTCCACCAGGCCCGGCTCCGCGTCCAGCGAGCACACGCCCGTCTCCGGCTCGCCCGTTTCGCCTGGCGAGCCCGCGGTGCAGAAGCTCAGGCGCTCGCCCGCCTGCCAGAAGGCCACCTTCACCAGCCGCGTCACCGGCTCGTGGGTGGACGGCTCCAGCACCGTCACCTTCGCTATCGGCCGCCGCTGCCTGAGGACGACGTGCTGGAGCGCGTCCGCCGTCACCAACAGCGGGCGGAAGCCCATGCGTCGCACGCGGTAGGAGTCGGGCGGCGGCTCGGCCACCTCGAGCTGGAAGCGCCCGTCCTCTCCGGTGACGACGCCGTAAGACGCGCCGGACTGGGGCGTGACGCGCGCCTTCGAGACGGGGTGCCCGTCCGCGTCCACCACCTCGCCGGAGCGCGTGGTGTGCGGGATGGCGCGCACCTTCACCACGAGCGACGCGCCGGGCGTCACGGGCAGCGCCTCGTGGGGGAACTCGAGCCACTGGCCGTTGCCGGACACCGACGCCTCGTTGGGCTGGAAGGGCAGGGCGCCGGAGAAGCGCCCGTCCGGGCCGGTGTGGAGGGAGGCTTGCGGGTGGTACGTGCCGCAGCCGCGGTTGTCGACGTGGCCGCTGAGGCGCGTGGTGTCGAAGAGCCGCACCCAGACGTCCGGGAGGCCGCGGCCCTGGTCGTCTTCGACGCGCCCCTCGACGGTGACGGTGACGGCGGGAGCCGGAGCCGCGGGAGGGCGCGCCGCGTCGCAGGCGGTCATCAGCACGGCGGCGGCGAGAAGCAAGACGGGGCGCATACCGGGAGTGTCGTCCTGGACGCGGGCGCGTCCCTCAGGCGAATGACCGATGCGCGCAGGTGGGCGAGAGGACAGGGGGACGAAGCAGCTCAGCATGCCAGGAGGAGGCCTCAGCCCGGCGTGGCGTTAACCGGCAGTGGGCGTCCCCCAAGGAAGGGAGCGGGCCTGCAGCGTGTCTTCTGGCCCGATGCTCTCTGTGTTTCTCCTGGCCCGCCGGCTGCGGGAGGCCGGCTTCCCCGCGTACGGGGGCACCGACTCCGGAGCGCTGAGCCGGCGCGCGTCGGTGCTCTCTTCCCGGCCGCTCCCCGAGGGAGGAGAGGCTGCCTGCGCCCGGACCTACTGCGGGAAGACCAGGCCGCGCAGCACGGTGCCGTTCGCATCGTCAATCTGCACGTACGGCTGCGTGGTGACGGCGTTCTGCGGGACGAGCGAGCCCTTCGCGCCCATGCCGCCTCCCACGAGCGTCATCGAGCCGATGGTGTCGACGCCGCCGTCGAGGAGGTCGACGCGGAGCGTGGCGCTGGTGGCGACCACAGGCCACTGGCCTTCGTAATTCACCGTCGACACGCCGGGGACGAAGAGGCTGCCGCCGTCCGGGTTGGACAGGAGAAACTGCGCGGCGGCGTTGCCGGCGCCGGTGCCGCCATCCGTCGGGGTGAGGATGGCGGTGTTGAGGGCCTGGCCGGGCCTGAGAATCTGCCCGCGGATTTCTCCGCCGCCGTGCCGCGTGGTGTGGATGTTTACGTAGGTGCGGCCCTCTGAGAGGTCGAGCGCCTGCGCCGCAGAGAGGTCCGCGCTGCCTGAGATGGGGCTCATCAGGTTGCTGCCGAGGCTCACCAGCACGCCGCCGGTGAGGCCGCCGATGGCGGTGTGGAGGTGCCCGCCGTTGAGTTGGCCGTTGGGGACGGTGTGCATCACCGTCCACGCCACGTTGTAGCCACCGTCCGTGAGGGCGCTGACCAGGAAGGTGGCGCTGCCGCTGGTGCCCTGGGTGTTGGGAGGCACCTCCTGCGCGTTGGTGAGCGACGCGACGTAGTTGCCCTCGATGGAAGAGCCGCCGCCAGCGCCGCCACCGGTACCACCACCCGTGCCCGCGTCGTCGCCACCACCGCCAGTACCACCACCCGTGCCCGCGTCGGTGCCACCGCCCGTCCCACCGCCGGTGCCACCGCCCGTCCCACCGCCGGTGCCGCCGCCCGTCCCACCGCCGGTGCCGCCGCCCGTCCCTGCGTCGGTGCCACCGCCTGTCCCACCGCCGGTGCCGCCGCCCGTCCCGCCGCCTGTGCCACCGCCTGTGCCCGCGTCTCCTTCCGGAGAGCCCGGCACGCACGTGCCGTCGACGCAGGTGAGCACCTCGTCACCATTGGCCTTGGAAGCGCAGTCGTACCTGTCGACGCACTCGGGGGCGCAGGCGGGGGTGAAGAAGAGGAGCGCCCCGCCGAAGGCGGCGGCCAGCGCGAACTGCACGGCGCGAAAGGAATTCAGTCGGTGCAAGTCAGTCCCTCCCAGGAGGCCCTGTGGCCGTGAGCAGCCGCGGACCATGTCCGACGAAAGGCGCGCCGTCGAGGTTTTCTCCACACTCACGTCGGGGGGGCGTCCAGCCAGGAGGCCGCCTGGCGCCCAAGGCCTCCGAGGGCCGCTTCGGCCGCGCGCACGCCGTGCCAGTTGGCCTCCTCGAAGAGGGGCAGTCCGCCGAGGTCGGAGTGGGCGAAGTGCAGCGAGCCGTCGAGCGCTTGCTGGGCCTCGCGCCGCGCCGTTCCCCAGAGGAAGCCGGGCACAGGGCGGATCATCGCGTGGCCCCAGCGCATCACCTCGAGCCGGGTGGCGGCGTCGACGAGGCCGAAGTGGGCGGGCGCCAGGTCGGCCTGCACCAGGGCCTGCCAGTCGTCGAAGGTGGTGTCGAGGAGCCTCCGTCGCTCGGCCACCACGTCGGGGCCGGCCAGCGGGTAGTACCAGGTCCACACGGTGGGGCCGCTGGTGTCGGCGCGCAGCCGCTGGTGGGTGGCCACCACGTAGCCGAGGCTGTGGCTGTCGTAGAGGACGTTGTCCCACGCCTGGGGAAAGCCGCGGCTGGAGGGGCGGCGGGACAGGGTGAGGTTGGCCACCACCCACGGGCTGAAGGTGAAGGCGTCGAGGAAGGCAGGGCGCTGGGTGCGCCACGGCGCGAGGAGGCGGGCGGCGACGAAGCGGGGCGCGGCCAGCACCACCTGTCGCGCCAGGTACCTCAGCGGCGCGCGCGTCTTCGCGTGGACGGCGTGCACCGCCCAGGCCCCCTGGGCCGCCTCCACGGTGTGCACCAGCACGTCCGTCTTCAGGCGCTGCCGGCCGGAGGTGTCGGCGAGGTGGCGGATGAGGCGGCCGTTGCCCTCGGGCCAGGACAGGTAGCCTTCGTGCTTCTCGCCGCCCGACTGGCGGGCGCAGAAGTACCAGAGGCCGGCCCAGGCGCTGACGTGGGCGGCGGTGGCGCCGTAGTCATCGCGGCAGGCGTAGTCGGCCAGCCAGAGGAGGCGCGGGCTGGTGAAGCCCTGCTGGGCCAGCCACTCTGCCAGGGAGAGGCGGTCCAGCTGCGTCCACTCCGCGTCGTCGCTGCCCGTCTCCAGCGGGACGGCGAAGGCGCGGCGGCCCTTCCCGTCGCGGGCGGAGGAGAGGGCGGCCATCGTCTCCTCGAAGCGGCGCAGCTGGGCCAGGTCGTCTTCGCTGGCGCCCGCGCGCAGGTAGAGCCCTTCGTACCACTGGCCCCGGTAGAAGAGGCGCTCCTCGGGCTCGTGGATGAGGGCGGCTTCATCGAAGGTGGGCGCGCCCGTCTCGTCGACGCCGGTGAGGACGCCGAGCTCCTTCAAGAGGCGCGGGACGGGGCCCTTCGCCTCCAGCGGGGCGGGCAGGTAGTGGGCGCCCCAGGGGAAGGCCGACACGTCATTTTCCCCGGAGCGCGCGGTGCCGCCCTCGGCGTCGTCCACCTCCAGGACGAGGAAGTCGTCGTGGCCAGCGCCGCGCAGCCTCCAGGCGGCGGAGAGGCCGGCCGCGCCGGCACCGATGACGAGGACGTCGTGGCGGGCGGTGAGGGTGTCGGTGCGGGGCAGCGGCGGGCCGCGCAGGAGATGTCCGACTTCGTGTACGCGGTCGACGAGGGCGCCGGGGAGGGGGCGTGGCTCCACCTTCGCGCGGCGGCAGGCGTTGGCGGCGGCCAGGCCGAGGAAGCTCACCAGCAGGTCGCGGCGCGACGGCACGGGCGGACTCTAGTTCCAGCGCTGCCACTCCGCCTCGTAGTAGTGCACCAGCACCTGGTTGTTGAGCCGGTTCACCTCGGCGGGTACCTGCGCCATGTCCTTCGGGAACTGGAAGAGCGAAGGCAGCGTGTCTGGGTCGAGGAAGTGCAGCCCCCCCGGCAGCGGGCGGGACAACTCCAACGGCCCCAGCCCGGCCAGCACGTAGCCCCACTCGCCGAAGGACGGCACCCACGCGTGGTACGGCCGGGTGGTGAAGCCCGCCGCGCGCAGCGTCGCGTCGATGCACCAGAAGCTCTGCCGGGCGAACAGCGGCGAGGTGGACTGCACCACCGCCACGCCGCCGTCCGCGAGGTGGGCCTTCAAGAGCGCGTAGAAGCGCGTGGTGTACAGCTTGCCCAGCGAGAAGTTGTTGGGGTCCGGGAAGTCCACCACCACCACGTCGAAGCGCTCGTCGTGCCGCGCCAGCCACTGCATCGCGTCCTCGTTCACCACCGTGAGGCGGGGGTCTTCCAGGGCGTGGCCGTTGAGCTGCGCCAGCTCGCTGGACTTGACCGCCAGCGCCGTCATCGCCGGGTCCAGGTCCACCAGCGTCACCGCCTCGACGTCGGGCCAGCGGAACACCTCCCGCGCCGCCAGCCCGTCGCCTCCGCCGAGGATGAGCACCCGCTGTCCCTTCGCCGCCGCCTGGAAGGCCGGGTGCACCAGCGCCTCGTGGTAGCGGTACTCGTCGACGCTGGAGAACTGCAGGTTGCCATTCAAGAACAGCGAGAAGCCGCGCTTGCTGCGCGTCACCACGACGCGCTGGTACGACGTCTGCTGGGCGTGCACGACTTCGTCCGCGTAGAGCTGCTCCTCGAAGAGGCTGGTCATGCTGTCGCTCAGGGCCAGGCCCACCACCAGCAGCACCGAAACCGCCACCGCCTTCACCCGCAGCCGCGTCACCCCGCCCAGCACCGGCGCCAGCAGCCAGGTGCTCCACAGCCCCACCAGCGCGTTGAGCAGCCCGAAGAGAAGCGAGGTGCGGATGAGCCCCAGCCGCGGCACCAGCACGATGGGGAAGAGGAGCGAGGCGAAGAGGCTGCCCAGGTAGTCGAACGTCAGCACCCGCGAGACCAGGTCCTTGAACTGCAACTGGTCCTTCATGAGGCGCAGGAGCAAGGGAATCTCCAGCCCCACCAGGGCGCCGATGACCAGCACCAGCCCGTACAGCGTCACCCGGAAGGACGCCCCGGCGGAGAAGGTGGCGAAGAGGAAGGGCGCGCTGATGCCGCCGCACAGGGCCACCGCCAGCTCAATCTCCACGAAGCGCTGGGGCACGCCCTTGTCGATGAAGCGGCTCAGCCACGCGCCGATGCCCAGCGCGAAGAGGTACACCCCGATGACGGTGGAGAACTGGGTGATGCTGTCGCCCAGGAGGTAGCTGGCCAGCGTGCCCACGATGAGCTCGTAGATGAGCCCGCAGGTGGCGATGACCAGCACGGTGAGGAACAACAGGGAGCGGTTCATGGGTGGGGGTGGTGTAGCGCATCGCCTGCCCGCTGTTGGCTCGCGCGTACGTCAGGGAAGGAGCAAACTGCGCTTCAGCCCGTCATGCTTCACCCGCTGCGCCGCAACCGGCTTGCTGCTCTCGGCTCGCGATGAGTGTCCTCCTCGCCGCCCTGCTCCTCGCCACGCCCGACGCCGGGCTGGACTGCGGGGGCACGCCCTGCGCCACCTTCCGCACCGCCAGGGAGGCCTTCGCCGCGGTGCTGGCCGAGCAGCCGGCCGTGCTGGCCGTGGGCGAGTACCACCAACTGGAAGGCCAGCCGAAGGTCCACAGCGGCGTGAAGCGCTTCACCCGCGAGCTGCTCCCCGCCCTCAAGGGCCGCGCCGCCAGCCTGGTGGTGGAGACGTGGATGGTGAACGGCCGCTGCGGCGAGGTGGAGAAGCAGTCCACCCTCGCGGTGAAGAAGGCCACCAAACGCCCGGACGAGACGGAGGACGAGGTCACCGCGCTGCTCGACGCCAGCTACAAGCTGGGCCTTTCCAACCACATCCTCCTGCTCGACTGCGACGACTACCGGCGCATCCTCGACGAGCAGGGCGAGCTCGACGCAGAGAAGACGCTCGTCATGGTGCGCGAGAAGGTGGAGGAGACGGCCACGCGCGTGCGCGAGAAGGGCGAGGCCGGCACGCCCGGGAAGCTGCTCGTCCTCTTCGGCGGCGCGCTGCACAATGACCTGGTCCCCGCGAAGGACGACCGGCCGTACGTCTTCGGGCCGGCCCTCTCCCAGGCCACCGACGGCGGCTACGTGGAGCTCGACCTGCTGGTGCCGGAGTTCGTCTCTGATGATCCGCAGTTGGTGCCCCAGAAGTGGTTCCAGCCGGCCCTCGCCTTGAGCGCGCAGGGGAAGGTGGTGCTGCTCTCTCCGTCCAGGGGGACGTGGCTGCTCTTCTTCCCGAAGACGAAGCGGAAGTGAGACGTCAGCCGAACTCGAAGTACGGGCCGGCGGTGAAGTCGGCCTGCAGCAGGGCGCCTCCGCCCGCGACGTTCACCGCGCACCCCGCCGCGCTGACGCACCAGAAGGAGCCGGTGAAGAAGAAGGGGATGAGCAGCCGCGCCTGGGCCCGCACGCCGAACTTCGCGAACAGCCGCAACTTGAAGCCCAGCGCCGCGCTGCCGGAGAGGAGCCACGCGTCCCGGTACACCGCGTCGTGCGGGTGCAGCAGCGCCACGCCCAGCCCCCCCGCGAAGAAGCCGCGCACCCGGTCGTTCCCCACCTCGTACAGGGCCGCCGCCTGGAAGGTGTGGATGGACAGGCCGAACTGGTACTCCAGCGGGCTGTTGGTCGCCGGGGGCGAGACGGACAGGCCCGACGGCTGGAAGAGGTAGAAGAGCTCCGCCCGCAGCGCGTGCCCCCGCAACCAGCCCTCCGCCGCCCGTCCGCCGAAGGAGCCGCCGAAGCTGCCTGAGTCCGTCAGCTTGACGGCGCGGCCGAAGGAGAAGGTGGGGCTCACCTGCCAGCCCGCCTGCGCCGACACGTCGAGGCGCCCGTGCGTGGCGCGGGACTGTCCGGACTCCGCCTCCGCGGGTGGAGCCGTGGTGTCCTGGGCTGACGCCGTGAAGGACAGCAGCAGGCCGAGTCCGAAGAGTTGTCGCACGCGCGGCTTCTAACACTCTGGTGGCGGTGCGGCCTGCGACGCGAGGGGGCCTCGGCTATGTCGTGGGCATGACGCCCACCGCCCTCACCATCGCCGGCTCGGACCCCTCCGGAGGCGCCGGCCTGCAGGCGGACCTGAAGACCTTCCACCAACACCAGGTGTACGGGACGGCGGTGGTGACGCTCGTCACCGTGCAGAACACGCAGGCCGTGTCGCGCGTGGAGGTGCTGGCCGCGGACCTGGTGGCGCAGCAGTTGGAGGCGGTGCTCCCGGACCTTCCTCCGGCCGCGGTGAAGACGGGCGCGCTGGGCAACGCCGCGGTGGTGGAGGTGGTGGCCGCGCGCGTGGCGAAGCTGACGTGTCCGGTGGTGGTGGACCCGGTGATGGTCAGCAAACACGGGCACGCCCTGCTCGCCGACGACGCGGTGAAGGCCTTCGTCGCGAAGGTGCTCCCGGTGACGACGCTGCTGACGCCCAACACCCACGAAGCGGAGGTCCTCACCGGGCGACCCGTGCGCTCCGTCGCGGACGCGCGGACTGCGGCGCGGCGGCTGGTGGAAATGGGCGCGACGGCCGTGCTGGTGAAGGGCGGCCACCTCGAGGGCGACGCGGTGGACGTGCTCTGTCACGCGGGGGAGTTGCACGAGTTCCACGCGCCGCGCATCCACTCACCGCACACCCACGGCACCGGCTGCGCCTACGCCTCGGCCATCACCGCGTGGCTGGCGCGGGGCCAGTCGCTGCCTGAGGCGGTGACGCGCGCCAAGGCGTGGCTCACCGAGGCCATTCGCACGCCACCGGGCCTCGGGCACGGAGTGGGGCCGGTGAATCACTTCGCGACCGTCGCGCGGTGACGTGCTGCTCCAGGGAGCGGTGGTGTCGGTGAGGTCGTTCGCCCTGCACGCCTCTTCCAGCCCCTCGGCGCGACGCGGAGGTGCGCACCTGGCTCGTTGCAGCCACGTGGGCGCCGAAAACGTTGTCCTGACGACGATATCGAGGCCCACGTGCCGCTTCGTCTCTCTTGAGACCTTCGCTGGTAATTCACTCCGGAGAAGTCTTCGTTGGCCCGCGCGTGGAGGTCGAACCACGCCATCACGTTCCCGTGCACGGGCCCTGCGGTGAAGACGCCGAACCACGCGCCCGCCTGCGGGTCCAGGCCTTCCGCGCGCGCAGGTGCTGCCAGGAGGAGCACGGCGAACAGGGGGACGAGGCGCGACCTGAGACGGCGCGCTTATGCGTCAGCCTCGCGCCGGAGTCATCCTCGGCGGGGCGCTGCTCCCGCGCGATGAGGCACGCGAAGCTCGTCGACTGCGCACGTGGGCCGCGAGAGTGTTGTCCTGACAGCACTTTCGGCGCCCAGGTGGCTTCTCCGTCACGTGACGGTCCTGGCGCTGCGGGTCGAGGGGCTGGTTGTGCTTGCCCCAGCCGCGCACGCCCCGAGCCCATCACCGCCCCTGGAGTCGTTCTCCGCCACCAGGTGACCTCCTGGGGCTTCCTGTCGACGTCCGTGGATCACTGCTGCTCACGCTCCCTTCGTCCTGGCCGCCTCCGAGGAGAATCGCCTCAGAACTTGCCCTTGATGCCGACGCCCACCGACGTGGCCCCCGTCTGCGGCGTCGTCTCTGCCTGCACCGTCACCGACACCGGCGCGCCTTTGGGCGTCGCGGTGACGGCCACGCCCACGGTGGGCTGCTTCGTCAGGTCCTTCACCGACGCCTCCACCGCCACGCTGCCCTTGTCGCCCTTCGCCGCGATGGACGCGGCGAGGCCGTCGACGCCCTGCGGCACCAGCTTCCCGCGCAGCCCCACCGCCACGTCGGGTGACGGCGCCAGCTCCACGTCCACCTGGGCCTGCTCCAGCTCCAGCCCGTCGCGGCCGCGCCGGAGTGACACGTCCGCCCCGCCCGACACCACCTTCGCGTCCACGCGTGCCGAGACGTCGGCCCGCTGCACCTCCCCGTGCTGCACCTCGAGGTGCGCGTCCGCGGTGACGCTGACCGGCTCGGTGGTGACCTCCAGCGCCGCGTCCACCCGCAGGGGAGCGTCGGCGGCGCGCGGCGGCTTCACCTTCACCCCCGCCTTCACGTCGGCCTTCGGGTGCTTCACCCCCACCTCCGCCGAGGCCTCCTGGACCTTCCCGTCGAGCCCCACCGTGGCGCGCGCGTCGGCAGACACCTGCGCCTCGTCGCCCACCGGCACGTCCGCGCCCACGTGCCACTCCACCCGCGCGTTGGAGGCGCCCACCGTCAGCGGCTGGCCTTGCTCGGGCCTGGGCGCGTCCCACGCGCCCTTCACGCCCAGCCGCACGCCGTCCTTCGTCTTCACCTCCACCCCGCGCGGCAGGCCCGCCTGGTCCAGCAGCGCGCTGCCGCCGCCCCTCGCGCCGGTGGCGTTTTGTTCCCGCGACACCACCGAGGCCACCCCTGCAGCCGCGAGGCCCGCTGCGCCTGCCGCCACCTGCCCGGGCTTCGACTTCGTCACCCCCTCCACCACCGCGTCCTTCGCCGCGCTGCCCACGCCGGCGATGGCCCGGTCCGCGCTGCGCGCCACGAAGTCCGCCAGCCCGTCCTGCACGAAGCCCAGCCCGGTGCAGACGAGGGGAGAGGGCGCCTCCGGTGGGTGCGGCTGGCCCGGTCCGGCGGCGCGCATCTGGGTGATGAAGGGCGTCAGCGTCTTCACCACCTCGTCCACCGGCAGCCACCCCCCGTACGTGGTGGGCGTGGTCGCCTGGCCCTTCTTCTTCGCGCGGAAGGCGGCCACGTAGTCCTGCACCAACATGGCCCGCTGCTCCTCGCCGTACGCCCAGAAGGAAGGCCGGTCCGGCTGGTAGCCGTAGGCGGCGTCGCGGCTGCCGGTGCTGGCGATGCCCTGCGTCTGCTCCACCACGCTGGTGAAGGCGTAGGTGCTGCCGCGATGCTGGTAGCTCCAGACGTGCGCCGCTTCGTGGCCCAGCACCAGGGTGTTGAAGCTGCCCCACCCGTCGTCCTCGCCGTCCGCCGGCCGGGTGGTGCCGCGCTCCAGCCCAAAGCGCGGGTCGCTCGGGTCGACGTGGACGGTGTTGCCCAGGGCCATCGCCCCGGCGCCCATCGTCTGCGCGCCCTTGGTGAAGACGAGGCGAATGGTGTCCGGGTCCAGGGTGTGGCCGAAGTTCTCCCGCACCCGCTGCGCTTCCTTCGCGGTGAGGCCGCGCTCCTTCACCGAGTCGGTGGAGGCGAGGACTTCATTCACCTCCACGCCGCGGGCCTTCCCCAGCGCGATGAAGTCGTCGAGGCCCAGGGCCTCCACCAGCGCCCCCAGGCTGCCCCGCTTCGCGCTCACCTCCAGCGTCTGGCGCAGGGTGACGGCGTTCGTCTCTTCCAGGACGTGGCGCAGGCCGTCCCGGTCCTTGTCCTTCACCAGGCCGGCCAGCAGGGCTTCGCGCTCGCCCGCGTTCATCGCGCGCAAGTCGTCGACGGGAGGAGTGCCGGTGCTGCCCGGGCCGCGGCGGGTAATGGAGGTCATGGCGGGGAGTCGTGCACGCAGCGTACCTTGCGAGGGGCCCATGGTGCCGCGGGGTTGGGAATGGGCGCGGGGCGGCGCGAGTGGGCGGGGCTGTCCACTTCCGCGGCTGGCGCTGACGGGCGCGGCTATTCTCCTTGGCCGTATGGCGTCTCTCGATGAGCGACTGTGGCTGGCGCTGGCGGTGCAATGGGGTTTCGTGAAGCAGCAGGACGTGGAGCGCGTGCTTTCAGAGGTGAAGCCTGTCGACGCGAAGGCACCCCTGGCGCTGCGCTTCGTCCGCCGCGGCCTGCTGTCCGAGGAGGACCTCTCGGCCCTCACCGCGCTCGCGGCCCGCGCCAGCCGCGTGCACCCGGACGCCTCGGCCGCGCTGGCCTTCGCGAGCACCCACCTGCCGCAGCCCACCGCGCCCTGGCTCTCGCTGGCAGAGACGGTGAAGTCGGGAGAGCACCCGCGCCCCATCGACAGCCTGGAGGGCCTGGACTTCGTGGTGCCCGAGCTGGCCGGGCGCTACGGGCGCGAAGCCGAATTGGGCCGCGGCGGCATCGGCCGCGTCGTCTCCACCCGCGACGAGGTGATGGGCCGCGAGGTGGCGATGAAGCAACTGCTGCCCGAGCGCAGCGCCGAGGCGGCGAAGGACACCGTGCAGTCGGTGACGCTGCAGGCCCGCTTCCTGCGCGAGGCGCGCCTCGCCGCGCAGCTGGAGCACCCCGGCATCGTCCCCGTGTACGAGGTGGGGCGGCGGCCCGACGGCAGCCTGTACTACACGATGCGCCGCATCCGCGGCCGCACCCTGGCCGACGCGGTGAGGGAAGCGAAGGCGCCGGCTGAGCGGCTGCGCCTGGTGGCCAACGTCCTCACCGTGGCCCAGGCGCTGGCCTACGCGCACAGCCGCGGCGTCCTCCACCGCGACGTGAAGCCGCAGAACGTCATGTTGGGCAGCTTCGGTGAGACGTACCTGCTGGACTGGGGCCTGGCGCGGCTGAAGGGGAAGGGAGACGCGCAGGACTTCTCCATGGCCCCGGACATCACCGGCGGGGTGCAGCCCGGCGCGGTAGGCACGCCGTCGTACATGAGCCCGGAGCAGGCCCTGGGCCGGGTAGCGGAGCTGGACGAGCGCACCGACGTGTGGGGCCTGGGCGCGGTGCTGTACGAGGTCCTCACCGGCCGCCCACCCTACGTCGGGAAGACGGCCATCGACGTCATCCAGCAGGTGGTGGGCGACGACTGGACGCCGGTGCCGGCGCTGGTGCCCGACGCGCCGCCGGACCTGGTGGCGGTGGTGGACAAGGCGCTGGCGAAGGAGCCGTCGCGCCGCTACCCGTCGGCGAAGGAGTTGGCGTTGGACCTCGAGGCCTGGCTGCAGGGCCGGCGCGTGTCGGCGCGGGAGTACTCCGGCGTGGACCTCTTCCTGCGGCTGGTGAGGCGCAACAGGGTGGCCTCGGGCCTGGTGTCCGCCGCGCTGCTGGCCGTCCTCGTCGTCGGCACGGTGTCCTGGCAGCGCATCCGCGAGCAACGCAACGAGGCGCGGGCCTTCGCCTCCTTCCTCCTCACCGACATCGCCCCGGGCCTGTATTCGGTGGCGGGCGCGGAGGAGTTGGTGGAGCGGCTGGCGAAGGCGTCCGCGCGCTTCGTGGGGCAGGCCTCCTGGCTGGGCCTGGAAGACGCAGCCGCGCAGACGGCGCTGGCCCGGGCCTGGTTCATCCTCGGCTCCGCCAGCTTCAATGCCGGCCGCATCGACGAAGGCGAGCGCTTCACCGCCGACTGCCTGCGCCTGGTGGGGGAGGACCAGGTGGCGCTGCGGACTTCTCCTGCGCGCGCCGCGGTGATGCTGAAGTGCCTGGTGCTGCGGGTGCGCCTGGAAGAGATGACCTCGGGCGCCAGGGTCCAACTGTCCCGCGTCGACGAGCTGCGCCGCTTCGTCGAGGAGCCGCGCGGGCCCTGGCCCCAGTCCGCAGAGTGGAACTCCGCGCGCTCCGACGCCTACACCCGGCTGTTTCGCGTGCTGCTGCACACCGAGCCCCCGGCGGCCCTGAAGTACCTCGACCGGGCGCTGGCCCTCGACGAAGAGGCCCACGTCAACCGGTACCCCTCCGCCGACGCCTCGCTGGTGGCCTCGCTGCGCGACGCGGAGCTGGTGGAGTGGGTGCGGGAGGAGCCCGGGCCCGCCCTGGCCCGCGGGGAGCGCGCCCTTGCGATTGCCCGTCGCTCGCCCCGCCGGCTGCAGAACGGCCCCCTCCTGCGCGCCTGGGTGGGCGTGCTGACGCAGCACCTCATGCTGCTCGAGTGGAGCGGCCGGCCAGAGGAGGGACCGAAGCTGGTGGAGGAAGGGGCGCGCGTCGTCGAGCAGCTCATGTCCCTGGAGCCAGACCGCACCACCAGCCGCGGCGTGGTGGCCGACTTCTACCTGCAGGTGGGCCGCCCGGCCGAAGCCCAGGCGCTGCTCGCCACCGAATTGGAGAAGGGCGTGGGCGCCGACTACCTCACCAGCTACCTCCTCGCGGCCTTCCTCGCGGGAGACGACGCCGCCGTGCTGGCCCAGGCGGACCAACTCGAGCGCGCGAAGGACCCGCAGGGCTTCCTGCTCCTGGGGTTGGCGCTGGCCCGCACCGGGAAGACGCGCGAAGCGGCCGCGCTGCTGCGGCAGTGGGCCGAGCACATCGTCCAGACCGCCCTGCAGTGGCCGCGCGGCGCCTTCGCCCACGCCGGACAGCGCGCCAGCCCCGCCGTCGCGCCGCTCCTCGACACCTTCTTCGCGAAGATGGAGGCCGCGCTGCCGGTGGACGACCAGAAGGCCCAGGCCGAGGCCCTTGCGGCCCTGGCCCGGGAGCTCGACGCCCTCTGACGGCGCTCGAACCTGCGTCCATCGCCAGAGGCGCGGGCCCTTCATCCACGCCGCTTCACCGCGAGCTGCAGCGCGTGGCGGACGATGTCCCCGGCGATGTCCTTCTTCGTGGCCGCCTCCAGGCCCTCGAAGCCCGGCGAGGAGTTGAGCTCCATCACCTTGGGGCCGTCCTTCGACTCCAGGAGGTCCACGCCGCACACCTCCAGCCCGATGGTGCGCGCCGCCTTCACCGCGGCGAGGCGGGTGTGGGCGTCCAGCTTCGCCGGCTTGCCTTCGCCCCCGCGGTGGATGTTGGCCCGGAAGTCCCCCTTGCGGGCGGTGCGGCGCATCGCGCCCACCACCTGCTCGCCCACCACCAGCACCCGCAAGTCGGTGCCCTTCGCCTCCTGGACGAACTCCTGCAGGCACACGTCCTGCCCCAGGCCCCAGAAGGTCTGGAGGATGGTCTCCACCTCCGCCAGGGTGTTGCCCAGCATCACCCCCACGCCCTGGGTGCCGCGCAGCAGCTTGATGATGCAGGGCAGCCCGCCCACCAACTGCACCAACTGCCGCACCGACGCGTGCTGGGTGGCCATGACGGTGCGGGGCACGTCGAGGCGGGCCGCGGCCAGGAGCTGCAGGCAGCGCACCTTGTCCCGGCTGCGGGAGATGGCGGTGGCGCCGTTGACGACGGGCACGCCCATGGTGTCGAGGTGGCTCACCACCGCCAGGCCGTAGGCGGTGATGGAGGCGCCGATGCGGGGGATGGCCGCGGTGAGGCCGGTGACGCGCGCCCCGCGGTAGAAGAGGCGGCTGCCGTCGGGCTCCACCAGCATGGCGCAGCGCAGGGTGTCCATCACCAGAGGGCGGGCGCCGTTCTCCTTCGCCGCCTCCACCAGCCGCGAGGTGGAATACAGCGAGCGCTTGCGGGACAAGAGGCAGAGGCGCTCGCGGCTCATGGGCGCTCACTCCATAGCCGTCTTTCGCGGCGGAAGTCAGGTTGTGCCGGGCGAGAGAGGCCGCTATTGGCCGCCGGCCATGACGACGCGCTGCTGGGCGGCCCCGTCCGCCGACTCGAAGCTGGCTCCCTTCTCGATTCAACGCCGGGCGCCCGGCCCCACCGACGTGGCGATGGACGTCCTCTTCTGCGGGGTGTGTCACTCCGACCTCCACCAGGCGCGGGGCGAGTGGGGGCGCTCGTCGTTCCCCATGGTGCCGGGGCACGAAGTCATCGGCCGCGTCACCCAGGTGGGCGCGCAGGTGACGAAGGTGAAGCCCGGCGACCTGGTGGGCGTGGGCTGCATGGTGGACTCGTGCCGCACCTGCGCCCAGTGCGAAGCCCACCACGAGATGTTCTGCGAGGCCGGCCCAGCGTGGACCTACAACGGCACGGAGCTGGACAGGAAGACGCCCACGTACGGCGGCTACTCCACGCACCTGGTGGTGACGGAGCGCTTCGTGGTGACGGTGCCCAGGGGCCTCGACCCCGCCCGCGCCGCGCCGCTGTTATGCGCGGGCATCACCACGTATTCGCCGCTCCGGCAGTGGGGCGTGGAGGCGGGCCAGCAGGTGGGCGTGGTGGGCCTGGGAGGCCTCGGCCACCTGGCGGTGAAGCTGGCGCGCGCGATGGGCGCGGAGGTCACCATGCTGTCCACCTCACCCTCAAAGAAGGCGGACGCGCAGCGGCTGGGCGCCTCCGACTTCGCGCTCACCACCGAGCGCAGCACCTTCAAGACGCACGCGGGCCGCTTCGACGTCCTCCTCGACACCGTGTCGGCAGGCCACGACGTCGACTCGCTGCTGCGCCTGCTCAAGCCCTTCGGTGCGCTGGCGCTGGTGGGCATGCCGCCGAAGGCGATGGAGGTGAAGGCCGCGTCGCTGGTGGGCGGCAACAAGCGCTTCGCGGGCTCCTCCATCGGCGGGATGAAGGAGACGCAGGCGATGCTGGACTTCTGCGCGGCGAAGGGCGTGCTGGCCGACGTGGAGGTCATCCCCGCGCAAGCCATCAACGAGGCGTACGAGCGCATGCTGAAGAATGACGTGCGCTACCGCTTCGTCATCGACGCGAAGACGGTGTGACGCGCGCCGGGCCGCCGCTGACATCTGTCGGCGTCTGACTTTCGTCAGCGGAGGCGGTGACGCGCATCAAGGTGTGGCGCCGCCGGTTTCGGCACGGTGCGCGGGCATTTCACCCGCACCCCCGAGGCACTGGCGCGCATGGACGACGGAAGGACGCTGGCCGAGCTCCGGCACAGCATCGACGACATCAACCTGCAGTTGCTCTCGCTGCTCTCGCGGCGCGCGCAGTTGGCGCAGGACGTGGCGCAGTTGAAGGAGCGCACCGGCCGCGACGTGCACGACCCCGAGCGCGAGCTGACCATGCTGGACGCGCTGGTGGGCGCCAACGAGGGCCCGCTGCCGGACCACGTGGTGGCGGAGCTGTTCCAGGACATCTTCCGGCACTCGCGCCGCTTCATGGAGCAGTCGACCCGCGAGGCGCTGGAGGTGTCGCGCGCCGACGGCCGCCCCGACGCCGTCATCGAGGTGAAGGGCCACCGCCTGGGCGAGTCGCCCGTCGTCATCGCCGGCCCGTGCAGCGTGGAGAGCCGGCAGCAACTGGACGAGACGGCCCGCTTCCTCGCCTCGCGCGGGGTGCGCTGGCTGCGGGGCGGCGCGTGGAAGCCGCGCACCTCGCCGTACGACTTCCAGGGGCTGGGCGAGCCCGCGCTGGAGCTGCTGGCCGAGGTGGGGCACCGCTACGGGCTGGCCACGGTGACGGAGGTGGTGGACACCCGGCAGGTGGCGCTGGCGGCGCGCTTCGTCGACGTGCTGCAGGTGGGCGCGCGGAACATGCAGAACTTCGAGCTGCTCAAGGAGCTGGGCGGGGTGGACCGCCCGGTGCTGCTCAAGCGCGGGCCGGCGGCGACGCTGCAGGAGCTGCTGAAGGCGGCCGAGTACGTGGTGGAGCGCGGCAACCGGCGCGTCATCCTCTGCGAGCGCGGGGTGCGCGGCTTCGAGCGCGAGACGCGCTACACCCTGGACATCTCCGCGGTGCCGCTGCTGCGGCAGATGACGTGGCTGCCGGTGGTGGTGGACGTGTCCCACGCGGCGGGGCGGCGCGACATTCTGCCCGCGCTGGGCCGGGCCGCGCTGGCCGCCGGCGCGCAGGGGGTGATGGTGGAGGTGCACCCCCGCCCCGCGGTGGCCCTGTCCGACAGCCAGCAGCAGCTCGACTTCGACGACTTCGACGACTTCCACCAGGCCCTGGGCCTCAGCCGCACCGCTCCGGAGACGCACCCATGACGACGTTCCGCTTTCCCTCGACGCGCGAGGTGAACTCCCTGCCGCTGGCGGAGCGCCCGGTGCGCTTCTCGGTGGCCTGCAACTTCGACCCGGAGCTGTTCGACGCGCTGGACGGCCAGCCGGTGTACGAGGTGTACGGCAAGCTGACGCGCGACTTCTTCGGCGGGGGCCGGCCGTCCTTCTACCTGCCGCAGGTGGACAAGGCGGGCCTCGAGAAGACGGTGCAGGACGCGCACCGGCGGGGCCTGGAGTTCAACTACCTGTTGAACTCCTCCAGCATGAACAACGTGGAGTTCACCACCAAGGGGCAGCGGGAGCTGAACGCGCTGCTGGAGTGGCTGTGCGAGGCGCAGGTGGACAGCGTGACGGTGTCCAACCTCTTCTTCCTGCGCCTCATCAAGAAGCGCTACCCGCAGCTCAAGGTGCGCATCTCGGCCCACCGGGAGACGGACAACGCGCGCAAGGCGCGCTTCTGGGAGGACAACGGGGCGGACTGCATCGTCATTTCGGAGACGACCATCCACCGGGAGTGGGCCGTCTTGAGGGCGATGCGGGAGGCGGTGAAGGTGGACCTGTCCCTCATCGTGAACAACTGGTGCCGGCAGGACTGCGCCATCGCGTCCAACCACGCGGTGCTGCTGTCCAACGCCTCGCGCGAGGGGGCGCAGCACTTCCCGCTCGACTACTGCAGCGTGTACTGCAACGCGTGGCGGCTGGAGGAGCCGGTCAACTACGTGCGGGCCAACTGGATTCGGCCCGAGGACATTCGCCACTACGTCGACCTCGGCTACACCAACTTCAAGATTGTCGAGCGCAACACGCCCACCGCGCTCCTGGGGCTGCGGGTGCGGGCGTACGCGCAGGGGCGCTACGACGGCAACCTGTTGGACCTGGTGCAGAACTACGCGTACCCGCGGTCCACCTTCACCAAGCGGGACGAGGCGGCCTTCTCGGTGCGGCGCATGGCGAAGTACTTCCTCAAGCCGCGCGAGGTGAACCTGCTGCGCTTCAGGGACATCGTGCGCTGGGGGAAGTCGCTGTCGATGCTGTACCCGCGCGAGGGCGACAACCCGGTGTACGTGGACAACCGGGCGCTGGACGGCTTCCTCGACCACTTCAGGAACGGCTTCTCGTGCGAGGACAAGGACTGCGAGGCCTGCCGCTACTGCCACCGCTACGCGGAGAAGTCGGTGACGTTCGACGCGGCGTGGCGCAGACAGATGACGGCGGAGTTCGACTCGCTCCTGGACACGCTGCACGACGGCACGCTGTGGGAGTCCTACGGGCGGACGCTGTGGCGCGAGGCGAAGGGGTGGCTGAAGGGGAAGGCCGAGCGGGTGGTGCGGCGGCCGGGCAGCGGCGGCGCGGCGGTGCCCAACATGGCGGGGCGCACGTTTGGGGGCCGGGGCGTGGCGCCTGCCGAGACGCCGTGCGCGCACCCGCGGCCCACGGGGAAGGTGAGCGTGGGCAACGAAGGCCCTTCGCCGCAAGCGCTGTGTCAGGCGGTGAAGGAGGTGCCCTTCCAGCCGCCGGTGGTGCCGCCGTGCGCCTCGGGGTGCCCTTCGGCGGACAACTGCGCCGAGGCGCACGCCTGACCTGCTCGCGGTGGCTCGCACCGCTACCGCTGCGGCCACCCTCCGTCTGCTTCTCCCCGCGGTGACAGAGGCCTGAAGACGGAGCCGACGCGCCGGGCGTGCTCGGCTTCGGCGCGGGCCCACTCCTTCCGCACGTCGTCGGCGCCGGACTGCACCAGCGGCGCCAGCACCGCGCGCGCCACCTCCACGTCGCCCT
>JADLDB010000160.1 GCA_020846875.1 Myxococcales bacterium | reverse complement strand
GCTGGTCTGCTACCGGGCTCTCCGGCGATTACCCGTGCGGGACTCTCACCCACAGGAACAGCGCAGCGTGACCCGGCTTCTCCGGTCGGTCGCCCTTCCGTCAGTCCCGTGTCTTCACGACGCACCATGGGGGGCGCACTCTACCCTGCGATTCCCAACCGTTTCAGCGGATTAGCAACGCGGGAGGAACCCGGGTTTCAGCCTCGGCGTTTCTCACGGGCTGAGAGCGGCCCTCTGACGTGGGGGCCTTGAGCCCGAGGCAACCGGTGGTGTTGGATGTGCGATAACGTCGTCGAAGTCGCTGAGTTCCCTCGTCTGGAGTTTCCCCATGCCGCCCAACCCGAAGCGCCCCGCGCCCGCACGAGAAGTGCCCATTCGTGACGAGCACATCTTAAGGGCGGACGATCCACGACCCCAGCGCGTGCCGCAGTACCCCAGCGCGGGCACGGGGGCACGCCCGAGGCCGCGGCGCGCAGAGGAGCACATTCCCACGTCGGTGTTCGACACGGAGGCGGCGGACGAGGAGATGCAGGCCCAGTACGGAGTCCCCGAGGCAGAGCAGAAGCCGGCGTTCCTCTACGTGGAGCGCGGCCCCGGCGCGGGCCAACTGCTCGAGGTGAAGCAGGGCGTCGTCGTCGTCGGCCGGGCGTCGGTCAGCGACCTGCGGCTGCAGCACCCGTCGATCTCCCGCCGCCACGCGCAGGTCAAGCGCCAGGGCGAGCAGTTCTTCGTCAAGGACCTGGGCAGCCAGAACGGCACCTTCGTCAACAAGCAGCGCATCGCCACCGAGGTGGAGGTGAAGCCGGGCGACTCGATCGCCATGGGCAACGCGCTGTTGCGGCTGCGCGGCCCGCTGGAGAAGGGCGAGAAGCTGGAGAAGGTGACGCCGGTCGGCCCCAAGGGCGCCAAGGCGCGCATCGAGACCGCCGTCGTCGCGCGCCACACCGGCTCGCACCGCACCAGCAACGCGCTGAAGATCGCCGTCTTCGCCGGCGCGGTCGGCTTCGGCCTGGCCGCGGTGCTGGCGGTCGCGCTGGTGAAGACCATGTCCTCGAAGTCCGAGGGCGCGCAGGAGCGCCCGGCGAAGAAGGCCGGCGCCGCCGCCAGCCCCGACGAGCGCTCGCGCCTCATCGACGAGGCGATCAAGAAGAAGATGGCCGAGCAGGCCGCCGAGGCGAAGGCCGCCCGGGAGGCGCCGCCCGCCGAAGAGCCCGCGGTGGAGGCCGAGGTCGAGGCCGAGGCCCCGGTGGTGAAGGTGAAGCCCGCGCCGCAGGAGCCTCCGAAGGTCGCCGTCGCGCCCGTCGTGCGCCCCGCCCCGGTAGTCGCCAAGGCGTCCAAGCCGAGGCCCGCGCCCAAGGCCGCCCCCCGCGAAGAGGACGACGAAGACGCCGCCGAGCCCGCTCCGAAGCGCGCGCAGATCCTCGCCGCCTACGAGAAGGGCAACGCCGAGGCCTCGCTGACCGCCGCCAGGGCCGCCGGCGACAAGGAGCTCGCCGACAAGCTGTCCCGCTTCCTCCAGGCCTACGACGCCGCCAACGACGCGATGATGGCCAACAACGGCACCGCGGCGATCATGAACTTCCAGAAGGCGCTGCAGCTCGACGAGCAGCTGTCCAGCGGCTGGGGCAAGTACGGCGCGGAGATCCGCCGCCAGCTCTCCAACCTCTACGTGCTGGTGGGCCTCAAGTTCGTCAGCGACGGCCAGGCGGACAAGGGCAAGCAGGCCTTCCAGGCGGCGCTCAAGCACGATCCCAACAACCAGCGCGCCAAGGCGCAGTTGGACAAGCTGGGCGCCGCGCCGAAGAATCCTGACGACGCCTTCGGCGACGAGTCCGAGGAAGCGCCGCCCACGCCCCGCAGAGCCGTCAAGCCCAAGCCGTCGGCCAGCGCCATCGACGACGCCTTCGGCGACTGATCAGGCCTTCTTCCGCCGGCCCACGAGCCCGCGCACCAGGAGCCACGCGTTGACCAGGGCGAACACCGAAAGGAACGAGCCGTACAGCAACGTGCTGCGATCGGCCCCCGGCGGCTGCTCGGCCAGCAGCAGCCACGTCGCCTTCGCTCCGCTCCACGCTTCGTACTGGCCAAAGACGTCGGCGTAGCGGCTCGCGTCTTCCCGGCCAAGCAGCCTCCCCCGCGCGAAGAAGGGGTTCTGCCGGGGCTGGGGGCGCTTGCCCGCCTGATCCCTCGCTTCGTCCGGGAAGGTCACCCGGCGCAGCAGCAGCGGCGTGTCGTTGACCCCGACGATCACGAAGCTGCCTTCCGCCTCGTCCACGTACCAGCCGCGGGCCGAGGGGACGCCGTGCACCTGCGCGTAGCGATTCGAGGCGGCGCGCTCGAGGTGGTAGTCGCCCTCCGCGCCCAGCTCGATCGGATCGCGGGGCGACACGAAGTACGCGAAGTCCGCGCGCATCCACACCAGGAGGAAGAGCGCGCCGCACAGCGCGATCGCCGCCACCGGCGGCAGCACCCCCACCCCCGGCCGCCGCACGTCCTTCTCCAGCTCGGCGATGAAGCGCTCGCGCTCCTCCTCGGGCGTCTGGGGCTTCGTCGGCTCCGGGGCGGGAGGCTGCTCGCTCATCGCTCCTCCTCAAGAAGGGGCAGAAAGGAAAACCCCGGCCACGCTCGATGCGTGACCGGGGCGGAAGCTACACCCGCGCGGGCGTCAGTCAGTTCTTCTTCAGATCCGCCTTGTCCTTGGACAGCTTCTCGGGCTTCTCGCTGATCTCCGACATCTTGGGAGGGTTCTCCGGCAGGTTGAAGATCTTCTTCAGGTCCGCCTCGATGTCGTTCTCGGTGACGCCCTTGGCGAAGGCCAGCTCCTTGATCAGCAGGGAGCGCGCGGTGTCGAGCATCTTGCGCTCACCGAAGGACAGATCCTTGTCGCCCTTGAGCAGGTAGAGATCGCGCAACACCTCGGCGATCTCGAAGACGCTGCCCGTCTTGATCTTCTCCATGTACTCCCGGTACCGCCGGTTCCAGGTGGTGGAGTCCACCGAGATGTCCTTCTCCTTGAGGATCGCGTACACCTGCCGCACGTCGTCCTCGGAGATGATCTCCCGCAGCCCCACCTGGCCGATCTTGTTGATGGGGATGAGGAAGCGCCCGCCGTTCTTCTCCAGCATCTTCAGCACGTAGAAGGACTGCCGCTGGCCGGCCACCTCCGTGTGCTCGATTCCCACCACCTCACCTACGCCGTGTCCCGGGTAGACTGCCTTGTCGCCTGGCTTGAACATTCTTTGGAAACCTCTGAATTTGCTGGGGAATCCGCACTCTTTTCGAGCGGGGTTGGCCTACTTCATACCACACTCAGGGCTTGACTACAACTTCCCACATCCCCCAGACTTGGGCTGCTGTCGTGGCGGTTTTCGGCGGGTGTGGGTGGGGCGTGGAGGTGGACGGTGGGACGGTGGACGTGGTGGGCGCTGGGAAACCGCGCGCTGTTTTTTCCTTTCGTGGCGGTGTTGGCCGGGGTGCTGGTGGCGCCCGCGCTGGACGTTGAGGCGTGGGTCACCGGACTGACGGCGGGCATACTGTGCCTGACGGGGCTGTGGCGGGCGCCTCGTCCTGGCGCGGGGTTGGTGCTCCTCCTGGGTGCTGCGGCCCTGGGAATAACAGGAGCAACACTCGGACTGGAGGTGGATGTTCCGCCTACCGGCCCGTCCGTGCTGGAAGGTGAGGTGGAGGAGGTGGCCTCCCACCCTTCCGGACAGACGCTGCGGCTCGCGGTGTCGCGGCTGGGCGAAGGGCCGGCGCGGCTGCGGGCCGCCCTGACGGCGGAGGTGGAACTCCCCCTCGTCCCCGGGCAGCGGATCCGGGTGGAGGCCCGGCTCAAGCCCCTGTCCGGCGCCGCCAACCCCGGGGAGTGGAACCGGGCGGCGTGGGCGATGCGGCGGGGGCAGCCGGTGACGGGCGGGTACGACGCGCGGAGGCTGGTGGTGCTGTCGGATCCTCCGCCCTGGCGCGCCTGGCTGGCGGAGGTGCACGCCTCGCTCAAGGCCCGCACGCTGGCGATGACGGATGATCCGGAAGCCGCGGCGCTCTTCCTCACCCTCGCGGCCGGGCAGCGCGCCGAGCTGGGCGACGATCTCGAGGAGTCCTTCTCGAAGAGCGGCCTGGCCCACGTGCTGTCGGTGAGCGGGCTCCACGTGGCGGTGCTGGCCTTCAGCGCCTTCGGAGTGCTGCGGTGGCTCCTCTCGCGGCGGATGACCTCGCGCAGCCGGCGCCGCGATCCACGCGCGTGGGCGGGGCCGCTGGCCGTCCCGCTGATCTGGGCCTACGTGATCTTCACCGGGCTGCAGGCGCCGGCCATCCGCTCCGCGGTGATGTGCTCCCTGCTGCTGTCGTCACACGCGCTGCGGCGGCGGAGCGACCCCCTGAACGCGCTGGCGGCGGCCGGCCTCGTGATGACGCTGGCGGATCCCGCGGCGCCCTTCGAGCTCTCGGTGCAGCTGTCCTTCGTGGCGGTGCTGGCGTTGATTCTCCTCGCGCCCCTGGTGCGGGCCGCGGTGCCGGTGCCTCCGCCCTCTCCGGCGCGGCAGCGCGGCTGGGCGCTGCGGCTTGCCTGGTGGCGCGAGGTGGTGGTGCAGACCTTCACCGCCAGCGTGGCGGTGACGCTGGCCACGTCTCCCCTGGTGCTGGCGGCGTTTCAGCGGGTGAGCCTGGCCGGCCTCTTGTCCAACGTCGTCACCCTGCCCCTCTCCGGCGTGTTGACGGTGCTGGCGGCGGCGGGCGCGGCGCTGCACGTGGCGGCTCCCCCGCTGGCGACCCCGGTGTTGTGGCTGGGGTTGAAGGCCAGCCACCTCTTCGTGTCCGTGGCGCACGCCTTCGCCGCGGTGCCGGGCTCGTCGGTGGCGCTGCCCGCACCGGACGCGGGGCTGGCGGCTCTGTGGTGGGCCGGGCTGGGGGCGCTCGTCTTCCTGCGCGGGCGCTGGCGGCTGCTGGCGATGGCGGCGCCGGCGGCGTTCGCGCTTCACCTCCTCACGCCGGCGTGGACCGGGCCCTCGACCGTCGACGTCACCTTCCTCGCGGTGGGGCACGGCGACGCGATCGTCATCACCTCGCGCGGGCAGGCGGCGTTGATCGACGGGGGCGGCGTGCCCAACGGCAGCGACACCGGGCGCCGCTTCGTGCTGCCCTTCCTCCGGCAGCAGCGGGTGTCGCGCCTCGCCCTGGCCGCCCTCTCCCACGCGCACCCGGATCACGCGCTGGGGCTGGCCTCCGCGCTGGAGGAGGTGCCGGTCGATCACCTCTGGCTCCCGGCAGAGGTGGGCCGCGGGCCCCTGGTGCAGGCGCTGCTGGACGCGGCCAGCGGGGCCGACGTGGAGGAGGTGGCGGCCGGCGATGGGCCCTTCTGGCTGGGCGAGGCGCGCCTCGACGTGCTGGCGCCTCCGGGAGCGCGCGACGAGCTGGACCCGGAGAACGATCGCTCGATGGTGCTGCGGGTGCGGCACGGCGCGGTGACCTTCCTCCTGACCGGCGACGTGGAGGCCGCCGCCGAGGCGCGGCTCGATCCCGGGCCGGTGACGGTGATGAAGGCCCCGCACCACGGCTCGGACACCTCCTCGAACCCTAAGCTGGTGGCGAAGGCCCGGCCCAGGCACGTGGTGTTCTGCGTCGGGCGGAACAACCGCTTCGGCTTCCCTCGGGACGAGGTGGTGCAGCGCTACCTGGAGGTGGGCGCGCGGTGTTACCGGACGGATCTCGACGGGGCGATCACCTTCCACAGCGACGGGACAGACGTGACGGTCGAGACGTTCGCGCCGAAGAAGCTGCCCCAGGCGCGACGGCGATCGCTGGACGGACGACTCACGCACCCGGGCGCGCGGTGACTTCAGGGCTGGACGACGAAGTCCTTCACCACCGCCATGTGCTGCATCTGCGGCCCGGCGCTGTCCGACTGGAGCACCGGCGGCACGTCGGCCAGCGGCACGTAGACGCGGCTGTCGAAGACGAGCCCGGCGTCGAAGGCCTGCGCGCCGATGGACACGGCGGCCTGGCTCTTCTGGAGGCAGCGCGAGGCCAGCACCCAGTCGTACGGCTTCGTGCGGCCGGCGTTGGTGCCGCCGACGCCGCCCTGGTCGACAGGGTGCGGCCCGGCGGTCACCGTGCGTTGGCCCAGCGTGGTGACGCAGGCCTCGCTGCGGTTCTCGGTGTTGAAGTCCCCACCCACCAGCAGAAGGTCGCGGGTGGGCACCTGGGCGTTGAGCTGTTGCACCAGCGCCTGGGCCTCCTGGTTGCGCTCACCCGCGGTCGAGGTGAGCAGGTGCAGCGACACCGCCCAGAGATCTCTCGGCCCGGGGACGTCGATGAGCGCCCAGGTGAAGCCGCGGTTTCCCACTCGGGGATCCGCCCACTCGCCGGAGGCGGCGATCGGCCAGCGGCTGATCACCCCGTTGGGGATGCTGCCCGCTCCCCGGGTGTACGCGCACGACGTCCCGCACACCGCGTCGACGAAGGTCCGGAGATCCCCCGGGGAGTTGGAGCCGTAGTTGAACTCCTGGATCAACACCACGTCGGGCTGCAGCCCCTGGAGGATCCGCTGGCCGTGCCCCGGATCCCACGACTGCAGGTTGCCGCTGGTGAGGTTGGCGGCCACGGCGCGCACGCGGAAGGGCGCGCCCGTCCCTTCGGGCAACGCGCAGCCGTCCGGGCCGATGCCGGCGTCGGGGGTCCCCGCGTCCGCGGGCCCGGCGTCGGGAAGACCGGAGTCGGCGGGGCCGGCGTCAGGAAGGCCGGAGTCGGCCGGGCCGGCGTCGGGAGTTCCGGAGTCGGCGGAGCCGGCGTCAGGGGTACCGGAGTCGGCCAGGCCCGCGTCGGAGCCGCCATCGACCGTCCCGCCGTCGCCGGCCACCGGCGGCGCTCCGCATGACGAGGCGAGCGCCAACAACCACGGCACCAGCCACCTGCACGTCGCGCGGAGACCACTCAAAGCCGTGAAACCATGGCGCATCACCGCCACCGCGTCCACGGGCCACTCGCGGAGCGACGCCTGGCGCTGAGAACCGTCTCTACAAGAGAGGCAAGCCGTGCCCTTGGTGTAGAGACAGTTCGCGCCGATCGCCGGCAGCGCCAGCGAGGCGCAGGTCCTGGGCGGTGGTGCGGTGCTGCTCCGAGGGCCCGGAAGAGGCGGAGCCGACCCGGGAGGACCCTGCCCAGCGCGCTCAGTCGTCCAGCTTCGGGAGCCGCGAGCGCCGCCGGGCCACCACGACGATGAGCAGCAGGAGGACCACCGCGCCCCCACCGGCGGCGATCAAGCCCAGGGGAAGGCCTTCCTCGGCCGGAGGCTCGGTCGCAGCGACAGCCGGAGGCGGCCCCGCGTCCACCACCTCGGCCACCACCGGCGGCCCTGCGTCCACCACTTCGGCGACCGCCGGCCCCGCGTCGACCACCTCGGGCGCCCCGGCGTCCACCTGCGCCTCGGCGACCAGCACCGGGGGCGTCTTGCCTGTGGCCGCGAGCCGCTTCGCTTCCTTCGCCTCCTCCGCCTTGCGCTTCTTCTCCTCCGCGGCGAGGCGCTTCGCTTCCTTCGCCTCCTCCGCCTTGCGCTTTTTCTCCTCCGCCGCGAGGCGCTTCGCTTCCTTCGCCTCCTCCGCCTTGCGCTTCTTTTCCTCCGCGGCGAGGCGCTTCTTCTCGGCGGCGAGCTCGGCGGCGGAGGCCACCACGACGGTCGCTCCAGCGTCAGCCACTTCCAGCTTCGGCTTCGGCGGAGGCTCGGGCATCTTCCCGTCGTCCATCTGGGCCAGCATCACCGGGGTGGCGGGCAGGCGGACCTGGAAGCGCTTCGCCACGTCCTTCTGCGCGTTGTCTCGCTGGGGCGTCACCTTCACCCGCACCTCGATGCCTTCCTGGAGCTCGAAGGACACCGTGCCCTGCACCTTCCACACGTGGCCGCCTTCCTCGCTCACCACCGGGCTGGCCTCGTTGCGGAAGACCAACCGCGCGGCCACCAGGTGCTTGCCCGGGCTGGCGTCCCCGTTCCACACCAGGTGAACGCCTTCCTTCGTCAGCTCGTCCAGCGACGGCCGGGGCAACGACTTCCCGTCGAGCTCGAAGGACGCGTCGTCCAGCTTGTACATGGGCTCGTCGAGCGACTCGTAGTCGATGCGCACCTTCGTCGGCTGCTTGCCCACCATCTGCGAGAGCTGCTTCTCGAGCTCTTCCCGCGCCTTGCGCTGGGCCTCGTCCTCGGCCTGCGCCGCGACGGAGAGGAGCAGCATGACCGTGATCAGCGAGCGCAACACGGACACCCCCACGGGCTCGAGGAGAACAGCGGGCGAGCCCCTTTCTATGCCGGGATCCTCCCGTGGACCAGAAGGCGATCACTTGACGGGCCTCCGGCAGATCGACGACACCCGCATCCCCATGAACGCCCGTGCCCTGCTGGTCGTTTCAACCCTGGCCCTCCTCCCCGGGTGCATGAGCTACATGCGCTTGGGCTACACGCGCTCGTACACCCTGCCCATCACCGGCGCGGAAGGCGCGTTGATCGCTCCGGCCATCGTCGCCACCGCCGAAGGCATGGGGCTCGAGGCCTGGAGCAACGGCACCGACGCCCAGGTCACCCTGGAGGATGGCACCCGGCTGTATTGGTACGACTTCGGCCAGCAGTACAAGCTGGGCGTCAGCGTGGCGCAGGAGCGGCCCGATCTCGAGGTGCAGCTGCGGGAGATCAAGGTCCGCGCGGATCAGATCTGGGAGCTCGCGGTGCAGGCGCGGCAGAGCAACAACCTGGGCGCGGCGATCGTGATCCCTCCGCCCAACGCCGGGCCCGCAGGAGCGGAAGCGGCTGCTCCCCCCGTGCAGCGCGGCATCACGCCCAACCGCTTCGCCTGCACGAGCAGCCTCGACTGCCAGAGCGGCTCGTGCCAGTCGGGGCGATGTGCCGAGAGCGCTGCGCCGGCGATCGGTGGCGCTGGCGGTCCGTGCAGCTTCGACAAGGACTGCCCGGGCGCGAAGTGCCGATTCGGAGAGTGCGTCGGCGGGGCGCCCGGCGCGAAGTGCTCGTTCGGATCGGACTGCCCGTCGGGACGGTGCAACTTCGGAAAGTGTGAGTAGGGCGATCTGCCCCTCACCGCGGCCGGTAGCTGGGGTCAGCCCGGCTCGGCCACGCGCGCGCCGAAGAGCCGGTTGACCGACTCGAGCAGCTCGTCCGTCACCTGCACCTTGAGGTTGGTGCCGCCGATCAACGTCTCGGCCTCCCCAGGCAGGTGGAGCGCGATGGCGATCGGCGTGGCGCCGGCGAACTTCTTCGCGAGCTCCGCCAGCTTCGCCAGCTTCTCGTCTGTGGCCATGTCCACGTGCAGCTTGAGCTCGAGCCGCTTCACCCGCTTCTCGCGCACCTCGCGCAAAGACTGGATGTCCTCGACGATCAGCTCGGCGACCGGGTTCTCCTCGTCGCGGTTGTTCACCTGGACGGTGCCCGTCACCAGGATGGGCTCGTCGCCCTTGAGCATCGCCTCCCACTGCTCGTAGCCGGGCTTGGGCCCCGACTTCGTCCACTTGCCCGTCTTCGGATCCATCCGCGAGCCGCCGCCCTCGCGCCCGGGGAAGCAGACCAGCTCCACCGAGCCGGAGAGATCCTCCAGCGTCACCCACGCCATCCGCTTGCCCGTCTTGGTGGGCCGCTCGCGCAGGGCCGCGACGATCCCCGCCACGGTCAGCTTGTCGTCCCGCCGGGCGCGCTGCACCGCCACCACCGGCCGGGCGTAGCGCTTGAGCTCCTTCTGGTACGCGTCGAGCGGGTGGCCGGACACGTAGAAGCCGATCGACTCCTTCTCGAAGGACAGGCGCTCCTTCTCGCTCCACTCCTCGACCTTCACGTAGTCCTGCCCGGAGGCCTTGCCGCCGCTGCCGGGCTCCAGCATCCCGAAGAGGTTGGACTGGCCGACCTCGCGATCGCGTTGATCGCTGGCTCCCCGCTCCGCCGCGCGGTCGATGGTCTCGAACAGTTGCCGGCGGGGACGCTTCTCGAAGTCGAAGGCGCCGGCCTTCACCAGGGCCTCCAGCACCTTCTTGTTCACCCGCCGGGCGTCGACGCGCTGGCAGAAATCGAAGAGGTCCTTGAAGACGCCGCTCTTCCGCGCCTCGAGGATCGCCTCGATCGCCGACTCGCCCACGCCCTTGATGGCGCCCAGGCCGAAGCGGATCTTCCCCTCCACCGCGCCGAAGGCGAGCAGCGACTCGTTGATGTCCGGGGGCAGCACCTCGATGCCGGCGTCGCGCGCCTCGGCGATGTGGGCCACCACCTTGTCGGTGTTGTCCTTCTCGCTGGTGAGCAGCGCGGCCATGAACTCCACCGGGTGGTGGGCCTTGAGCCAGGCGGTGTGAATGGTGATCAGCCCGTACGCCGCAGAGTGCGACTTGTTGAAGCCGTACTGGGCGAACTTCTCCATCAGGTCGAAGACGCCGGAGGCGATCTTCTCGTCCACGCCCTTCTTCTTCGCGCCGTCGAGGAACAAGGCGCGCTGCTTGGCCATCTCCTCGGCCTTCTTCTTCCCCATCGCGCGGCGCAGCAGATCGGCGCCGCCCAGCGAGTAGCCGCCCAGCACCTGGGCGATCTGCATCACCTGCTCCTGGTAGACGATCACCCCGTAGGTGTCTTTCAGCACCGGCTCGAGCGACGGGTGCGGGAACGTCACCTTGTCCCGGCCGTGCTTGCGGTCGATGTACACGTCCACCATGGTGCGGCCGTCGTCGAGCTTCTGGTCGAGCGGGCCGGGCCGGTAGAGCGCGCCGGCGGCGATCACGTCCTCGAAGCACGACGGCTTCATCTTCATCACCATCTCGGTGAAGCCGCTGGACTCCATCTGGAACACGCCGGCGGTGTCGCCGGAGCTGATCAGCTCGAAGGTGGCGCGATCGTCGAGGGGGATCTTCTCGCGGACGATCTGCTGATCGGCCGGCAGCTTGCGGTTGGCCAGCTTGATCGCGTTCTCGATCACCGTGAGCGTCTTGAGGCCGAGGAAGTCGAACTTCACCAGGCCGGCGGCCTCCACCTCGTCCTTGGCGAACTGGGTGATCAGCGCCTTCTCACCGGGCGGCTGATAGACGGGGACGAACTCCCACAGCGGCTTGTCGGCGATCACCACCCCGGCGGCGTGCATGCCGGCCTGGCGGTTGAGGCCCTCCAGCGCCATCGAGACTTCCAGCACGTCCTTCGTGGTGATGGTGCGCCCGTCCACCTCGGTGAGGGTCTGCGGGTTGTCCATCATCTCCTTGAGGCGCGGCTCCCCGGCGATGCCCTTCTCCTGGTCGCCGAAGATGGCCTGCTTCAGGGTGATGCCGAGGATCTCCGGCACCAGCTTGGCCAGCCGATCCCCTTCCGAGAAGGGCAGCCCATACACGCGGCACACGTCGCGCAAGACGCTCTTCGCCTTGAGCTGGCCGAAGGTGATGATCTGCCCGACGTTGGCCTCGCCGTACTTGCCCTGGACGTAGGTGATCACCTCGTCGCGCCGGTCCTGACAGAAGTCGACGTCGAAGTCCGGCATCGACACGCGCTCGGGGTTCAAGAAGCGCTCGAACAGCAGGTTGTAGGGGATCGGATCGAGATCGGTGATGCGCAGCGAGTAGGCGACGATCGAGCCCGCGCCGGATCCGCGGCCCGGCCCGACGGGGATCCCGTGCTGCTTGGCCCAGTTGATGAAGTCCTGGACGATCAAGAAGTAGCCGGAGAACCCCATCGCCTGAATGACGCCCACCTCCAGCTCGAGGCGCTTGAAGTACAGGTCCTTGTCGACCGCGTAGGGCAGCTCCTTGAAGCGGGCCTCGAGGCCCTCCTTCGCCAGCCGCGCGAGGAAGGTGTCGGCGCTCTCGCCTTCCGGCACGTGGAAGGACGGCAGCATGGGCTTGGCCAGGATGTCGAAGGCCTCCACCATGTCCGAGATGCGCATGGTGTTGTCCACGGCCTCGGGCACGTCCTTGAAGTACGCGCGGATCTCCTCGGGCGAGCAGACGAACAGCTTGTCCGTGGAGTGCCGCATGCGCTTGTTGTCGGCGAGCGTCTTGCCCGACGCGATGCACATGAGCAGCTCGTGGGCGCGGGCGTCCTCCTTCTTGATGTAGTGCGCGTCGGCGGTGGCGGCGAGGGGGATGTCGAGATCGCGCGAGAGCTGCTTCAGGTTCTCGTTGGCGCGCTCCTGCTCCTCCATGCCGTTCCACTGGATCTCCAGGAAGAACTGGCCGGGCTCGAAGATGTCCTTGTACTCCTTCGCGGCGCGGCGGGCGTGATCCATGTCCCCACGGAAGGCGGCGCTGGTCACCTCGCCGCCGAGGCAGGCGGTGAGGCCGATCAGGCCCTTCGAGTGCTCCTTCAGCACCTGCTTGTCGATGCGCGGGTGGTAGTAGAAGCCGTTCAGGTAGCCCTGCGAGGAGAGAAAGCGGAGGTTGGCGTAGCCCTCCTTGTTCTTCGCCAGCAGGATGAGGTGGTTGGCGATCTTCTCGGCGCGATCGCCGCGCCCCTTCGGCCCCGCGACGTAGGCCTCCATGCCCATGATGGGCTTGAGCCCCGCGTCCTTCGCCTTCTTGTAGAAGTCGATCGCCCCGAACATGTTGCCGTGATCGGTCACCGCGACCGAGGACATGCCCTTGTCCTTCACCGTCTTGATGAGATCCTTCATGCGGATCGCACCGTCGAGCAGCGAGTAGAGGGTGTGCAGGTGGAGATGGGTGAAGGACATCGGCGGGGTTCCCCTCCAGGGTGCGTCGAACCAGGGAGAAATTGGACACTGTTGTGCCGACTTTCCCGGCCGCGCGCAACGGCCCCTCGTCCGGCCGATCGGGCTGCCCGAGCGCCGAGAATTGCGCAAGACTCGAAGGCGAGCATGCGCGATCGGAAGCACCAGCCGGCGACGTACGAGGATCTCAGAGCGCTGCCCGCCAACATGGTGGGGCAGATCGTCGAGGGGGTGCTGATCGCCATGCCCCGGCCGGCCGTGGGCCATGCCGTCGTCACCTCGGCGCTGATGTCCGATCTCGGGACGCCTTTCGGTCGCGGCCGTGGAGGGCCTGGCGGGTGGATCTTCCTCGTAGAGCCCGAGCTCCACTTCGGTGACGACGTGCTCGTACCGGACCTCGCCGCCTGGCGAAGGGACCGGATGCCGGTCCTCCCCACAGCCGACACGCCATGGCTCACCCTCGCGCCGGACTGGATCTGCGAAGTGCTGTCGCCCAGCACCGCACGACTGGACAAAGTGCAGAAGCGGAGGATCTACGCGCGCGAACGCGTGCCGTTCCTCTGGTACGTCCACCCACTGGAGCGCATCCTGACCGCGTACCAGTACGAGGGTCCTGATTATCGCGAGCTCGGGACGTGGGGCAGCGAGGAGGACGTGAAGCTGCGGGTCGCACCCTTCGAGGCGCTGGAGCTCGACCTTCCGAGCCTCTGGGAGCCGCTGCCGCCACCCGCGCAGCCGCCCTGACTCAGCCCCGGGCGACCTTCGCGAAGTGGTGCGCCAGGCGGGCGCAGAGCTCCTTCAGGGTAGGCTCGACGGCGCGGAGCTTGCCCAGCTCCGCTCTGAGCTCCTTCACGTCCTTGCCCTTCGCGGCCAGCTCCCCGGCGCCGGCCTCCAGCCACCAGCCCAGCTCCACGGCGGTCAATTCGAGGTGGAACTGGAACGCGTACGAGGGCCCCAGGCGGAAGCCTTGTTGCGTGTAGCGTTCGGTGGAGGCGAGCAGCGTGGCCCCCGGCACCGGCGCGTGCGTGTCGCCGTGCCAATGCGCCACGGTGAGCTTCGCGCCCAGGCCGATCAGCACCGGGTCCTTCTGCGCCTGCGCGGTGAGCCGCACCGGCGCCACGCCCACCTCGAAGCCGTTCTTCCCGGGGAAGACGTCCGCGCCCGCGGCCGCCGCCATCAACTGTGCGCCCAGGCAGACGCCCAGGCACGGCCGCTCCAGCGCGAGCCGCTCACTGAGGAACGCCACCTCGTCACCGAGGAAGGGGTGCAGCTCCCGCTCGTACACGCCCATCGGTCCGCCGAGGACGACCACCAGCTCGGCGCCGAGATCCGAGTGTTCCACGCCGCGGAAGCGCTTCGTCAACGAGAAGCCCTCCTGCGTGAGCGCCGGCGCCAGCAGGCCCAGATCCTCGTGCTGCTCGTGCTGAATGACGACCGCGCGCATGGCGCCTCCTTCTCACGGAGGCGCCTTACTCCGACTTCTACTCCAGCGGCAGCGAGACGATCGGCGTGGCCAGCCGCGACAGCGGCGCGACCTGCACCAGGTCCTCCGCCACCGAGAAGACGTAGTCGTCCATGAAGACGCTGCGCTTCACCTGGCTGTGCGCGTTGGTCCACCAGGTGTTGCAGGCTCCCTGGCTCTCCGCCGGCGCCGCGTGGGGGACCCCGCCCCGGTAGCCGATGCCGCTGGTGACGTCGATGTCGAAGAGCATCAACCCGCCGAAGGTCAGCTTCTGCCCGTAGGAGCCGCCGCCGCCCGAGTCCTCGCAGACGGTCATCGGCACCGCGAGCAGCTTCTTCGGCGCGAAGTAGTTGAAGGCCAGGTGGTTGGTGAGCGCCTCCGACGAGGAGCCGCGCGTGCCGATCACGTACCGCGCCGTCATGGCGGGGTTCTTCGGATCGCTCACGTCGAAGATCTGCAGCAGCACGCCCTGGAAGTAGGCGAACGAGCCGTGGTCCTCCGCGTCGAGGCCCATCGCCAGCAGGTGCGTGTCGTCGAGCATGTGCATGTAGGTGGAGAACCCGGGGATCTTCAGCTCTCCGGCGATGACCGGCGCCTTCGGATCCGCCAGGTCGATCACGAACAGCGGATCGGTCTTCTTGAAGGTGACGATGAAGGCCCGCTTCCCTTCGAAGCGCACGCTGCGGATGTCCTCGGTCGGGGCGAGCTTGTCCAACAGGCCGACCGTCTCCAGCCCCTTCGGCCCCTGCTGCAGCACCGTCACGGTGGAGTGCACGTCCGGCGAGGGCACGTGCCCGGTGGTGGTGGCGAGCCGGAAGAAGCCGTCGTGCTCGTCCATGGCGAACTGGTTCAGCACCCGGCCCTTGACGATCCCCGTGCCCTGGTACGCGGTGGCGGGCCCGTCGACGAAGGCGAAGCGGTGCACCGTGCTGGCCTCGGCGCCCTGCTCTGGCGCATCGTAGTACCAGTCGCCGCCGCGGTACTCGTGCCGCGCGGTGACGTACAGCGAGTCCGCCGAGGCATAGACCGCGCCCGGGCGGCCCAGCACGGTGGTGACGTTCATCCGCTCCGAGCGGGTGAGATCGAACGAGCCGACCGAGAGGAAGCTGGCCCCGTCCGTCACCTTCGACGCGTAGAAGTTTCGGCACCCGGCCAGCAGGTCAGCCTCCACCACGTCGCCGGACGCCTCGTGCCGCGTGTCCATCACCGAGGGGAAGAAGTCGGCGATGGTGAGCGCCTCCAGCTTCGCCCGATTCTCGGCCCGCAGCGCCGCGAAGGCCCCTTGGATCTGCAGCGCCTTCTCGAAGCTGTCTACCGGGCCGCAGGACCACTGCAGGCCCTCGGGCCAGGTGGCGTAGGTCGGCCGGACCGCCTGGGGCGCCGTCACCACCACGTGCACCGCGTCACCGATCCGCCGGCTGGCCAGCAGCGAGCCCGAGAAGCGCGTCTCGCGGATGAGGCGCGGGTTTGCGAGATCCGAGAGATCGAAGACGCTCACCAGCAGCGGCTTGCCGTCGCCGGTGAAGTTGCAGTCGTAGCCGTAGGTGCACTCCCGGCCGTACCAGCCGCCGCGCGAGGCGTCCCCCGAGGTGAGGCTGGACAGCACCACCGCCCGGCCCTTCTCCACGAAGAGCTTCTTCGGCTCGCCGGTGATGGGCGTCCGCGACACCACGTGCGCCTGCGGCGCCGGCCACGCGCGGATGATGTTCAGCTTCCCCTCGCCCAGCACGTACAGGTACTCGGCGTCGTTCTTCAGCATGTCGGCCTCGTCCACCCCGGCCACCTGGTTGTTGGTGGTGGAGTACTCCTTGGCGCTGGTGGAGTCGGGCGCCGCGCTGGGAGGGGCGGCCGAGTAGCCCTGGTTGGCCGCATTCACCGAGTCCTCGTACCCGAAGTAGCGGTAGCACTGCGCCCCGGTGAGCACGCTCTGGAGGTTCTGATCGAGCTGCGTCTCCATCTCCTCGATCAGCTGCGCGCGGATCGACTTCTCCACGTCCGTGCAGCCCTCCACCGCCGACAATTGCGCCAGCTTGCGGGCCGCTTCCGGCGAGGTGTTACGACCACAGCCTGCTGCGACGAAGACGAGCACGGACACGAGGACGGCGCGACGCATGTGAGACCTCCCGGGCGAACGGCCGCCGTGCACACGACGGCCCGACGCCGCGCGGGTCAGCAGGCGCCATGCCACGGCGAAGCCCAGGAGTTCCAACGGGCTGCGCGCCAACTGGCCGTGGTTCTCCGCGAGCGCTCACGGAAAAATGAGGCGCGCGCTCAGGTCACCACCAGGCCGGTGTGGGGGTTGGTGCCGAACGGCTGCTGGGTCACCCGCAGCACCTTGGTCAGGTACGCCCACAACCCCGGCACCGAAGGGGTGCCCGCGGGCAACTGCACGTTGGCGTTCATCCGCCCCGAGGTGCCGACCTTCACGTCCTTGCCTATCACGGTGGCGGACATCGCCGCGGCGTGATCGGAGCCCGGCAGGCTGCGGGCGAAGTCGCCCATGATCGCCACCACCACGTTCTTGTCGGGGGCGGCCACCATGCGGTTCACGAAGGTCTTCAGCGGCGGGAGGATGCGGGTGTTCATCATGTTCCGAACGTTGGACGCGTCGCGATCGCCGTGGGTGTCCCAGCCGCCGTCCATCGCCACCGCCACGTTCGCGCCGGCGGTGATCATCAACTCGGCGGCGGCGAGCTGCGCGCGGAAGTTGTTCACCGCGGTGGCGGTGGCGCCCAGGCCATAGGCCGTGGCCAGCTCCGCGAAGTCGAACGGCTTCACCGGCTGGCGGAGCGTCTCGACGGCCGCGCTGTACCCCTCGCCCAGCACCTTGGTCTGGACCGGGCTGGTCACCAGCGTCTGAGCGCTCATGAAGCGGGAGGCGTCGATCGCCCTCTGGGCGATCTCCCGCTTCGGCGTGGAGCCGTCGGTCGATCCACCCAGCGCCTCGATGGTGGTGCGCATGTCGGTGATGGTCTGCATCGACACGCCGGCCTCCACCGGCTTGTCACCCGGCACGTTGCGGCTGCCCACCTGCACGCACTTGATCGCCCCGTCGCCGCCCATCGCCGCCGCAAGCTGGATCGCGTAGTGCCCGCGCCCGTCGCTGAAGTCCGCGTCCTGCGCGGCCTCGTGCGAGGTCAGCCCGTGCCGCACGCCGATGGTGGCCATGTGGTCGAGCGCGAACTGCGGCAGGGTGCCGAACGTCGGCCCGTCCACCACCAGGCCGTTGCCCAGGTCCCTCTGGTTGGAGCCGGTGACGCCGAAGGTGCCCGCCCCGGCGAAGCTGTCCGCGCTGCCGAACACCGCGTTGTACCCACCCTGGAGGAAGATGATCAGCAGGGCGGACTGCTCGGTGGGCGCCGCCTGCGCGAAGGCGGTGGACGGCCAGAGGCCCGCGCGCGCCGCGAGCGTGGCGCCGGTCACTCCGGCCAGGCCCTTGAGCCACTGACGACGTGAGAATCGATGCGACATGGCGGTGCTCCTTCTGCGGAAGTCAGTAGGTCAGGAAGTCCGACGCGGTGAGGACGGCCGCGCAGCCGTAGGCCCAGCGGCGCCGGACGTTGGTCTCCTCAGCGGAGTCCACGCGGATCACCGTGGCGCAGGCCTCGATCTCCGGGCCCAGCGCGGGGCGGCTCCAGAACTTCTTCGCCCAGGCCGAGCACTCGGCGATCGCCGTCTCCTGGGTGGCCTCCACGTTGTACCTGGTGGGCTGCGCGGTCAGCGTCAGGCAGCCCTGAAACGCCACCCGGTAGGCGGTGTAGAGGGCGACGGCGCTGGCTTGCGGCGCGGGGAACCAGCGGGCGGGCGTGGTGCCGAAGGTGGACTCGGCGCTGGCCAGTTGCGAGGGGGTGTTGCCCAGCACCCGCGGGTACTCGGTCTGCAGCGCCGAGTAGGGCTTGAGGCGCGCCACCTCGAGGCCCAGATCGACGTCGCGGCGGTCCGCGGTGAGCTCGATGCCCCCGAAGCCGGCGTACTTGCGGCCCGACTCGCAGATCGCCACCTCCGGCGTCTTCAGCCGCGATTGATCCTTCTTCGTGATGTCCAGCGGGACGATCGTCGGATCCGACGGCCCCTTCTGCTCGATCTCGGCTTCGCAGCCGGCCACCAGCACCACCAACAGCGACCTGAGGATTGCGCGAGTCATGGGCGGCTCCTTCAGCGGCAGAACGAGGCGTCACCGGCGACGGCCAGCAACGCGGACTGAATGGTCTTCTCCGCCCGGAAGGCGTCGACGCAGCGATCGAAGATCGGCCCCTCGCACGACAGCTCGTTGCGGCCGTAGAGGAACTTGAAGGCCAGGCGGCAGGTGTGGAACTCGAAGTTGCTGCTCGCCACCAGCGCCTCCACCAGCTCCTTGTCGTTGGAGATGGTCTGCCCGTCGAGCAGCTCTTGCGGCCCGGCGGTGGGCGCCTCGAAGGTGACGGTGTTGCCGTTCATCACCTTCTTCGTCAGCACGCTGGCGATGCGATCGAGCGCGAACCAGCCGTCGTAGTGGCAGCCCCGGCACCCCGCCGCCTCGCGGCCGTTGGCCGACACGTCCACCCCGGCCGCGTTCACCGAGGGGATCAGCTTCACGCCGGTGGTGTTGTTGAGGATCCGGTACGCGGTGGACAGCTTGATCCCGTTCTCCTCGTTGCCCGCGTAGCGCTTGAGCCAGGGCGGGGAGCGGAAGTACCCCAGGCCGTTGGGATCGTCCTGCACCTGCACCTGGCCGCCGGCGACGTCCACCTTGTAGGGCCCGACGAAGAGCTCGGTCCACGGCTTGGCGTTGGTCAGCACGTACTTCGTCAGGTGGTACGCCGCGTCCTCTTGCGAGGTGGCGCCGGGCTCGCTGTTGAACTGGGCGTTGATGAAGCGGCTGAAGCGCTCGATGAAGGCGGTGTTGGCGAGCAGCGCGCTCACCTGCGTCTGCGGATCGGCCGTGCCCAGCAGCGCCGCGTCGGGGCTCTTGCCGGTGAAGGCGACCGCGAGGCGAACGGCGCAGCGCTCGGCCCGCTGCGGATCGACGGGCGCGCCCACCGAGGACTGGGCCTGCGCCCCGCCCGCGGCGAGCAACGAGAAGAGGACGAGTCGATGAGTCATGCGACCTCCGAAGCGGGTGTCGACTTGTCCCAGAGCAACCGATGTGCCCCGACAGGCCCACTCGTCCCCCGACGTGTGCAGCGCGGAATTCCAGGCACCTGGCGCCTGTCGTTGCAGGGCGCACATGTCTACGGGCGTGGGCAGGCGGAGCGCGGCTGCTCCGGATCAAGTGAAGACCGGGCTGGTCAACGCGCCGCTGCTACGGCGACGGCTGGGAGGCGCGGCGCTTGAACTCGGCGTCGAGCACCTTCACCTCGGCCTTGAGGCGGACGAAGTTGGAGAACATGCCGTCGGGCTGCTGGCCGGGCCGGGACTTCAGTTGATCGCGCAGCTGCTCCATGGTGCTGCCGATCTCCCGCAGGCGGCGGGTCAGCTCGTCGTCCGAGGACAGACGCACCAGCAGCAGCTCGTCGACCTCCAGCTTCCCTTCCAGCTCCCGCTCCATCTGCTTGAAGGAGAGCTTCCGGGGCTTGGCGAACTCCAACACCTTGCGCACCAGCTCGATCGTCTTGAGGCCTTCTTCCTCGAGGCCGGCCAGATCCGCGCGGGCGCGCATGCGGCCGATCGCGTCAGCGAGCTCACCGAAGAGCGGATCCATCGCGTTGCGCCCGGGGGGCTTCAAGACGGACAGGAGCCACGCGTCGATGCCGTCCCCGCCGGCCTGCTCGAGCGCCTGGCGCAGCGCCGGCAGCCACGACTTGCGCACCGCCTCGAAGGCGACCCGCTGGTGGTTGGCCGAGCCGACGGCTTCGCGCAGCCCGGTCTCAAGGGCCTGGAGGATCTCGCCCCTCGACATCACGCCGCGCGGGGTGAAGACGCGCTCGCGCCACTTGCCCTGCGACACCTCGGGCGCCGCCTCGGCCGTCACCGGCTTCTGCACGCCGGAGGTGGAGGGCGAGCGCCCGATGAACGAGTCCTCGGCGCGGGCGAAGCTGGGCAGGCCGCCGATCGTCTCGTCGCCGGGCTTCTTGTTCGTCATGCGTGGAGCTCGCAGTCTGCCACAGGGCCCGGGCTCAGCGAGCCCTCTTCCGGCCAGGCATGTAGGCGTGCGCCTCCAGGGCCCGGTGATCGTCGAACTCCACCACCCAGTACCCCTCGCGGCCCTTCTCGGTGCTGCTGCCGGCGCCGATCAGGTGCGGGCGCTGGTGGTCGGCGCGGTGCCAGAAGCGCTCGTGAGAGTGGCCGTGCAGCAGGACGGCCGGGTGCTCCTTCACCAGGTCCAGCAGGGCAGCAGCGTCCAGCAGCCCGGAGTGGATCCAGTCGAAGCGCCCCGACGGCCCCACCGGGCCGTGGTGCGAGAGGATGAAGGCGGTGCGCCCGACGAGGCGGGGGTGCGCGAGCGCGGCGCGGGCGGCGTCCAACTGTCGCTGGCCCAGCCGGCCCACGAAGTAGTGGCTCCAGCCGGACACGCGAGTGGAGTCGAGGCCCACCAGCGCCACCGAGTCCCCCACCAGCCGCACGAAGGGGTACGGGCCGTCCACCGCGAGCTCCGGCAGATCGCTCGTAAGCCACGGCGCGAAGATCCGCTCGAAGACCCGCGCCGCCGGCGTGTCGGTGTAGCGATCATGGTTGCCGGGGATGACCGTCATCCGGCCCGCGGACAGGAGCGGGCGCAGCAGCTCCTCCACCTGGCCCACCTCGTCCTCGTGGCCCAGCGCGCTCACGTCGCCGGTGACGACCAGGTGATCGGCCGCGTGCGCGTGCAACTCTTCCACCAACTGCTCGAGCCGCGCCTGCACGCCCTCGAAGCGGGCCAGGCGCCCCATGCCGTGCAGCTCGAAGCGCCCGGGGGCGCCGCGCCAGCCGGTGCTGAAGAAGCTCCTGCGGCCCCAGTCCACCTGCTGGTGGAGATCGCTGACGTGGACGATGCGGGCCACGCCCGCGAAGATGTTCAACGCCGCGGGGTGCGCGCAAGGCCCCCAAAGAGAACGGTCAGGGGGTCCCGGCGGGGAAGACCTCGATCGCCTCGCCCCACCCGCTCTGCTTGAGGAAGGTGCCCACCTGCGCGGCCGAGACCTCGATGGTGCCCTGCTTCGAGAGCGGATCCGCCAGCAGGTACTTGCCGTCGGCCGTCTTGCCGAGGACCGTCACGAAGTGGCCGAAGCTGCCGGTGCCGCTGGCGCCCATGTCCAGGTAGTCGCCGGTCTTGTTGAGCTGCTTCGCCCAGGCCTCGCTCGGCGTGCCGCCCAGGATCACCGGGTGGCCTGCCGCCAGCGCCGCGTCGATCGCCTCCAGGCCCTGGCCGTCCTTCGTGGCCTTGTTCACCACGAGCGTCTTGGTGTCGGCGCCGTAGGCCTTGAGGCCCTGCTCCACCGCGTACATGCCCATGGTGTCCGACTTTGCGGTGTTCCGCTTGAAGATGCTGTCGCGCATCGCATCGATGGCGTGGGGCGCCTCGGCGGCCGTGGGGTGCTCGGTGAGGCCCAGCGCGGACAAGGCCATCACCGCCGAGGTGGGACCGCAGTCGTTGGCGCCGTACGGCTTGGCGTTGGCGTTGAAGGACTGGAAGTACTCGGTGTTCCCTTCCTGGTTCACGAAGAAGGCGTTGGCGGCCTCGACGGTGGAGACCGTGCCGGTGGCCTGGGTGGTGACCGGCTTACCGGACAGGTCCGAGACGGTGACGGTGCCGTCCGCGGCCTTGCTGATCGTCCCGCGCTCGAAGGTCTGCGAGAGCGAGCCGTCGGCGTTCTTCACCAGCGGCGCCGTGGCGCCACCCAACTGCGACTGGCCGGCCCAGGCGCCCCGCAGCTCCAGAGCCGGAGGCGTGCCGTGGCTGCCCAGGGCCGCCGCCGTCGCCTCGTCGATCTTCCCGGACGGCGTGAGGCCCCAGTCGCGCTGGAACTTCTCCACCGCGGCCTCGGTGACGTCCCCGAAGCGCTTGCCGAAGCCGGTGTTGCGGGTGAAGGACTCCGGCAGGTAGCCGCGGTCGATCAGGTTCTGGTGCAGGCGCGAGAGGCGCGTGTCGTCAGCGGAGCTCGCCGTGTCGCCGTGCTGCAGCCCAATCAGCTCCGAGGCGTTCTCCACCGCGGGAGGCGGAGGAACGGGACGCCCGGCCAGGGCCGCCACCGTGCGCTCGTCGATCGTCCCCGACTGGGGAATGCCCTGGTCCGCCTGGAACTTCCGCACCGCCACCTCGGTGAGCGGCCCGAAGTTCTTCCCGTAGCCCTGGTCCTTCGGGAAGTCGCTCTTCAGGTAGCCCAGCTGGATCAGATCCTGGTGCAGCTGCTCGAGGCGGCGATCTTCTCCGACCTTCCGATCGCCGCGCTTGAGGCCCAGCAGCGCGTCGGCGTTGGGATCGACGAAGCGCGTGGCCGGCGGGTTGACCAGCGTGTTGGTCTTCACCGGCCCCTGGAAGGCCGAGCCCTGCTGGGTCTTGATCGACGGCTTCACCACCGCCGGCGGGGGCCGGGTGAGCGTGACGCTGCGGGTGGTGGAGCGGGACCGCGAAACGGAGTCAGAACGAAGGAGAGCCATGGCCCCTTATCGTGGTGCGTCGTGGCTCCATTTCCCGAGAAACCTGGGAAGTGTCGTTACGCTTCGACCTGTTTCCCCGGCATTACCAATGACTTGTCAGACCCACGCCTCAGGGATGTGGCTGGGCTTCAGGTCCCTCAGGCCGTTGGTGAGCAGCGACAGGAGGCGATCGCCGGCGGCCGGGCGCGGTGTGGTACCGGCCAGCTTCTGCTCGAACTGGGCGATCTGCGCCAGCGCGTCGGCGCGGGACAGCGTCTTGAAGTCGGGGGGCGTCATGCCCACGGCCTCGAAGCCGGCGCGGATGGCGGTGGCGTGGTGGTCGGCGAACTTCGGGGCCACCGTCTTCGAGTAGTAGAGCAGGCGGATGGTGGTGTCGCGCTGGGCCTCGAGCGGGGCGCGCTCGGCCGCGGGGAGCTCCGGGTGCTGCAGGAGGCGCTGCACCTGGTTGTAGAAGTCGCGCAGCGAGCCCGTCTGGGGATCGGCGACGGCCTCCTGGCCCGACTGGAAGCGCTGGAAGGTGGGCTGGCTCGACTCCACGGCGGACCGGACCTCGGACAGCGGCGCGGGCGGGCGGCCGTCGTTGTAGCCGTGCTCGACGGTCCACACGGCCACGTTCTCGCCCTTGCGGGTGTGCTCGGCGATGGCGCGATCGAGATCGCCGCGGGTGCCCCGGGTGGCGTTCTCCCAGCGGCTCTGGTGCGGCACGGCGCCCGAGTAGGAGCCCGGCGCTGAGCCGGCGTACGCCCAGATCGTCTTCGCGTTGGGGAACATCGCCCGGTACTTCTCCATCAGCGGCTGGCCGCCGGAGTAGCAGGCGGCGAGGTGCAGATCCTCCACGCTGCGGGCGGCCCGGGGCATCGCCTCGGCCAGCTTGCCCAAAGTCTCGAAGCGCAGCATGCCGTTGTCGTCGCCCCACACGCCCGAGCCCACGTTGTGGCCAGAGAGCATCAGCCGGGAGGGGATCTGCCCGCCCTTCTCCGCGCCCGCCCACACCTGCGCCAACTGCGCCAGCTCGTCGCGCGAGTCCGAGCCGCTGCTCTGGATCACGTCGGCGATCTTCGCGGTCTGATCCGCCGGCAGGCCCAGGGTGAGCGCGAAGGACAGGGCGCCCTCCTGAGTGCTCAGGTCGTGCGTCGCCCCGCGGGCGGACAGCTTGTCGTTCTCCTTCGCGTCGGAGATCAGCGTGACGTTCTGGCCCCGGCCGCGGAGCTGCTGGGCCTCGTACTTGGCCGTCTCGTTCATCCCCACCATCAGGATGTCGTTGTTGCTGCGGGGGGCCCAGCCCGCAGGCTGCGTGGGCGCGCCAGGAGCTCCCCCGTTGGGGATGGCGAGGTTCCACCCGACCTGGATGTTGCCGGGGTTGGTGGCCAGCGTGGGATAGCGGTCCTTGTTCGCGTCGACGAGCTGCTGGGTGGTGACGCCGTGCCGCTGGGCGATCTTCCCCAGCGTGTCGCCTGACTGGATCTTGTAGCCGCCCGTGCCGGCGGGGGTGGTGCTGCTGGGGGACGTGGGCTGGGTGGTCGGTCGGTTGGTGATGCGTCCAGTCATCGCGTTGGCCCTCGAGAGGTGGGAGGAAGGGCGATTATCGCATTCGCCCGTCGCAAGTCGCGTCCAGGAGCAAAAAAGTGCCGCGCGATCAGCCCTACCTGACGTTTCAAGCCACTGAAATCAGGCCGCCAATGCCTCGGGAACTTGACGCACATCAGGTCCGATAATGTCTGCGTCCCGTGAAGCTCGCTCGCCTCGTCCCGCTGATCTGCCTCGCGTTGACCGCGTGTGACGGGGCCATCAACGGCCTGCCGCCGGGGCCTCCGCCGATCGATCCGCCGCCCCCCGACGCCGGCCCGGCGAAGTGCGAGCCAAGCGCGCACGGGGTGACGAACCTGCTCCGCCTTTCCAACCGCGAGTACCAGGCGATGGTGGGCGATCTGCTGGGCGTGCCGGTGAGCGACGCCCTCTTCACCGAGTGGACGCCGGTGGCCCAGGTGTACGGCTTCGACACCATGAGCGAGACGCGCCTCGACGCGCAGGGCCTCGAGGTCCAGCTGGCCACCGCCGAGCAGCTCGCGGGGATCGTCCTCGCCACGCCGGCCCTCACCGCCCACTGCCCCGCGGTGCGGCCGCCGCAGACGCCCGCGTGCACGCGGAAGCCGAGCTACTCGTCGACCGACGACTTCTCCGACGCGCAGGGCCGCGACTGCTGGACGTACCTGGACTCGAGCGGCGCGCCGATGATCTTCGACAACGCCAACGCCCGCTGGCGCAAGGAGCCGGATCAGACGGTGCTGCTCTGGCGCCTCGGCGCGCACCCCGGCTCGACGGTGGACGCGGTCCGCCGCTGGCTGAGCCCGGTGGACGGCACGGTGGCGATCTCCGGCTCCTTCAACGACGCGGATCCGGGCGGCGGTGATGGGATCGTCGCCCTCATCCAGAAGAACGGCGGCCAGGTCTTCGCCCAGGACCTCCCCAACGGCGGGCAGGCCCCCTTCACCCTCACCCTGCTCGTGACGAAGGGCGACACCGTCGACTTCGTGGTGAACCGGAAGGGCAACCCCAACTACGACTCCACCGCCTTCAACGCGGCGATCACCTTCACGCCCATCCCCGCGAAGTCCGCGTGGACCTGGGGCAACTGCGTCGAGCCGCTGGTGTCTCGCCTCGCCAGCCGCGCCTTCCGCCGGCCGGTGCGCCCGGACGAGCTGGCCGACTACCAGGCGCTCTTCGCCGCGTCGCTGCAGGGCGCCACCTCCGCCGGCTTCCCGGAGCCCGTCGACGAAGCCCTCCAGTCCGTGCTGCAGACCGTCTTCCTCTCGCCCAACTTCGTCTTCAAGCCGGAGCTGGTGCCAGGTGGGCTCGAGCCCTCCGAGCGCGGCTTCGGGGTGGCCTCGCGCCTGGGCCTCTTCTTCCGCGGCTCGCTGGCCGACGAGCAGCTCTGGGCGATGGCCGGCCTGGGCCAACTGGCGGATCCCACCACCGTGCGCGCCCAGGCGGACCGGCTGCTCGAACAGGATCTCGATCGCTTCACCTCTTCCTTCGGCGGCCAGTGGCTCGACTTCCGCGACGGCGCCGTCACCCACCCGCTCGCCGCTTCGATGAAGCGCGAGGCGCGCGACATGTTCGCCGTCGTGCTGCGGGAGGATCGCCCACCCGAGCAGCTGCTGCGGCCCGGCTTCACCGTCGTCCAGGGCGCGCTGGCGCAGTACTACGGCCTGCCGGGCAGCGGCATGGATGAGACGACGTACCGCTTCATGACGCCCCTGCGCGGCGGCCTGTTGTCCCACGCGCTCTTCCTCACCCGCACCGGCAGCGGCTCCGAGTTCCGCCGGCCGATCCACCGCGGGATCTGGGTCCTGACGCGCCTGCTCTGCCGCCCCCTGCCCCACCTGGATCCCGCCACGCTGGAGGAGATCGGCGACTCCTTCGAGACCATCGACAGGACCAAGCCGCTCCCCGAGCAGATGGCGCTCCACCGCGACTCCTCCAACCGGTGCGGCGCCTGCCACAACAGCATCGATCCCATCGGCCTGGCGCTGGAGAAGTTCGACGCCCAGGGCCAGTGGCGCGAGACGTACGCCGACGGGAGGCCGATCGTCTCCACGCTGGAGCTGGACGGGGTGATCGTCCGCGATCCCTACGAGCTCGCCGCGGCGATCGAAGGCAACCCGGACTACCGCGCCTGCGTCGCCCAGAAGCTGCTCACCTTCGGGATGAACCGCGGCCCCCTGGAAGGGGAGGCCTGCGTGGCCCAGCGCCTCGGCCGTCCGCTCGACGGCTCGTCGCCCACCCTGAAGACCATGACGGTGGACGCGCTCTTGAAGGCGCTCGAGCTCACGGAGGTGAGCCCATGAAGGCCTCGCGCCGCGCCGTCTTGAAGTGGCTGGGCGTGCAGCTCGCGCTCCCGGCGATCGCCCCGCACCTCGCCTTCGGGCAGACCGCGCCTGGCCGCAAGCGCTTCATCGGCTGCTACGTGCCCAACGGCGCCCACATGCCGATGGGCGTCGACGGCTCGTGGACCTGGTCGGAGGCGCTCGCGCCGCTGGTGAGCCGGAACCTCCGGCAGCACGCGATGATCGTCCGCAAGCTGCACAACGGCTTTGGGGGCATCGATCCCCACTGGCAGAACTGCGCCGGCTTCCTCTCCTGCCAGCCGATCCTCTTGAACAGCCCGGGGCTGACCCGCTGCGGGAAGACCGTCGATCAGTACGTGGCCGATCGCCACCCCGCGTCGATCCGCTCGCTGGAGATCGGCGGCATCTACTACCACGTGCACCCGCTCAACGATCACCCCGGGTACTCCAACGACTACCTCAACCGGATCAGCTGGCAGGAGGCCGACAAGTTCCGCTCGCCGATCCCCAACCCGGCCCAGCTCTTCAACAAGCTCTTCGGCGGGCAGGAAGGCAGCGCCGCGCAGATCGCGTACCTCCACGCCCGCAAGAAGTCGGTGCTCGATCAACTGCACAAGGACGCCACGCGCCTGGCTGCCCGCCTGCCGGAGACGTACCGGCCGGTGCTGACCTCGTACCTGGCCACGGTGCGCGAGGTGGAGCAGGGGCTGCAGCAGGGCGGCTTCACCTGCACGCCCACGCTCGCGCAGCCCACCGAAGACTTCTCCGCGCCCAACACCAACTACGCGCTGCGCTTCCAGTTGATGCACCAGATGATCGTCCTGGCCATGCAGTGCGGGCTGACCAACGTGGCGACGATCATGTACGGGCCCGGCGTGTCCGAGCAGCTCGACTTCGCGGAGGCCCTCGGCGCTGGCACCGGCCACCACGCCAACGCCCACCACGGCGGCTCGCCTGGCGCCATCGCGCGCCTCAAGCAGATGAACGTGGTGCAGGTGAGCCTGCTGGCCGATCTGCTGGAGAAGCTGAAGGCCGCCAACCTGCTCGACGAGACGCTGGTGCTCTACGGCTCGGACATGTCCGACGGGAACGTGCACCTGCCGCGCAACCTGCCCATGATCCTGTGCGGCGCGGGCAGCGATCTGCGCTTCGGCCAGGAGATCGTCCCCGCCGCCGAGCGCCCCCTGTCCGATCTCCACCTGGAGCTCTTCAACCTGCTGGGCGTCAGCTCGATCACGTCCTTCGGCAGCGGCGAGTGCGCCAGCACCGGTCAGCCGGTCGGCATCCGCGTCTGATCACCAGCCCAGCCGCGCGCCCAGAGCCACTCCCACTTCCCAGCCCAGGGTGTTCTGCATGTTGATGGTGGTGGTGAGGATGCCGGCGTGGGCGTGGGCGGTGAAGTAGCGGTAGCTGACCTCGAAGTCGCCCGCGAAGCGCGTGTAGTCCATCGAGGTGCCCAGCGGCAGCCAGTTGAGCGCCAGCAGCACGCGTGTGCGCGGCGTGTCCATGAAGGCGAAGCCCAGGCTGGCGCCGGCGTCGAAGCTCTGCGACTGGAAGGTATCGTAGAAGCGCAGCGCCCCCGCCGCGCCCACGCCGAAGCGCCCGAAGAAGTACCGGCCGGTGATCATGCCTTCCAGCGCGTTGGCCGAAGGGCCGCTCATAGTCTGCACGAAGCGCCCGGAGAGCCGCAGCTCGAAGCCGGAGGCCATGCCGCTGGCGGGCGCGGTGCCCCAGAAGCCCAGGTGGGCTGCCAGGCCCGCCCCCATCGCGAAGGTGGTGGTGGCCGACGTGCCCGCCCACGCGTTCAACATGCCGCCCACGGCCATCACCGAGACGTTGCCGCGCGCGCGCTCGTCGTCGTCCTTCACCTCGATGCCCGCGGCCTTCTTCTTCAGCGCGTCGGACTTCTGCTCCGCGGCGTTCGCGGCCGCCTCCTCCTCCGCCTGGGCCTGGGCGTACAGCTCGTCCTTCTGCTTGCGGGCGGCTTCCTTCTCCGCCTCGCGCTGGGCGACCACCCTCGCCTCCGCGGCCACCGCGGCCGCCGCAGCCGCCTCGGCCTTCGCGCGCTCCTGCTCTTCCCGCTGGCGCTCGGCCGCGTCCTGCTGCGCTCGGGCCTTCTCCTCCTGCCGGCGCTTCGCCTCTTCCTGCGCCTCGCGCTGCACCCGGGCCTGCTCCTCCTGCCGCTTCCTCGCCTCGTCCTGGGCCCGCGCCGCCTCCTCGGCCCGGCGGCGGGCTTCGTCTTCCTGAGCCCGCTTGGCGGCAGCGGCGGCGGCGGCCGTGGCGGAAGCAGCGGCGGCGGCGGCGGCTACCCGCTCGGACTCGGCCTTCGCCTCCGCGGAACGCTTGTCGTCGGCCGCCACGCGCGCCTTGCACTGGGCGAACTGATCCTGCGACCAGCGGACGTACAGTTGGTACTCGGACAGCAGGTTGTCCCGCCGCGTGGCCTGCTTGGTGCGCCGCAGCGCCGCGGCGTTCAGCGTGGCCACGTCCACGTTGCAGGAGGCGTCAGAGGCCATGGGGACGGGCCCGAAGCTGCGGCTCAGCACGTAGGACTTGCCCTGGTAGGGCAAGAGCATGTCCCGCAGCCACAGCCCGTCGTCGAAGCCCACCTGCTTCTGGACGATGGAGGTGACCAGGCCTCCGCACTCCAGCCGGGCCTGATCGCACGCCGGCCCGCGCTCGGCGCAAGCGGTGGCGGCCTTCTCGAAGGCGTTGGCCAACACCTTGTCCTGGGCCGCCGCCGTCGCCAGCGGGGCGGTGTCACGGCTGCGCGGGGCCTCGCAGACCTCCGCGGCGGCCGCCACGGAAGCGAGGAGGAGGGACCCGAGGAGAAGAAGACGCGTCATCACCGCTCCTTAGCCCTGCTTCGGCGCAGGGCTCAGGAGAGTGTAGACGGTCTTCTTCCCGACGTTGAGGACGACCTGCTCCTACTGCTTGGTCAGCGTGTAGAGGCCGGGCTCCACGGGCGGGAAGGACGTCTCCATGTAGTCCATGGTCGTCCCCGCGGAGTTGACGCAGAAGGCGTAGTTCCGCGACGCGCTGGGCAAGGAGATCGTCCCGCCTGTCTTCGTGTAGGGGCTCGTCCCCGAGCTGCTGAAGGGGAAGGCCCAACTGCAGTTGCACGACGCGCTATTCACGGCACAGGTGCCGGTGAGGCCGTAGCCGGCGACGTAGCCCGGCAAGGAGGTGCAAGCCGTGAGGCAGGTGGCGTCAGCCGACGAGGTGCTGAAGCTGGCGCTGCCGGTGACGCTCCGGGTGACGCTCGTCCCGTTGAAGGTGACTGAGCCGCTGACCGTGCCCGTCTTGTTGGCAAAGGTGATCGCCGGGCACAGCACCTCGAGTCCGGAGAAGGTGGAGTCAGCGATGCAGCCGGCCGTGTAGAACCAGGTCCCCACCTCGTTGCCGCCGCAGGTGGGCTGGTTGCCGCAGTTGGCCGCGAACGTGAGACTGACCGTCGGAGGAGTGCCTCCGCCGCCGCCCGTGCCGCCACCCGTACCGCCACCCGTGCCGCCACCCGTGCCGCCACCCGTACCGCCACCCGTGCCGCCACCGATGCCGCCGCCGGTGCCGCCGCCGATGCCGCCGCCCGTCCCACCGCCGGTGCCGCCGCCGATGCCGCCGCCCGTCCCACCGCCGGTGCCGCCGCCCGTCCCACCGCCCGTGCCGCTCATCCCACCGCCGGTGCCACCGCCCGTGCCGCCGCCGATGCCACCGCCCGTGCCACCGCCCGTTCCTCCGCCGACGCCGCCGCCGGCCCCGCCTCCCGTCGCGCCGCCGCCCGTGCCGCCGCCCGTGCCGCCGCCCGTCGCGCCGCCGCCCGTCCCGCCGCCCGTCGCGCCGCCGCCCGTGCCGCCGCCCGTCGCGCCGCCGCCCGTCCCACCGCCCGTCGCGCCGCCGCCCGTCCCACCGCCCGTCGCACCGCCGCCCGTCCCACCGCCCGTCGCGCCGCCGCCCGTGCCCGTGGGAACGCAGCTCGCGCCGCTGCAGGTCGTCCCGCTGGTGCATGCCACGCAGGTCAATGCCCCGGAGCCGCACGCCGCGTTGGTGTTGCCGGCCTGACACTGGTTGTTGTCGTCACAGCAGCCGCTGGGGCACGTCGAGGAACTGCAAGTCCCGGTGGGTGACGAGGAGCAGGAGGCCGCGAAGAGCGACAGGCCACCGAGGAGGAGGGCGAGGCGGATGGGAGAGGTCATGACCGGCCTCCATAGCCCAGTCGTGCCTCACAGTGGGGAACGCTCGGGTTTTTTCCGGGGAGCCGCTACAAGTCCCGCGCATGACCGACCTGCTGCTGGGCGCGACGCCGTCAGGGGAGCGCGTGCAGTTGTCCCCCCAGTCCCTCACCACCCACGGCTTCATCCTGGGCATGACCGGCTCGGGGAAGACGGGGCTGTGCGTCGCGCTGACGGAGGAGCTGCTGCGCGCGCGCGTGCCGGTGATCGCCGTCGACACCAAGGGCGATCTCGCCACGGCGCTCTTGTGCCTGGGCCCGGACGATCCCTCGCTGTCGCGCTGGGTGCCCGACGCCGCGAAGGAGAAGGCCCGCATCGAGACCGCGCTCGCCGACGCTGGCCTGACCGCCGCGACCCTGGGCGACCTGCGCGCCAGCTACGAGCCGCGCCTCTTCACCCCCGGCGCCACCACCGGCCTCTCCGTCGATCTCCTGGGCAGCCTCGCGCCGCCGGCTGATCCCTCCGAGGAGTCCGTGGCCGAGGCCGCCGACGCCGCTACCCGCGGCCTGTTGGGCCTGCTGGGCATCGAGGCCGATCCCCTCACCTCGCGCGAGTACCTCCTGCTCGTCCAGGTGCTCAGCCACGCCTGGCGCAGCGGGCAGACGCCCACGTTGATCGATCTCGTCCGCCAGGTGGGCACGCCGCCCTTCGCCTCGGTGGGCGCGCTGCCGCTGGAAGACTTCTTCCCGCAGAAGGACCGCCAGGCCCTGATGGTCCGCCTCAACGGGCTCCTGGCGTCTCCGAAGTTCGCCGCCTGGCGCACCGGCGAGCCGCTCGACGCCCAGCGCCTCCTCTTCGCTCCCGACGGCCGCCCCCGCCTCTCCGTCTACTCGGTGGCGCACCTGTCCGACGAGGAGCGGCTGTTCGCGGTGGCGCTGCTTCTGGAGCGAGTGCAGGCGTGGATGCGGCGGCAGGGAGGCGCCGGCGAGCTGCGCGCGGTGGTGCTGCTGGACGAGATCTTCGGCTACTTCCCGCCCGCCCCCGCCAACCCGCCCACCAAGCCCCCCCTTCTCGGCCTCCTCAAGCAGGCGCGGGCCTTCGGCGTCTCGGTGGTGCTGGCCACGCAGAACCCCGTCGATCTCGACTACCGCGGCCTGGGGAACATCGGCACCTGGTGGGTGGGCCGGCTGCAGACCGAGCAGGACAAGCAGCGGATCCGGGACGCGCTGGTGGCCGCCGCGTCCGCTGCCGGTGCGACGCCGGCGCAGCTCGACGGCCTGATCGCCACCCTGGAGCCTCGCCAGTTCCTCCTCCACTCCGTGCACCGGCCGCAGCCCGTCGTCTTCCGCACGCGCGACACCATCTCCATCCTCCACGGGCCCTTCAGCGCCGAGGAGGTGCGCGCGCTGACGGCGCCGATGAGGACAGCTCAGCCTGCGCCCCCGCCCGCAGCGCCCGTGGGTGAGGCGATCACCATCCCGCCGGGCCTCGAGCCCGAGCTGGGCCCCGTCTACGAGGTGGACCAGGGCGCGGGCCTGCCCTTCCTGCTCCTCAAGTTCGGCGTGCGCTACCGCCTCGGCACCGCGGTCAGCGAAGAGACGGTCCACGAGCTGGCCTTCCCGCTCGACAACACCCTGGGCCCGGCGGAGATCCTCGAAGGCACGCCTTCCTCCGTCCGCGGCGTGCCCTTCCAGAACGCGAAGCCGGCGAACATGACGCTCACGCCCATGCCGCCGTGGGTGGCCGGCCTCAAGGCGCACAAGCTGCAATCGCTGATCAAGGACCGCCTGCCGAGCAAGCTGGAGACGAAGCTGCTCTACGATCCCGAGACGAAGCAGATCTCCGGCCCCACCGAGTCAGCCGACGCCTTCACCACACGCGTGCTGGAGAAGCAGGGCCTGTCGCGGGACGCGCAGAAGCTGATGCGCTCCCTGGAGAAGAAGCGCGTGGACTTCGCGCAGGCCGACAAGGAGCTGTCCACGCGGAAGGCCGAGAAGTGGCTCAACGTGGGCGCCGGGGTGCTGGGGATCTTCTCGGGGCGGCGCTCGTCCCTCTACGGCGTGGGCCGCGCGCTCTCCAGCCACCGCTACCAGGGCGGAGCCGAGGCGCGGCTCGAGGATCTCCAGGTGGAGATCCAGCAGCTCGAGCATGAGCTGGCGGCGCTGAAGGAGCTCGACCCCCGGCGCTTCGAGGAGCAGCTCTGCGTGCCGCGCTCCAGCGACGTGCAACTGCTGCGGCTCTGCTACGCGTACATCGTGCCGTAGACGTCAGCGGTGCGACTGGTACCAGGCCATCGTCTCGGCGATGCCCTTCTCCACGTCGTACCGCGGCGCCCAGCCCAGCACCTGCTTCGCCTTCCCGTTGGCCAGCACGCTCTTGCGCTGTTCGCCCGCGCGCTGCGGGCCGTACGCCGGCGGCTTGTCCACCCCCGCGTACTTCGTCAGCAGCGCGAAGATCCGGTTGACGTCCGTCTCCACGCCGGTGCCGATGTTGACGCCTCCGCAGTAGTCGCTGGTGAGCGCCTTCACGTTGGCCTGCACCACGTCGCCCACGAAGACGAAGTCGCGCGTCTGCCCGCCGTCGCCGTAGATGGTGCAGCCGTCGCCGCGCAGGAGCCGCTCGGAGAAGATCGCCACCACCCCCGCCTCGCCGTGGACGTTCTGCCGCGGCCCGAAGACGTTGGCGTAGCGCAGGGCCACGTAGTGCAGCCCGTGCATCGCGCGGTAGCAGGACAGGTACAGCTCGCCGGTGAACTTCGACACCCCGTAGGGCGACACCGGCGCCGCGGGCTCCGTCTCGGGAGTCGGCAGCACGCTGGTGTCGCCGTACATCGAGCCGCCCGAGGCCGCGTACACCACCCGCTTCAGGGCCCCGCCCCGCCGCCCGGCCTCCACCAGGTTCAGCGTTCCGCCGATGTTGGTGTCCGCGTCGAAGCGGGGCTCCACCACCGACTTGCGTACGTCGATCTGCGCGGCGTGCAGGTTGAGCGCGTCGGGCTTGAAGGCCTCCACCGCCTTCGCCACCGCCTCGCTGCGCACGTCCCCCTCCAGGAAGGAGGCCTTCGGGTTGAGGTTGCTCTTCGAGCCGGTGGACAGGTTGTCGACGACGAGCACCTCGTGCCCCAGGGCCACGTAGGCGTCCGCCACCTGCGATCCGATGAAGCCTGCTCCGCCCGTGACGACGATTCTCATACGCGTGTCTCTTCCAGGTAAGCGCGCACGGTCTCTTCGAGGCCTTGCGCGACGGTGTGGGTCGGCAGGTAGCCCAGCCGCTCGCGCGCCCGCGTGATGTCCGCCTGCGAGTCGCGAATGTCGCCCGGTCGCTCCGGTTGGTAGCGCGGCGGGAGATCCTTCACCTGGGGCTTCACCTTCGCCACGTGGGTGCGGATCAACGCGTACAGCTCGTTGAGGCTGGTCCGGTGCCCGACGGCCACGTTGTACACGCCGTCGGTGACGCCCGGCCCCTCGGCCAGCGCCGCCCGCAGGTTGGCCTGCACCGCGTTGGCCACGAAGCAGAAGTCGCGGCTGGTGAGGCCGTCGCCGTTGATCTCGCACGCCTCGCCGCGGGCGAGCGCCGCAAGCCACCGGGGGATCACCGCGGCGTAGGCGCCGTTCGGATCCTGCCGCGGCCCGAAGACGTTGAAGTAGCGCAGCCCCACCGTGGGCAGCCCGTAGGTGCGCTCGAAGACGCCCGCGTACACCTCGTTGATGTGCTTGGTCGCGGCATATGGAGACAACACCCGGCCGGTCTGCGCCTCCACCTTGGGCAGCACCGGGTGATCCCCGTACACCGACGACGACGAGGCGTAGACGAAGCGCTTCACCTTCGCGTCGCGCGCGGCCACCAGCATGTGGAGAAAGCCGTCCACGTTCGCCCGGTGACTGGCGAGCGGATCCTTGATGCTCCGGGGCACGCTGCCCAGCGCCGCCTGGTGGAGCACGAAGTCGCACGTCTGCGTCGCTCGCCCGCAGGTGTCGAGGTCGGCGATGTCCCCTTCCACGAAGCGGAAGCGATCGCCTGCCCCCGCGCCCGCGCGCTTGACCGCGTCGTCCAGGTTGGCCCGGTAGCCGGTGACGAAGCTGTCCAGGCCCACCACGTCCTGTCCCGCGCCGAGCAGCGCCTCCACCAGGTGCGAGCCGATGAAGCCCGCCGCGCCGGTGACCAGCCACCGCCGCTTCTCCCGGAGCCGCGCTGTGAGATCGACGCCCATCAGAGGCACCAGTAGCTGACCCGCCCCGCCGGCACCTCGGCCGGGGTGAGGGCGCTCTTCACGTCCACCAGCACCCCTCCCGGCCTCACCCGATCGACGAACCACGACACCGGGTTGCCGACGAACTGCTTGTGGGACACCGCGAGGATCAGGGCGTCGAGGTTGACCAGCTCCTCCAGCTTGGTGAGCGACAGCCCGTACTCGTGTCGGGTGTCCTCGGGATCGGCGTAGGGATCGTGCAGCATGGCCTGCACGCCGAACTCGGTCAGCTCGCGCAGAATGTCGGGCACCTTGGAGTTGCGGATGTCCGCGACGTTCTCCTTGAAGGTCAGCCCCAGCACGCCCACCCGCGCCCCCTTCACCGGGAGGTTCTGGTGCACCAGCAGCTTCACCGTGCGCTGGGCGATGTACTTCGACATCTCGTTGTTGATCCGCCGGCCGGCGAGGATCACCTGCGGCTGGTAGCCCAGCTGCTCGGCCTTGGTGGTGAGGTAGTACGGATCGACGCCGATGCAGTGCCCGCCCACCAGGCCCGGGGTGAACTTGAGGAAGTTCCACTTGGTGCCGGCGGCCGCCAGCACGTCGCGAGTGCGGATCCCCATGCGATCGAAGATCAGCGCCAGCTCGTTCATCAGCGCGATGTTCAGATCCCGCTGGGTGTTCTCGATCACCTTGGCGGCCTCGGCGGTCTTGATGCTGGCGGCGCGGAAGACGCCGGCGTCGATGATCCCGCCGTAGGTGTTGGCCACCCGCTCCAGCGTCGGCGCGTCCTCGCCCGAGACGACCTTGGTGATCTTCTCCAGGGTGTGCTGCTTGTCGCCCGGGTTGATCCGCTCCGGCGAGTAGCCCAGCTTGAAGTCCACGCCCTGCTTCAGGCCCGAGCGCCTGGCGAGGATGGGGCCGCAGATCTCCTCGGTGACGCCCGGGTACACGGTGGACTCGTACACCACCACGTCGCCCTTCTTGAGCGCCTGGCCCACCGTCTCGCTGGCCTTCACCACCGGGGTGAGATCGGGCCGGTTGTCCACGTCCACCGGCGTGGGCACCGCGACCACGAAGAAGGTGGCCTGCTTCAGGGCCGACGCGTCGTGCGTCAGCTCCAGCCCGGCGCCGAGCAGCTCCTCCTTCGAGATCTCCCCGCTGACGTCGAGGCCCTTCTTCAGGTCCTCCACCTTCTTTCCGTTGATGTCGAAGCCGATGGTCCCCTTGAACTTGCGGGCGAAGGCCAGCGCCACCGGCAGGCCCACGTACCCCAGTCCGATGACGGCGATGCGTTCACTCATGGTTGTCTCCGGCGCTTCCGGCCGCGGGCCTTAGCGGAAAATCCACGGGCGCACGAGCACCCTCGTCAGGGCTTGGTGCTGCGGCGGCGGGCCGTCATTCAGCCGCCTTGGCGTCTCGCGGTGGGACCGCTGGCCGCGTCTTGATGCCGCCTTGATGCCTGTGGCTCGCGATTTGATACGGGACTGAAGTCGCGTGCCCTACGAATGCCTCCAGCCAGGAGGCACCTCATGCATCGCACAGTCGCCGCGGTCCTCATCCTCGCGTCGTCGCTCGCCGCCGCCCAGGACGGTGGTACTCCCGAAGCACCGGGGCCGGACGAGACGGAGCACAGAGAGCACGACCGCCAGTCCGGCGAGAGCGCGTCCGCGCTGCTGGGCGCCAGTGAGGCGGCCGGCCAGTTCACCCTGAGCGGCTACGCCGAGGCCTTCTACCAGTGGAACTTCAACCAGCCGGGCAACAACCTCACGAACTTCCGCGGCTTCGACAACCGGCACAACACCTTCACCATCGCCAACGCGGTGCTGGACGTGCGGTGGGACTATGGGCGCGTCTTCGGCCGCGTCGCGCTGCAGGTGGGCCACACGCCGTCCACCTACTACCTGGCCGAGCCCGGCTTCGGTGGGGCGAGCGGCGCCAACGCCACTGGCCCGGAGCTGTGGAAGTACCTCCAACAGGCGAACGTCGGGTACACCTTCGGCGTCGGGCGCGGGCTGTTGGTGGAGGCCGGCATCTTCCTCTCGCCGATCAGCCCCGAGGCGATGGCGATCAAAGACAACTGGAACTGGTCGCGCTCCAACCTCTTCTTCGGGCTGCCCTTCTACCACACGGGGGTACGCGCTTCGTTGCCGCTCTCGGACCGCTGGACGGTGACGTTGGCCGGCTACAACGGGTGGAACAGCGTGGTGGACAACAACAAGGAGAAGTCCGTCTCGCTGCAGGCGACTTACGCCGTGCCCACGAAGCTGGCGCTGAGCCTGCTCTACTTCGGCGGCGTGGAGCGAAGCGGGGATTCGCCCGAGGGGCGGCCGTGGCGGCACCTCCTGGACGCGCACGTCACCTGGACCGTCACCCCCCGGGTTGCCCTCCTTCTGCACCTGAACGCGGGCGTCGAGGCCAACGCGCTCGGCCTGGCTGCCTGGGCTGCCGGCGCGGTGTACGGGCGCGTCCAGTTGGCCTCGTGGTTGTGGGCCGCCGCGCGCCTCGACGGCTTCGTGGAGCAGACGCCCGCTGGCGGCGCGCCCATCTTCTGGCCGGAGCGCTTCATGGCCTCGCAGACCCTGACGCTGGACGCCCGCCCGCACGAGCGTGTCTCCATTCGCCTCGAGTTTCGCCACGACGAGTCCGGTGGCCCTGTCTTCTTCGATCGCGCCGGCTCGATGAGCCAGCCGCGCCAGGACTCACTGACCGTGGGAGCGACGACATGGTTCTGATGGACGCCCTTCTCCTCGCCGGCCTGCTCGGCTTCTTCCTGCTCACCTGGGGCTTCGTGGCCCTCTGCGATCACCTCTGAAAGGAGCACCCATGGATCCACTCATCATCCTCGGAGGAGCGCTCTCGCTGGGGCTGTTCGGCTACCTCGCCTTCGCGCTGCTCTTCCCGGAGCGTCTGTCATGACGGCGCACGCCATCGGCGAGCTGCTCGCCTTCCTCGTGCTGCTCACGCTCCTCGCCGTGCCTCTGGGGGCGCTGTTCGCGCGCGCGCTGGGGCCAGCCGCCATGCCGAGCACCCCCGAGCGCTGGCTGTACCGCGTGGCCGGCGTGGATCCCGCGGAGGAGATGAAGTGGACCCGGTACGCCGGTGCGGTGCTGCTCTTCAACCTCTTCGGAGGGCTGCTGGTCTACGCGATCCAACGGCTGCAGTCCTCTCTGCCGCTCAACCCCGGCGGCCTGGGCGGTGTCGAGCCAGGCATCGCCTGGAACACCGCGGTCAGCTTCGCCACCAACACCAACTGGCAGGCGTACGGGGGGGAGACCACCATGAGCCACTTCACCCAGATGGCGGCGCTCACCGTGCAGAACTTCGTGAGCGCGGCCACCGGCCTCGCCGTCTTGATGGCGCTCATCCGTGGCCTGACGCGAACCACGGCGTTCGACGAAGGAAGCGCGCCGGCTGGCACCCCCGGGCCCCGCATCGGCAACTTCTGGGTAGACCTCACGCGCTCGACGCTGCTGCTGCTGCCGCTGGCCACCCTGTGGGCGCTGGTGCTCGTCGCCGAGGGCACGCCGCAGACGCTGGAGGCCAGGACCACCGCCGCGCTGGTGGAGGGCGGCGGACAGCAGAGCCTCGCCGTCGGCCCCGTGGCCTCACAGGTGGCGATCAAGCAACTGGGCACCAACGGCGGCGGCTTCTTCAACGTGAACTCCGCGCACCCCCTCGAGAACCCCACGCCCATGTCCAACACGCTGGAGGTGCTGGCGATCGTCCTGCTGGGAGCGGCGCTCTGTTTCACCTTCGGCCACCTGGTGAAGGACAGGCGCCAGGGCTGGGCACTGTACGCGGCGATGCTGGCCATCTTCGTCCCCGTGACGCTGGTGGGCCTGTGGAGCGAGCTGAAGGGCGTCCCCGCCCTGGAGGCGCTGGGCGTGGACCCGTCCCAGGGACACCTCGAGGGCAAGGAGGCGCGCTTCGGCGTGGTGTCCTCGGTGATCTGGTCCACCGTCACCACCGCCGCGTCCAACGGCTCGGTCAACGCGATGCATGACAGCTTCACCCCGCTGGCCGGGATGATGCCCCTGTGGCTCATGCAGCTGGGGGAAATCATCTTCGGCGGCGTCGGCTCGGGCTTGTACGGCATCTTGCTGTACGTGATGGTGGCGGTCTTCATCAGCGGGCTGCTGGTGGGCCGCACGCCCGAGTACCTGGGTAAGAAGATCGAGGCGCGCGAGATGAAGCTGGCGTCGCTGGGGATCCTGCTGCCCGCGGCCTCGGTGCTGCTGGGCACCGCGCTCGCCTCGGCGACCCAGGCCGGCACGTCGCCCCTGGGCAACCCGGGCGCGCACGGCTTCTCGGAAATGCTCTACGCCTTCACCTCGGGCTCGAACAACAACGGCTCGGCTTTCGGCGGGCTCACCGCGAGCGGCACCTTCTACACGGTGGCCATCGGCACGGTGATGCTGATCGGCCGCTACTGGGTGATCGTTCCGGTGCTGGCGCTGGCGGGTAGCCTGGCCGGGAAGCGGCGCGTGCCCTCCTCCGCGGGCACGCTGCCCACCCACACGCCGCTGTTCGTCGCGCTGCTGGTCGGCACCATCGTGTTGGTGGGGGCGCTCACCTTCATCCCGGCGCTCGCCCTGGGGCCCATCGTCGAGCACCTGCAGATGACTGGAGTGACCCCATGACCGTCCGCTCTCAACTTCCGGCTCGGCCTCTCTTCCAGGCGCCGATCGTCAAGGCAGCCCTCCTCGACGCCTTCAAGAAGCTCGACCCGCGCCGCATGGTGAAGAACCCGGTGATGTTCGTCGTGGAGGTCGGCAGCCTGTTCACCACGGTGCTCGCGCTGCGCGCCCTCGGCCAGAGCGACGACTCCGCCGGCTTCGCCCTGGGCGTCTCGGTGTGGCTCTGGTTCACCGTGCTGTTCGCCAACTTCGCAGAGGCGATGGCGGAGGGGCGCGGCAAGGCCCAGGCGGAAAGCCTCCGCGCGGCCCGCAAGGACGTGCAGGCGAAGAGGCTGTCCGAGCCACGGAAGGACGCGCCGCGCGAGCTTGTGGGGAGCTCGCTGCTCAGGCGGCGAGACCTGGTGCTCGTGGAGGCTGGTGACCCCATCCCAGCCGACGGCGAGGTCGTCGACGGCGTGGCCTCGGTGGACGAGAGCGCCATCACCGGCGAGTCCGCCCCCGTCATCCGCGAGTCGGGCGGAGATCGCAGCGCGGTCACCGGCGGTACGCGCGTCTTGTCGGACTGGTTGATCGTCCGCGTCACCGCCGAGCCGGGGCAGGCCTTCCTCGACCGGATGATCGCCATGGTGGAGGGCGCGAAGCGGCAGAAGACGCCCAATGAGATCGCCCTCGACATCCTGCTCGCGGCCCTCACCCTCGTCTTCCTGTTGGCTACCGTCACCCTGAGGCCCTTCTCGGAGTACGCCGTCGCGTCGGCGGGACAGGGCGCGCCGGTGTCGCTCACCATCCTGGTGGCGCTGCTGGTCTGCCTCATCCCCACCACCATCGGGGCGCTGCTGTCGGCCATCGGCATCGCGGGGATGGACCGGATGGTGCAGGCCAACGTGATCGCCACCAGCGGCAGAGCGGTAGAGGCGTCGGGGGACGTCGACGTGCTGTTGCTGGACAAGACGGGCACCATCACCCTGGGCAGTCGCCAGGCGACGGACCTCATCCCCGCGCAGGGGGTAGCCGTGAAGGAGCTGGCCGACGCGGCGCAACTCGCCAGCCTGGCCGACGAGACTCCCGAGGGCCGGAGCATCGTCGTCCTGGCCAAGGAGAAGTTCGGCCTCCGTGGTCGCGAAGTGCACGGGCTGGGCGCGACCTTCGTCCCCTTCACCGCGCAGACGCGGATGAGCGGCGTGGACCTGGGCACGAGGAAGATCCGCAAGGGTGCCTCGGAGGCGGTGGCCCGCTTCGTCGAGGCGCAGGGCGGCGCGGTGGGCGCGGACGTCAGCCAGGCGGTGTCGGAGCTGGCACGCCGGGGCATGACGCCCCTGGTGGTGGCCGACGGCGCCCGGGTGCTGGGTGTGGTCCAGCTCAAGGACGTCGTGAAGGGGGGCATCAAGGAGAAGTTCGCCGAGCTGCGCCGCATGGGCATCAAGACGGTGATGATCACCGGCGACAACCCGCTCACCGCGGCATCCATCGCGGCCGAGGCGGGGGTGGACGACTTTCTCGCCGAGGCCACCCCGGCGCAGAAGCTGGCGCGCATCCGTGAGTACCAGCAGCGAGGCCACCTGGTAGCGATGACCGGCGACGGCACCAACGACGCCCCCGCGCTCGCCCAGGCCGACGTCGCCGTGGCCATGAACACCGGCACCCAGGCGGCGAAAGAAGCCGGGAACATGGTCGACCTCGACTCCAACCCCACCAAGTTGATCCGCGTGGTGGAGATCGGCAAGCAACTGCTGATGACTCGCGGCGCGCTGACCACCTTCAGCATCGCCAACGACGTGGCCAAGTACTTCGCCATCATCCCCGCGGCCTTCGCGACGACGTACCCAGCGCTGCGGATCTTGGACGTCATGCGGCTGCACTCCCCACAGAGCGCGGTGATGTCTGCGGTCATCTTCAACGCGCTGATCATCGTCGCGCTCATCCCGCTGGCGCTGCGCGGCATCACCTACCGTCCGGCCCCGGCGCACAAGGTCCTGTCGCGCAACGTCCTCCTCTACGGCGTCGGCGGCGTGCTCCTGCCCTTCCCATGCATCAAGGCGATCGACCTGATCCTCGCTGGCCTCGGGGTGGTGTCATGAAGTCGTTTCGTCCAGGGTTGGTCTTGCTGCTCTTCTTCACCGTGCTGTGTGGCCTGGTGTACCCGCTGCTGATCACGGGCCTTGGGCAGTTTCTGGCGCCCGAGAAGGCCAGTGCCCGCACGATCGGTGCGGTGGGGCAGCTCTTCACCCACCCCGGCTACTTCCACGGGAGGCCCTCGGGCACCACGCCGCCGTACAACGCAGAGGCGTCCAGCGGCGTCAACCACGGGCCCACCAACCCCGCCTTCCTCGACGCGGTGCGACAGCGGGTGGCGACGGTGCGGGCCCAGAACCCGGGCCAGGACGGCGCGGTGCCGGCTGACCTCGTCACCGCCAGCGGCAGCGGGCTCGATCCTCACCTCTCCGTGGCCGGGGCGAAGTACCAGGTGGCCCGGGTGGCGAAGGCGCGCGGTCGATCAGCCGCCGAGGTGAACAGGCTGGTGGACGCGAACACCGAAGGGCGCTGGCTGGGCATCTTCGGTGAGCCGCGCGTCAACGTGGTGAGGCTGAACGTCGCGCTGGGCCCGCCGTGAAGGCCGGGCTCGTGCGAGCGCAGGACTTGAGAGAGGCTTACGCGGCATGGTCGATGAAGCGCCCACCCGGCCGGATCCCGATGCGCTGCTGGCGCGGCTCAAGGCCGAGGAGCACCAGCGCGCCCGGCTGAAGATCTTCTTCGGCTTCGCTCCCGGCGTCGGGAAGACGTTCGCCATGCTGGAGTCGGCCCGACGCCTCAAGGCCAGCGGCCTCGACGTGGTGATCGGCCTGGTCGAGACGCATGGACGAAGCGAGACCGCCCGGCTGATGGAAGGCCTCGAGCTGCTGCCTCGGCAGCAGCGGGACTATCGCGGCAAGCGCCTGGAGGAGTTTGATCTCGAGCGCGCGCTGGCCCGCAAGCCGGCCATCCTCCTGGTGGACGAGTTGGCTCACACCAACGTGCCCGGCTCGCGTCACACCCGCCGCTGGCAGGACGTGCTGGAACTGCTGGACGCCGGGATCGAGGTACACACCACGCTGAACGTCCAGCACGTCGAGAGCCTCAACGACGTGGTGGCGCAGATCACCCACGTCCAGGTCCGCGAGACGGTGCCCGACTCGTTGCTCGAGCGCGCCGACGAGATCGAGCTGATCGACCTCCCACCCGAGGAGCTCCTCAAGCGCATGTCCGAGGGGAAGGTGTACCTGCCCGAGCAGGCGCGCCGCGCCACCGAGAGCTTCTTCCGGCGCGGCAACCTGCTGGCGCTGCGAGAGCTCGCGCTGCGCCGCACCGCAGAGCGCGTGGACGACGACGTCATCGCGTATCGGCAGCAGCACGAGATCAAGACGACCTGGCCCTCAGGTGATCGGATCGCCGTGTGTGTCGGCCCAGCGCCGGCCTCGGAGCGCCTGGTGCGAGCCGCGCGCCGCATGGCCGCCGGCCTCCGCGCACCCTGGTTCGCGCTCTGGGTGGACAACCCGGTCGCCGCCATGAGCCAGGCCGATCGCGGCCGCCTCGAGTCGCACCTCCGCCTGGTGGCGACGCTGGGTGGAGAGGTGGTGCGGCTGTCGAGCGCCCGGGTGGGCGAGGCGATCCTGGACTGGGCCCGGACCCACAACATCACGCGCATCATCCTCGGCAAGCCGACGCACTCACCGCTACGCGACGCGCTGCGGGGATCGCTGCTGACGACGATCGTCCGCGGGAGCCTTGATATCGACGTCCTGGTGATCTCGGGAGATCCAGTCACCCCGGCCCAGCCGGTGGAGCCGGTGGTGCCTGCGCGAAGCGCGCGGCTGAGCGACTACGGCGTCAGCGCACTCACCATCGGAGCGTTGACGGGCATCGCGCTCGTGCTCCAGCACCTCCTGGGGCCCCCCGACCTCGAGATGCTCTTCCTGCTGGGGATCATGGTGCTCGCCGCGACCCTGGGCCGTGGACCGGCGCTATTGGCCTCGGCGCTGGCGGTGGCGGCGTACGACTTCTTCTTCGTGCCGCCGCTGTTGACGTTTGCCGTCGCCGACACCCGCTTCTTCCTCACCTTCTTCATGATGTTCGGGGTCGCCTCGGTGATCAGCGCCCTGGCCAGCCGCCTGCGCACCCAGGAGCGGGAGGCACGACAGCGAGAGCGGCAGACGCAGACGCTCCTGGCCTTCACCCGCGCCCTATCCGAGGCCGACACCGTCGACGGCCTGGCGCGTACGACGGCGCGGTACTGCGCCGAGGCGATCGCGCCTCCAGCCAGCGTCGTCGTCCTCATGCCTCACGACGGCGCGCTGAAGCCCCGGGGCGCCTGGCCCATCCAGGTGGAGCTGGAGCCGGCAGACCTGGGGGTGGCGCAGTGGGTGCACGATCACGGCCGGTCCGCCGGGAAGGGGACCGACACGCTCTCGGCGGCGCAGGCCTATTGCTTCCCTCTTGCCAGGCGGCAGGGGGTCATCGCGTTGCTTGGCGCCGGCCAGCCGAGGGTGGAGGAGCGCACGCTGCTCGACTCCTTCGCGCGCCAGGCCGCGGTCAGCGTGGAGCGCTTCCATCTGGCGGAGGAGGCCCGCGCGGCCGCGCTCCGGGCACGCACCGAGGAGCTGCGCAGCTCGCTCTTGTCCGGCGTCTCCCACGACCTCCGCACGCCCCTGGCCGTGGTGACCGGCGCGGCCACGGCGCTGAGGGACGACGCGGCGCTCGACCCGTCCACCCGCGCCCAGTTGCTCGGCACCATCTGCGACGAGGCTGAGCGCCTGGAGCGTCTGGTACGCAACCTGCTCGAGATGACCCGGCTCCAGGCCGGGGCGCTGACGGTGAAGCGCGAGTGGGTTCCGCCGGAGGAGCTGGTGGGCAGCGCCCGCTCCCGCCTGACGAGGCAGCTGTCGGGTCGTGAGGTGCACGTCAGCCTGCCCGACGGTCTGCCGCTGATCCCGGTGGACCCGGTCCTGTTCGAGCAGGTGCTGCTGAACCTGCTGGAGAACGCGCTCAAGTACACGCCCCCGGGCACGCCCATCGACGTGGCGGCGCGGGCGCTGCCCGACAGCGTCGAGCTGGAGGTCGCGGATCGCGGCCCGGGCTTCAACGAGGCTGACGGGGAGCGCCTGTTCCAGAAGTTCTTCCGCGGCGCGCCCAGGGGCACGAGCGGCGCAGGGCTTGGCCTGGCGGTGTGCCGCGGCATCGTGGAGGCTCACGGTGGCCGTGTCATCGCCCGCCTGCGAGAGGGTGGCGGTGCGCGCTTCATCATCAGCCTCCCCCTCCTGGAGATCCCGCCGTCAGTGCCGCCCGAGGAGGAGACATGACGGAGAGCGCCTCGGGGCCAGTCATCCTCCTCGTGGAGGATGAGCCGCAGATGCGGCGGTTCCTGCGCGCGGCGCTCTCGAGCCACGCCTTCCGCCTCGTGGAGGCGGGCAGCGGGACGGAGGCCATCGCGCTGGCCACCAGCCACAACCCGGAGGTCGTCCTCCTCGACCTCGGGCTGCCGGACATCGACGGGCTCGAGGTCACGCGCCGGCTGCGCGAGTTCACGAAGGTACCCATCCTGGTGCTGTCTGCCCGAGGGCGCGAGGACGACAAGGTCGCCGCGCTCGACGCCGGCGCTGACGACTACGTCACCAAGCCGTTCGGCACCAACGAGCTGCTGGCGCGCCTGCGAGTGGCGCTACGGCACGCACAGGGGGAAGCGAAGGCCGAGCCGGTGTTCGAGCTGGGCTCCCTGCGCATCGACTACGCCCGCCGGGAGGTCACCAAGGCGGGCGAGGTGGTGAAGCTGACGCCCATCGAGTACCGCCTGCTGACCTGCCTGGCGAAGAACCTGGGCAAGGTGCTGATCCACCGCTACCTCCTCAAGGAGGTGTGGGGGCCGACGCACGGCGACGACACCCACTACCTGCGGGTGTACATGGCGCAGCTCCGGCGCAAGCTTGAGGACGACGCGTCAAACCCCACCTTCCTCCTCACCGAGCCCGGGGTCGGCTACCGAATGAAGGGCTGAGGACTCGGCCGACATCACTCGGCTGGCTTGTCGTCCTTCGGCGGCACGTCGCCATTCGACGGGCGCACGGACGAGGGAGGCCCCAGCGCCGGCGGATTGGGCGGCCTGACCGGCGGGGACAGGGTGGGCGGCGGTAGCGTCTCTTTCGGCCCACCATCGGGGGACGGGACGGGTGGCCACTTGCCGGCCGCCGCGCGCAAGGTCAGGTAGCGCAGCGCCTCCTCATGCTTCCCGATGAAGGGCTCGAGCTTCTTCTTCTCCTTGAGCAGCTCCACCAGCTCTACCTTCAGCGCGATCCGCACGCCGACGATCAGCAGCACGGCCAGCGGCGCCAGGAGCACGAACTCCCACGTCTCACGCAGGAAGAGCGCACGGATGAAGAACCACGGCGCCAGGAAGATGGCCAGGATGCCCGTCATCCGCCAGGTCGTGCCCCACTCCTTCGCGGTCTCCCGCCACACGTAGAAGAAGGGGTGTTGGCCCACCCAGGAAAGCGTCTCTCCGGACAGCCCCCTGGCAAGCTCTTCGCGGTGCGCCTCGAGGACGACGCGGGCTGCGCGGATGCGGCTGGAGGTACCCACCGCGAGCAGGGTCCAGGCCGCGGCGTAGAGGAGGCCCCCCCAGGTGGGGAGCATCGCCCACAGCAGCGCGGAGATGACGAGCAGCTTCTGGATCGTCTTCAGCGACACTCAAGGGCACTCTACGGCGCCGCGGCCTTCCGGCCTTCCGAAATCAGCGCAGCCCGCGTGAGGCGGCCGTCGAGGACGGCCCGGGTGACGTGGAGCAGGGCGGACAGGCGGCGAGCAGCCCGGCCCTGGCCCTCCGGCAGCTTGGCTCCAAGGCGGGACGAGAGCACCTCCACGCCCCCCGGGCGCTCATTCCACAGCCGGGCGATGGTGCCGCGCAGATCGATGAAGCGCCGGCGCAGCGCCCCGTCGGCCTCGAGCAGGTCGGCGCAGTAGTGGCCCCAGCCGACCAGGACGTCCTCCGGCTGGAGGAAGCGCTGAAAAGCGTCGAGCGTCTCGTCCCGGGGGGGCGCCGCGAGCAGCGCTTCCCGCGGCAGATCGAGGTGCAGCGGCACGCGCGGCCCCAGCGGCCGCCTCGCCTGGAGGAGCGAGGTGAACACGGCCTCCCCGCGTCCGGGGCCCTCGGCCTGCGCCACCCGGCCAGCGACGAGCTGGATCAACTCCGGCTCGTCGGGCAGCGGGCGACGCGGATCATCCAGCGGCCACGCGTTGGCCTCGCCGAAGACGACCACCAGCCGGCCGGACGCCTCGCGCAGCGGCGCCAGCGGATCCTCGCGCGCCGAGTTGCGCAGCCGCCCCTTCCGCTGGTGCCGGGTCTGGTTTCCGCTCGCCTCGATGAAGTCCAGCTGCCGCTCCACCATGGCGTCGAAGACGGACAGCATGGGGGTGAACCTCCCCGGGGCGCGCTCGAGGCGCTCCAGCACGTGGGCGACGGCCTCGATGGTGGCCAGGCAGTGCGCTTGGGGCTCCTTGCGGATGCGGTAGTTGCCGGGCCGCTCAGGCTGGAACTTGAGGCGCGGCAACCGGGAGAGCACCGGGCACTTCTCCACCACCTTCTTCGCGTTGGCCCAGGTGCCGTCGACGACGACGAGGTGGGCGGGCGGCGCCGAGACGGCGCAGACGTCCGTGGCGGAGTCGGAAGGGAACAGCACCGCCGTCCCCGGCTGGGCGCACACCTCCTCCAGGCGGGCGGATCCCTCGGCCTTGAGCGCGACGTGCAGCTCGCTGTTGGGCAGCGAGAGGTGCGCCATACGGCAGGTGCTGACCGGCACGCGGGCCTCGCGCGGGTGCTGGATGAAGACGACGCGGGTGCGGCTGTCCACCGGGGCGAGCGCGTGGCACCAACAGACGCTCTTCGGGCGGCGGCAGCGCAGGCACAGCTCCCGGAAGGCGGGGACGACCTCGGTCACGACGAGGTCCACCTACCCGCCGGACGGGGCCCTGCGCAAGGACGCGCCTGCTCCGTCAGAGCGCGAGGCTCAGGCACACCCGGGCCGCCGGCTTGAAGCCGCTGCGCGCGAGGAAGGACAACAGCTCGAAGTGGTTCCACTCCACGTCCGTCTCGAGTCGCTCGACGTTCAGCGCCTTCAGGTTCATCGTCAACTGGCGCAAGAGCGCCGCGCCCACGTGTTGCTTGCGGAACTCGGGGTCGACGCCGATCGAGTCCAGCACCGCCACCGGCTCGGTGCGGCCGAACTCGCCGTAGTAGAGGCGGCTGATCACGAAGCCCACCACCAGGCCGTCCACCTCGGCCACCAGGCTGGTGACCATCTTGCTGTCCGACAGCGCGCTCTTGAGGCGCGACCGGAAGTACTCCTCGCGGGGGCGGCCCATGCTCTTCTTGTCGATGGCCACGACCCGCGTCAGGTCTGCTTCCGTGATCGTCCTCACCCGCACCGCGTCGGTCGGCAGCGCGCCGGGCTCTTCGTGTGTGTTCATCTTCGCCTCCTTGCGTAAGGGCTACATTCTGGACGACAGGTAGAACTGGTAGCCGACGTCCATCCCACCATCGACGGTGATGGTGGTGCCGTTGACGTACCGGGACTCGGGCAGGCACACCCACTCGATGGCCTCGGCGATCTCGTCGGCCGACGCGATGTGCCCCGCGGGGATCAGCTGGCTCAAGGTGGCCTCGAGCTTCTTCCACCCCGCCTCGCCCACGTAGAAGCGCGAGGACTCGGTGTCGATGTAGCCCGGGTTCACCGCGTTGACGCGAATGCCGTCGGCCGCCAATTCGCAGGCCAGGTACTTCACCATCACCTCCATCGCCGCCTTCATCGCGCCCAGCAGCCCGTGCTGCGGCAGCGGCGTGCGCGCGTCGAAGCCCGACACCGCGACGATCCGCCCGCCCCGCCCCTTCATCAGCGGCGCCGCGCGCTGGCAGCCCACCAGGAAGCTCTTCACGGTGACGTTGAAGGTCTTGTCCAGTTGGTGCGCCTTGAGCCCCATGAGGGGCGCGAACTTGGTGGCCGCCGCGTTCGCCACGAAGACGTCGAGGTGCCCGAAGTCCTTCGCCGTGCGATCGAACGCCGCCTCGAGGGTGGCGGGCTCCAACTGGTCGGCCTGCAGCGCGAGGCAGCGGCGGTCGAGGCGCGCGAGCTCCTGCTCCAGCGACTTCGCGGCGGCCTCGTCGCGTCGCCACGTGGCCACGACGTCGTATCCACGTCGCGCGAGGCGCAGCGACAGCGCGCGGCCGACGCCGCGGGTGCCCCCGGTGATGAGGGCGACTGGGGAGCTCATGGGTGCTTCTCCTGGCTGGGGCTGGGGTGGACCGGGGGCGCGGCCTGCTTCCGGGCGCGCTCGAGGCCGTGCAGCGCGGCGCCGATCGCCCCACAGAACTGGGCCTCGGGCGCGAGCAGGAACCTCTTGCCCGGCAGCTTCTCACCGAACATCCGACGCAGGGGCTCGTGGTGCGTCAGCACGCCGCCCGAGAAGACGACCGACGGCGCCGTCACCACCGTCATCTCCAGGACGCGCTTCACCACCGATCGGTACAGCGCGTGGATCAGGTTCTCCACCCGCTGGCCCTCCATCAGCACCTTGATCACCTCCTGCGCGGCGAACACCGTGCAGTAGCTGTTCAAGGTGAGCTCGGCGTCATGGCGGCGCTCCAGCTCGGGCAGGCTGGCCAGCTCGATCCGCAGCCGGTGGGCGAGCTCCTCGATGAAGGCGCCGGTGCCCGCGGCGCACTTACGGTTGATGATGAACTGATCGACGTCGCCCGTCTTGACGGTGATGACCTTCGAGTCCTGCCCGCCGATGTCGATGATCGCGTAGTCCTGCCCCGGGGGCAGCTCTGCGCCCAATTGGTGACGCACTCCCAGGTAGTGCGCGCGGATCTCCGTCAGCTTGTCCTGCGCGAAGTCGAGGTGGCCGCGGCCGTAGCCGGTGGCGGTGACGAAGTGCCCCTCGGCTACGCGCGCACCGCCGTCCACCAGGGGGTTCTCGAAGTCCCCGTCGCCCGCCAGCGCGCCGCGCACGTGCTCGATCAGCGGGAAGAGCGTTCGCCGCCGGTGCCGGTGCAGGACCCGCCCCGCGTCGTCGCACGCGACGACCTTGATCTCGGTGCTACCGCAGTCCACGCCCCAGTACGTCGTCATAGCGTCTCGAGGAAGGCTTCGAGGACCGTCGCCGCCTGCTCGTCCGAGAAGCAGCGCAGATCGCACAGATCTCCGTTCACCACCACGGAGCGAACGCCCTTCGCGCGCAGCCGGGCCGGCAGGTTGTACTGGCTGTTCGAGTTGTTCGGGCACGTCTTCGCCTCGAGGAAGACGACCCCGTCGATCCCGAACTCGCGCACCGTGTCGGCGATGTAGCGCTCCTTGTACGCGTCGTTCCGGTTGATGAAGATCTTCAGGTACGCGCGCGCCATGGTGCGCAGCGGATCCGCCGCGTCGAAGTCACTGAAGATCCAGCTGTTGCAGTAGGTCGACGCCACCACCGCGGTGTGGTTGCGCTTGAAGAGGTCCGACAGGCTTCGCAGCCGGCCCCACACCGGCATGCCGTCCCAATACAGGCGCTTGGTCTCGCCCGGCACCGCCGCCTCGCCCGCGGCGATCTTCGCCTTCAGCTCCGCCAACTGCGCCACGTAGTAGTCGCGCGCCACCTCGGTGCCGCGCAGCACCACGATGGGCCCCATGTAGATGGTGGCGTCGAAGAAGCTCAAGGGGCTCGGACGCGCGCGCGCGGTGGCCAGCACCTCGGCCCAGAGATCCGTCGCCTGCTTCGACAGCGCCAGCGACTGCCTGAAGGCCTCCTCGTCGAAGCGCTTGCCCGTGAGCTGCTCGGTCAGCGCGATGAGGCCCTTGAGCTGCGCCACCACCGCGTCCTCGTGCGCCGCCGTCACCTCGGGCAGGTGGTTGGGCGAGTGCACCCCGTAGATGGGCACCTTCAGCTCGCGCGCGTAGAACTCGAACCAGTGCATCACGTCCTTGCACTGGTTGGTGTTGTAGACGAGCAGATCGGGCTTCGGGACGGACTTGATCCCGTAGGCCTGCGTGAGCGGCGTGATGCCCTTCATCCACGCGCCCACGTCCGACGTCAGGTAGCTGCAGATGTCCGGCGAGTAGCCAGCGGCGTTGGCGACGGGGATCGTGTCCATGGACATGCGCGTCGCGCCGAGCAGCGCCCCGTGGTTCTCGGGGAAGAAGACCTCGTAGCCCGCCGCACGGAGGATCTCCGCGGGTCCCACCGACGTGCACCACGCCACCTTGCGCCGGCCGTCCTGGGCGGCCTGATCCAGGTCGAGCAGGTACTCCTTCATCACCTCTTTGACGTTCGCGCGCGCGGTCATGGGGTGTCCTTCTTCGAGAGAACGGCGACGGCCCGACGGATGAGCACGGGGATCATCTGCCGCCGGTAGGCGGGCGAGAAGAAGTCCTGAGCCAGCGGCGCCACCCGCTTCGGACCGTCCTCACAGGCCTGCTTCAGCGTAGCGTCGAGCGCGCCCTCGTAGGCCAACACCACCGGGTGCGTGTTCACCCCGGTGAGGGCTACGCCCAGCTTCTTGCCGTCGAGGCTCACCGCCACGCCGAGCGAGGGGAAGTCGAGCGCCTGGCGGATGCGGAGCTTGAGGTAGTGTACCCTGCGGGTGGCCGAGGCGGGGATCAGCACGCGCGTGAGCAACTCCCCCGGCGCGACCTGCGTGCGCTGGATGCCGTCCGGGGCGTAGAGATCCTTCAGGAGCAGCTCCCGCTCGGCCCCCGCGCGCGCGAGGACGACCTTCGCGTCGTGGAGGATCAACACCGGCGCCAGATCCGACACGAAGCGCGCCCGGCACAGCGGCTGAGCGCCTCGCTTCGCGCTCGGCACCAGGTGGCACACCTCACCGCCCGCCTTGAAGCAGCCCGCGTGGACGTCGCGGTGATCCGGGCTCTGGTTGAAGTAGACGCAGCGGTTGTCCACCAGCAGATTGCCGCCCAGCGTGGCCCGGTTGCGGATCTGCGGGCTCGCGATCTGGAGCGCCGTGTCGGAGATGACGGGGAAGCGCTCGCGCACCTCCTCGGCCAGCGCAGACAGGCGGGTCAACGCGCCCACCTCGAGCCCGCCGTCCGGCCGGGCACGCACGCCGCGCAGCGCCTCCAGCCTCGAGATCGACACCACCGTGCCGATCGCCGCCTCGTCACGCTTCAACTCGGGCACCAGGTCCGTGCCGCCGGCGTGCACGCGGTACGAGACCCCCGCCGCGGCGAGCCGCTGCAGCAGGGCCAGGGCGCCGGGAAGCTCGGCTGGGCGCTCGTACGAGAAGGCCGGGAGCAACATCAGCGTCCCCTCCTCGCGGCCAGCGCGGCCAACACCACCTCGGGCGTCATCGGCACGCGCATCAGGCGCACCCCCACCGCGTCGTAGATGGCGTTGGCGATCGACGGCACCACCGGCGCCAGCGCGCCCTCGCCGACCTCCTTCGCGCCAAACGGACCTTCGTTGTCCACCGACGGGCAGCGCACCAGGTCGATCACCGGCTGCTCGAAGGCCGAGGGGATCTTGTACTCGAGGAAGGACGCGTTCTGGACCGCGCCCGCCTCGTACGCCATGCCCTCCATCAGCGCCTGGCCGAGCCCCATGTGAATGGAGCCCTCCAGCTGGCCTTCGACGGCGAGGGGGTTCAGCTGCCTGCCGCAGTCGTGCGCGCAAGCGATCTTCTCGACGCGCACGAAGCCGGTCTCGACGTCGACGTCCACCTCGCTGATCACCGCGGTGAAGCTGTAGCTGGGAGACAGCCCCGCGCCCGCGCCCTTGTGCTTGCCGCCTTCCAGCTTCGGCGACTGGTACACGCCCTGCGTCTGCAGGATCCCACGCCCGGCCAGCGCCGCCGTCACCACCTGGAAGTAGTCCAGCGCCGCCCCGCCGTCGGGAGTCACCGTGAGGTTCGCGAAGGTCCAGCCGTCGCGGTAGTCGGGGTTGGGTCCCAGGAAGTGGCTGTCGAAGTCCGGCGGGCGCTGCCCGAGGCGGAACGGGCTCTCGGGCTCGCCCGGCTTTGGGTACTCCGGTGGCGCTCGGCCCGACAGCCTGGCGGCTGCCGCGACCAGCTCCTTGCGCATGCTGATCGCTGCGTTGCGCGCCGCGTTGCCGGCCATGAAGGTGACGCGCGAGCTGTAGCTGCCGAGATCGATGGGCGTGAGCCGCGTGTCGGCCGAGACGACCTTCACCAGCGACAGGGGCGCGCCCAGCACCTCCGCCACCACCAGCGCCAGCATCGTGTCGCTGCCCTGCCCGATGTCGGAGGCGCCCGAGTACACGGTGATGCCGCCGTCGAAGTCGATGGTGAGGCGCACCGTCGACTGCGGCAGCTCGTTGCGGTGGATCGGCAGCGCGCTCCCCGAGATGAAGAAGCCGCACGCCACGCCGATGCCCTTGCCTGGGGGCAACTTGCCCCACTTCTCCTTCCACTTCGTCCGCTGCGCCGCCTCGGCCAGCCCCTCGCGCAGCCCGGCCGAGGTGATGCGAAAGCCGTTCGGCGTAATCGTATCGCCGGTGTGGAGGAACTTGAGCCGCGCCTCCAGCGGATCCAGCCCCGCCTGCACGCACGCCATGTCCATCAGCGTCTCGCTGGCGAAGCGCGGGTTGACGCCACCGTGGCCGCGCATCGCGCCGCACATCGGCTTGTTCGTGTAGAAGCGCTCGCACTGGAACGCCGAGTTGGGCACCGGGTACGGCCCCTGGAGCAGCACCCCGTTGTAGTAGGTGGTGACGACGCCGAAGGAGCCATAGGCGCCGCCGTCGATCATCACCTTCGTGTCCAGCGCGGTGACGCCCCGCTCCGGGTGCAGCCCCAGCTTCATCTTGAGCTCGGTGGGGTGCCGGCCGTGGTTGCTCAGGAAGACCTCTTCGCGCTCGTACACGAGGCGAATGTTCCGCCCCGTCACCAGCGCGAACTTCGCGGCGATCATCTCGTGGGGGAAGGGATCGCTCTTGCCGCCGAAGCCGCCACCGAGGTGCGGCTTCACCACGCGCAGCCGGTGCGGTGGCAGCTCGAGCACCTCGGACAGCGCCAGGTGTACGTAGTGCGGCACCTGCGTCGCCGAGGTGACGACCAGCAGCTCGCCGTCGTGCTCCACCTGCACCGCGTGCGGCTCGGTGAAGGCGTGCGTGACGGGCAGGAAGCGGAACTCTCCTTCCACCGTCACCGCCGCGTCCGCGAACCCTCTGGAGAGATCGCCGAAGGACTGCTGCACCTGCTTGTGCAGGTTGTTCGACTTCTCCAGCTCCGGGTGCAGCGGCGTCTTCGTCTCGCGGCGCGCTTCCTCGAAGGTGAGGACCGCCGGCGTCACCTCGTAGTCCACGCGGATCGCCGCCAGCGCCGCCTCGGCCAGCCGCGCCGAGTCCGCCGCCACCGCCGCCACCGGCTCCCCCACGTAGCGCACGCGGTCGCGGGCCAGCGCCGGCTCGTCACGGCTGATCGGCAGCACCCCGAAGGTCCGCTTGAAGTCCGCGCCGGTGAGGATCGCCCGCACGCCGGGCAGCGCCTTCGCCGCGCTCACGTCCACCGACTTGATCTTCGCGCTCGCGTGCGGAGCTCGAAGGATCTTCACGTGCAACGGATCGTGCACCCGCAGATCGTCCGTGTAGCGGGCCCGGCCCGTCACCTTGTCCACCGCGCCCACCTGCGGGGTGGGCTTTCCGAGGAGCTGCCAGGTCGTCATGGCGTCTTGGTGCAGGCGCGAGCCGCGGCGTGCACTGCCTGCTCGATCTTCGTGTAGCCGGTGCACCGGCAGATGGTGCCCGACACGCAGGTCTTCACCGCGGCTGCGTCGGGGCTCGGGTTGGTGTCCAGCAGGTGCACGGCGTTGAGCACCATCGACGGGGTGCAGAACCCGCACTGGATCGCGCCGTGATCGACGAAGGCCTGCTGCACCGGGTGGAGCTGGTTGCCGTTGGCCACGCCTTCGATGGTGCGGATCTCCGCGCCGTCCGCCTCGAGCGCCAGCACCAGGCAGGACAGCACCGGCGCCCCGTCCAGCAGCACCGTGCAGCACCCGCAGTCCCCGACGTCGCATCCGCGCTTGGTGCCGGTGAGGAACAGCTCCTCGCGCAGCACCTCCAGCAGCGTCGCCGCGGGCGCCACGGCGCGCTCGTGCGCGACGCCGTTCACCGTCAGCTTGACCAGTCGCTTCTCCATCCCGTCGCGCTCCTCGTCAAACCGCCTCGAGCACCATGGCGATGCCCTGCCCACCGCCGATGCAAGCCGACACCACGCCCAGCTGGCCTTTGCGCTGCTTGAGGCCCCGCAGGCAGGTCAGCGCCAGCCGCGTACCGCTCGCCGCCAGCGGGTGGCCGATGGCGATAGCCCCGCCGTGCGGGTTCAGCTTGTCCTGGTTGAGCTCCAGCGCCTTGGCCACCGCGAGGCACTGCGCTCCGAAGGCCTCGTTGATCTCGAAGACGTCGATGTTCCCCAGGGTGAGGCCCAGCTGCGGCAGCAACGCCCGAATCGCCGGCGCCGGGCCGATGCCCATCAGTGACGGCTCCACACCCACCGACGTGACGCCGCGCACCTTCCCCAGCGGCTTGAGGCCATGCGCCCGCACGTAGTCGCCCGAGGCGATCACCACTGCACAGGCGCCGTCCACGATGCCCGACGCCGAACCCGCGGTGGTGGGCCCGTCCTTGCTGAACACGAAGGGCAGCGCGGCCAGCTTGTCCAGCGTGGTGCGGCGCGGGTGCTCGTCGGCGCTCAGCGGCTCGCCGCCCTTCAAGCGGTACTTGCGCGGCTTCAGCCCCGGCGCCTCGAGGATCCCGGACTTGTCCACGGTGCACACCTCGCCCGCGAAGTAGCCCGCCTCCTGCGCCGCGAAGCAGCGCGCCTGGCTGCGCTCGGCGAAGCGATCCACCTCGTCGCGGCTGAGCTTGTACTCGCGCGCCAGGTTGTCCGCCGTCGCGCCCATCGGGACCGCGGCCGTGTCGTCCAGCGCCTCCCAGAGCAGATCGACGAAGTCCGGCTTGCCCAGGGCGAAGCCGTTCCGCATCCCGAAGGACGCCAGCGGGAAGCGGCTCATCGCCTCGGTACCACAGCCCAGCACCACCTGCGCCTTGCCCAGGGCGATCTGCTCCGCCGCCTGCGCCACCACCTCGATGCCCGAGCCGCAGATGCGCTGCACCAGCAGCGCCGGGCTGGCCTGGGGCGCGCCGGCGTACAGCCCGAGGTGCCGAGGCAGGAAGAAGGTGTCGGCGCTGGCCTGGCCGATGTTGGCGACGATCGTCTGGTCCACCTCGCCTCCGTCCACGCCCGCCGCCTTCAGCGCCGCCCGCGACGCGAGGATGCCCAGATCCGTCGGCGACACCGTGGACAGCGCACCCGACAGCTTGCCGAACGGCGTGCGCTTCCCTTCGACGAGGTACACGTCCTCGAAGACCGCGCCCACGCCGTCCTTCTTCGACTGAAACCCGCGAACCGTCGCCTTCATGCGTGCTCCACCGTGTCAGCGGCCCGTGAACTCGGGCCGGGTCTTGTCCAGCAGGCTGCCCAGGCCGACGCGCGCGTCGCGGGTGCCGAAGATCTCCTCGAGCGACGCCAGCTCCAGCCGGAGCCCCTCGTCCAGCGGGCGCCGCTCGCCCTCGTCGATGAGGCGCATCGCCATCGCCAGCGCGCGGGGCGCCTTTCGTCGCAGCGCCTTCTCGCTGGGCTTCACGCCGGGTCGCGCCAGCACCGCGTCCGACAGCACTCCGTCGAAGTCGGTGAAGGCGTCCGCCGCAGGGGGCGTGGCGCTCCTCGCCGAGTGATTCACCTGCGTCGCGAGCCCGGCGATGGCCGGAAGATCCCACGTGGGCTCGACGACCTGGTCCACCAGCCCCCAAGCGTACGCCGTCGGCGCGTCGACGAACTGCCCGGTGGCGATGAGGTACTTCGCGAGTCCCTTTCCCACCAGCCGCGGCGTGCGCTGCGTACCGCCCAGCCCCGGGTAGATGCCGATCCCCGTCTCGGGGAAGGCCAGCGTGGCGCGCGTGGTAGCCACCCGGTGCTGGCAGGCCAGCGCCAGCTCGAGGCCGCCGCCCAGCGTGAGGCCGTTCAGGAAGGCGACCGTCTTCTTCTTCGAGCCCGAGAGGCGCGCCAGCACCGCCTGCCCGCGCTGGGTGAAGCGGTGGATCCGCTTCAAGTCGCCCTTGTCCATCGCGTCGACGAAGAGCTTCACGTCCGCGCCGGCGACGAAGGCCTTGCCCCGGCCGCCCACCACGATGGTGTCGATGCCCGCGTCCCGCTCCAGCTCGTCGAGGCGGCGGCCCAACTGCTCCACCGTGTCCTCGTTGAGCGGGTTCATCCTGTCGGGCACGTTGAAGGTGACGAAGCCGCAGCGGCCCACGCGCTGCGAGTCCACCCAGGAGAAGTCGAGCGAGATCGCCGGCACCGGCAGCCCCCACTTCGTGAACCACTTCGTCACCAGCGCCCGCGTCGCGTCGACGCCGCGCTCGCGCGCCAACTCGAACGGCCCCTTCGGCCAGCGCAGGCCTACGCGCGCGCCGAGGTCCGTCGCGGTGACGTCAGCGACACCCTCGGCGACGAGCTGCGCGGCGACGCCCAGCGAGGCCGCCAGGAGCCGCTCCGTCACCTCCGCCTCGTCATTCGCTCCGCCGGCGGGCACCGTGGTGTCGGCGACGTTCCAGTCCTGCTTCGAGGCCACCTGGCGCTTCAACGCCTCCGCCGGCGCGTAGAAGGCGCCCAGCTTGTCGGCGAGGCCCTGCGCCGCGTGCTGCGCGATGGGCACGCCCGTGGCGTTCATCAGCGCGAACGGCCCCAGGCCGACGCCGAAGACCCGCCGCGCCACCTCGTCGATGAAGGCAATGCTGCCCTTCCCCTCTTCGTGCAGGCGCACCGCCTCGTTGAGCCACGGCACGAAGAAGCGGTTGACCACGAAGCCCGGTGCGTCCTTCGCGCGAATGGGCAGCTTGTCGCAGCCGGCGTAGAAGGCCTCCAGCGCGTCCACCACCGCGGGCGAGGTGCGCGCGCCCGCGATCAGCTCGACCAGCTTGTTCTTCGCCGCGTGGTAGAAGTAGTGCACGCCGACGAAGCGCTCCGGCTGCCTCAGCGCCTGCGCGATCTCCGTCACCAACAACGACGAGGTGTTGGTCGCCAGGATGCAGTCTGGCCCGACGTGCGCCTCGAGCGTGGCGAATAACGCCCGCTTCACCTCGAGATCCTCGAACACGGCCTCCACCACCAGCTGGCAACCCGACAGGCCGGCCGGGCTCGTCACCGAGGACATCGCGCCCAGCATGCGGACCAGCTCCACCTCGGAGATCAGCTTCTTCGCCATCGCGTCCGACAGCGCCACCTCGATCGCCGCGCGCCCCTTCGCCACGCGCGCCTCGTCGAGGTCCATCAGCACCACCTCGAGGCCCTTCATGCAGAAGTGCTGGGCGATGGCGGCCCCCATCGTGCCCGCTCCAACGACTCCGACGCGCGTCACCTTCGTCATGCCTTTGCTCCTCCGCCCAGCTCGCGATTGCGCACCAGCGCGTACATCGCCTGGTTCATCGGCGCGGGCACCCCGAGCCGCTCGGCGTAGTAGACGATCCGCCCGCAGTGGGCGTCGTTCTCCGTCTTCCTCCCACGCTCGAGGTCCTCGAGCATGGACGGGCGGTGGTGGCCTCCGCGGCCCATGTACGCCATCGCCTCGTCGACGAAGCCCGGCCCGATCCCCAGCCCCAGCCGCTGCGCGATGGCGATGTCCTCTTCGATCATCACCTTCAGCACCTGGCGGAGGCCGGGATCGTCCAGCACGCCCTGCATGGTGCGACCGGTGAGCGCGCTCACCGCCCCCATCGACGAGTTGAGGATCGCCTTCTTGAAGACCTCGGTCTGGTAGCTCTCCTCGACGCGCACCGGGAAGCCGGCGCCGTCGAGGTGGCTCGCCACGCGCTGCCGCACCGCCGCGGGCACCGCCGCGCGATCAGAGAGGATGCTCGGCAGGTTGAAGACGACCTCCACCTCCACCGGGCTGAGCAGCCGGCAGCCGACGTTCAGCACCATGCGCAGCGCCCGCGCGTCGCCGAAGCGCTCGACGATCTGCGCCTCCACGTCGATGCCGTTCTGGCAGGACACGATGACCCAGCGCGGCTCCGGCTGCAGCGCCTTCATCCGATCGAGCAGCGCCGGGGAGTCGCAGCACTTGGTGGTGAGGAGGATGACGTCGGGCGCCGACTCGAGCAACTCCTCCAGCGTCAAGAAGGCGCGCGCGACGCGGCCCTCCAGGTTGATCGCCCCGTGCACCTTGATGGCCGACTTCCGCAAGACCTCGGCCTTCTCGCGCTCGAGGCTCACCGTGGACACCCGCTGCCCCGCCGCGCCGAGGACCGCGGACAGCAGGGTGCCGACGGGGCCGAGGCCGATCACGCCGTAGTGGGTGCTGGTCATGGCTTTCGCTCCGGGCTGGGGTCGACCGGGATCGCGTCGGACGGCAGCTCGTCGTCCCGGTGCTGCTCGAGCGCGCGCATGTGCTGACGGTACTTCTCTTCCACCGCGCGGGGGATCAGCTTGAAGGACGGCGTCAGCTCGCCGCTCTCCAGCGAAGGATCCGCGCAGACCACCACCGCGCGCTCGATGCGCTCGAAGCGCGCCGTCGCCTTCTGGTTGAAGCGGTGGATACAGGTGGCCAGGCACTCGGCCAGCGATCCCTCGCCCGACGGGCACTCGCAGGCGCCGTCGGCCGCCGCATCCTTCTTCACCTGGAACATCTCCCGGCTCGGGAAGAGGAGCGCCAGGGGGTGCGGCTGGCCGCTGCCGAAGACGAAGGAGTGCTTCACGTACCGGCAGCCCGCGCGCAGCGTCTCTTCGAGCTGCGCGGGGAAGACCTTCTCGCCGTTCGACAGCTTGAACATGCGATCCTTGCGCGAGAGGATCTTCAGCCCGCCCGGAGTCCATTCGCCCAGGTCTCCGGTGTGAAACCAGCCGCCGGCGTCCAGCACCTCGCGCGTAGCCTCGGGCTGATCGAGGTAGCCCTGCATCACGTTGGGCCCGCGCACGACGATCTCTCCATCGTCAACGAGCGCCACCTCCACCCCGGGGATCGGCCGCCCCACCACGCCAGGCGTCCGCTCGAGCGCGCGCTCGGTCAGCGTGCAGCACGGCGACGTCTCCGTCAGGCCCCAGCCCTCCACCACCGGGACGCCGTGCGCGCGGAACACCTCCGACGCGCTCAGCGGCAGGGGCGCTGCGGCGGTGAAGACGAAGTCCAGCTCCCGGTTGAAGACGATGCCCTCGACCTCCCGGTCCGACAGCACCGCGGCGACCAGCTCCTGGTACACCTTCGGCACGCTGAAATAGACGTTGGGCCGGATCTCCTTGAAGTTCGCGATCAGCCGCTTCGTGTCGCGCCCCCAGGAGTCGTCGATCGCCAGGCAGCCACCGGAGTGCAGCGCGAAGAAGCGCTCGAACAGCCCGCCAAAGCTGTGGTGCCAGGGCAGGTAGCAGAGCAAGCGCATGCCGGGGCGCGGCTTCCAGAGCAGCTCCAGCGCGCGCTGCTGCGACATCAGGTTGCGGTGCGTCAGCATCACGCCCTTGGGCCGCCCCGACGTGCCCGAGGTGAACATGACGAGCGCCAGCGCCTCTGGCGGCACCGCGAGGAAAGCGTCGCGCGTCGCGCCGCCGGTGGCCCGCCCCTGCGCCAGCGCCGCGGCGAAGGTCGTCACGCCCTCGCCCGGCCACTTGAGGCCCACCACCAGGGCGGGCCGCGCGCCCGGCTCCAGGCCCTCCAGCTGCGCCGGCGCGTCGCACACCAGCGCCTTCGCCTTCGTGAAGGTGAGCAGCTGCGACATCATCGCCTTCGGGTAGCCGGCGAAGATCGGCACGCTGACCAGGCCCGACGCCATCACCGCCATCTCGGCCACCGCGCGCTCGTAGCCGTTCTGGGTGACGAAGGCGCAGCGATCTCCGCGCCCGAGCCCCTGTGCCGCGAGGAAGGCGGCAAACGCCTTCACGTCGTCGACGAGCTCCCGCCAGGTCCAGAAGCGGTAGTCGTCTCCTTCGCGCTGGGCGAAGGCGTTGGAGGCGCCGAGGCGATCACCGTTGGCCAGCAGCATCGCGCCGACGTTGCGCGTCACCTCACCGAGCGGCACCGGCGAGGAGACGATCTGTCCGGGCGTGGCCACGTCAGGCGCGAGCCTCCGAGCTCGAGCGTGACGTACCCCTGAGCTTCACGTGGCGCACCGCCGCCCACAGCGCCGCGCCGATGGCTCCGGCAAAGGGCGACAGCGGATCGGCGATGAAGCGCACCGCCATCTTGTCCTTCTCGGCGAGCTCCTGCATGGCGGCCACCAGCCCCGCGTCCTGTGCCAGGCCCCCCGTCGCCAGCACGTCGCCCTCGGCCTTCAGCACCCGCAGCAGGCTGACCAGGCGCCGCGCCATCGAGAGGTGAATGCCCTTGATGATGTCGTTGGTGGCGATGCCGCGGCTGACCATGTTGATCACGTCCGTCTCCGCCAGCACCGCGCAGATGCCCGACACCGTCTCCGGCTGCTTCGCCGTCAGCGACAGCTGCCCGATGTCCTCGGTGGCCACGCCCAGATAGCGCGCGATGTTCTCGAGGAACTGCCCGGATCCCGACGCGCACTGGCTGGTCATGCGGTACTCCAGCACCCGCGCGTGCTCGTCCATGGTGATCGCCTTGGCGTGCAGGGCGCCCATGTCCACCACCGCGCGCACCTGCGGAGCGAGGAAGAGACCTCCGCGAGAGTGGCAGGTCATCGAGTAGAAGTGGCCGCGGCGGAAGTCGACCAGCTCGCCCTCACCCGTGCTGGCTACATAGGCCACGTCCCCCGCCTTCACGCCCTGCTTCGTCAACACCTTCTCGTAGCAGTCGCCGATCACGTCCTTCACGTTGCGCTTGCGGATCTTCTCGCCTTCGCTGGTCAGCAGCTTCGGTCCGCCGCCCGCAGGGTCGAACTGCATGAGCGAGGCCTTCACCGCGCTGCAGCCCACGTCGATGCCGAGGGTGAGGAACATGATTCAGGCCTCCGCCTTCTTCGAGTCGCGCCGCGCGAAGAGCGCCGCGCCGGTGGCCCCGGTGAAGATGCTGTCGGGGCTGATGTTCATGGGGACGTCGCCGTAGTTCTCCTTGAGCAGCTCCTTCAGCGCGGCCACCGCGGCCTCGTTGCGCGCCACCCCGCCGGTGAAGGTGAACTCGGAGAAGACGCCTCCGCTGCGAGCGAGGATCGACATCGCCCGCAGGATGATGGCCCGGTGCAGCCCGGCGAGGATGTCTTCGCGCTTCTCGCCCAGCGACAGCCGCTCGCGCAGCTCTGCGCCGGCGAACACCGTGCAGGTCGAGTTGATGCGCACGGGGTTCTTCGACTGCGCCGCCAGCGGCCCGAGCTGGTGCACGCCCATGTTCATCTCGTCGGCGATGTACCCGAGGTAGCGCCCACAGCCCGCCGCGCAGCGATCGTTCATCTGGAAGCTGGTGACGATGCCGCTCTCGTCGACCTGGATGGACTTGGTGTCCTGCCCGCCGATGTCCAGCACGGTGCGCGTCTTCGGGAACATGTAGTGCGCGCCCAGGCCGTGGCAGAGGATCTCGGAGCGGATCTGCTCCTTCGGGAAGGGCAGCGTCAGCCGCCCGTAGCCGGTGCCCACCTCGCTCAGCACGTTGAACTTCAGCTCCGTCACCTCACGGACCGCCTGAGAGATGTCCTGCTCGAAGCGCTTGAACTGCTCGACCTTCACCGTCTCCCTGCAGGCGAAGGCCAGGTACTCGGCGAAGAAGGTCGCGAAGCTGGTGTTCTCCACCTGCAGGATCGCCTTGTCGAAGATGCCCACCGTCCGGTCGAAGGACAGCCCGCTCGCGCGCGCCACCTTCTCGGCCTCCTTCAGGTACAGGCTGGTGGCGAGATCGCGAAAGAAGTCCGACTGGCTGCGCTGGTTGGGCGCGAACAGGGCCTCCGACGTCGAGACCAGGGCCTCGAAGATCTGCACGAGCGCCTGCTCATAGGGGGCACGATCCTCCCCTCCCTTCACGCCGGTGCGCGCCAGGACGTCCTGGCACTGCTGCTGGAGCACCTTGAGCTGCTTGAGGTGCTGCGCCAGGGCGAACTTGCACGACAGCCACGCCATCAGCTCGTCGGCGCGCTCGCCCAGCCGGGGCACGCTCGCCAGGCGCTGCTTGAGCAGGTTGAAGCGGGCGCTGATCTCTGCCTCCTCGCGCGCCACCTGGCAGGCCACCGTGTAGTTGCTGCGCGAGTTGGTGATGCCGCGGCCGAGGATCCGCTCCGACGAATCCAGGAACACGGCCTTGGTGGTGGTCGACCCGAGGTCGATCCCGACGTAGCAGTCCATTTCCGAGGTCTCCTCAGGTCGGCGACGACGCGCGCTTCGCGTCGATCATCTGGAAGTACGAGTCGAGCCGGTTCTTGATGTTCGCCCCGCTGAAGTAGCGGGGATCCACCAGGTCCGACTCGATGAAGGCGCCCGGGCGCCCGGTCCGCTTCTCCAGCTCGCGCAGCATGAGCAACTGCCCGGCCGAGAAGGAGTTGCAGCTCTTGATGGAGTTGACGACGAAGCCGTCCGCCGCGAACTCCTCGATGTACTTCTCGATGAGGTCGACCCGCGTCGGGAGGTTGCGGTTCGTGTAGCAGCCGAGGCAGTACTCGGCCATCGTCTCCAGCGGGTTCGCCGGATCGTGACGGAAGCCGCGATCGTACAGGCCGCCCACCTTGGTGTAGGTGGAGGCGACCACCACCGCGCCCTCTCCGTAGAACATCTTCCAGAAGTCCCGGAAGCTGGTCCAGTTGGGCGGGCCTTCGACGACGAGGCGGAACTTCTGATCCTTCAGCTCGCCGTCGGGCGTGGTGGGCCCGCGCTTCGCCGCCACCCGCGCGTCCACCTCGGCGCGCAGGGACTTGTAGTACTCCTCGGCCTGGGGCAGGCCCCGGAACGCGCTGAAGATCGGCCCGATGTAATAGACACCGCCGAAGTACGAGTCGATCGGCGACGGCTTGTGCTTCGCCGAGTCCCAGATCGCGCACAGGTCGTCTTCGGCGCGCGACGACGAGCCGAGGAAGCCCTTGAGCCGCTCCAGGTCGAGCTTCTTCCCCGACACCTGCTCCATCAGCGGGATGACAGAGTCTCGGAGCTGATCGACGACGTACTGCTTCATCGCGGGGGTGATCTCCCCGTCGCCCTGGTAGGGCACGTGCAGCATCGCCACCGGGCAGCCGTACTCCCGCTGCAGCAGCTCGAACCACTTCATGAAGGTGAAGCAGCCGGTGTAGCTGAGCAGCAGCAGGTCGGGCGCCGGCAGCCGCTCACCCGTCGGGCCGATGTTGCCCTTCTTCATCATGCCCAGGTCGCACTTCACGTAGGTGCAGACGTCCTCGGAGTGGCCGGCCTTCTCGGCCTCCTGGATGTAGGCGCCGCTCTTCTTCCGCATGCCCGACTGCAGCGCGTTGATCTCGGGGTGCACCGGCAGCATGTCGAACGCCCAGATCAGCTCGTTCAGGTTGCCGGGCACGAAGGTGTAGACGACCTTCTTCCCCAGCTCCTTGGCCCGGGCCAGCTCGTGGAAGTGATCGCCGATCATCTGCTTCTGCAGAATCATGCTCGGCTCTTTTTCGACGTCGGCCGTCGTGGTCGTGCTCATGCGGTACCCCACAGCTTGATGGAGTCGGCGAACGTGCCGGTCTCTTCCTTGATGGACTGGATCTGCCCGGTGTTCTCTGCGTACTTGAAGCCGGTGTGAGGAATGCCCTGCTCGCTCAGGACCGCCTGCAGCATCGGGCGCTCGAGCAGCGCGGGATCGCAGAAGCTGGGCGCCGCGAAGACCACCCCTTCCGCCCGCCGCGAGCGCACCTGCTCGACGAGGAACTTGCCCTTGAGCGCCGTGGACTCATAGCGCGACGCGGTGGACACCGTCTTCGTCGCGTACGCGTCGATCAGCGCGTCGAACGGATCGCCGTCCTCAATGACGTCTTCCACCAGGTAGCGCGCGCCCAGCACCCAGTCGTCGTCGACGATGTAGCACCCGCTGCTCTCCAGCGCGCGGATGAGGCCCAGCGGCGGCTGCTCGCAGAATGCGCCGGAGACGACCACCCGCACATAGTCGCGCTCGGGCCGCTTCGACTGCCGGGCCGCCTGCGCGTAGGCCTCGACCAGCTTCGTGTGCTCGGTCACCTCGAGCACGTTGGCGGCGCGCAGGATCAGGTACAGCTCCCAGGTCGGGACCAGGTGCGGCGCCTCGGATCGCAAGTCGTACAGGCGGGCGATCGCACGTCGGTTCTCGTTGTAGACCTTGATCGAGCGGCGCAGCGCCTCGGCCGTGACCGCCTTCCCGGTGAGCCTGGTGAAGTCCTCGGCCATCCCTTCGAGCTCGCGGCGGTAGAAGGCGCGACCCGCGGCGCCGAAGTCCTGCGGAAGATCGACGTACCGCGCGTACTTCTGCGGGAAGAGGATCTTCCACATGCCGCTCAGGTTGCGGATGACGTCGCAGATGGCGGGGAAGAGGAAGCCGTCGAGCACGTCCAGCTTCCCCGACACGCCCAGCTCGATGGTCGAGCGCGGGATGCGGCAGATGTACGACTGGAAGTACGCGTCGCCGCGGATGATCTCGGCGTGCTCCCCCGCACCCATCACGCCCACCGGCAGCGCGCCCGCCGCATGGATCAACTCCCGCGGCACGTACACCGGCATGAAGCCGATCACCTTGCCGCCGGTGCGCGACTTCCACTCTTTGACCGCAGAGAGATCCTGGTCTCGGAACAAGGCCTCACTGCGTTGAACGATCGCCTCGAGATCCATACGCCTCCACGACAGAAGCTTTGACGTCTACGGCTCACATGAACCGCCACGGGACTCAAAGAAAGACGCCACGCGTCAGGAGCGACCTCAATCAGCATTCGAGCCCGCGCGACTTGTCCTGAGTCAAGTCGCTCGCTTCTGAGGTCCAGAAGTGACGCGGGGGGAGCCTCGCGGTAAGCGACGAGGTGAAGATGAACCTGCTGTTGATCAAGCCGACAGAGATCAACACGGACGGGCGGGTGACGCTCGTGGGGAGGCGTCACGATCACGCCCGCGAGGTGCTGCGCGTGCAGACCGGCGAGACGTTGCGCGTCGGGGTGCGGGGTGGACGAGTCGGGACCGCGGAGGTGCTGTCCGAGGACGCGCGCGGCCTGGCGCTGCAGGTGACGCTCGACGCCGCCCCTCCGCCGCGCGCGGGCGTGGATCTGGTGCTGGCGCTCCCGCGACCCAAGGCCCTCAAGCGGGTGGTCCCGGCGGTGGCGTCGCTGGGCGTCGATCGCGTGGTGCTGGTGAACGCGGCGCGAGTAGAGAAGAGCTACTTCGAGTCGAAGGCGCTGGCCGACGACTTCCTCGCGGGGCTCGTCGATCTCGGGCTGGAGCAAGCGCGCGACACCGTGCCGCCGGCGATTGAGATCCGCGAGCGCCTCAAGCCCTTCGTGGAAGACGAGCTGGACGAGTGGGCCGGCAAAGACTCCCTGCGCCTCCTCGCCCACCCTGCTCCCGCGAGCCCAGTGGAGCCCCCGTCAACTCACCAGCGCGCCGTCGTCGCCATTGGCCCCGACGGCGGCTGGGTGCCCTTCGAGGTGGAGCTCTTCACGAAGGCCGGCTTCCATCCGTTCTCGCTCGGCCCGCGGGTGCTGCGCGTGGAGGTCGCGGTACCGGTGGCCCTCGGCGCGCTTCAGGCGGGGCGCGGCCGAAGCCCCTGACGCACGGCAGTCCGCTCGGGCTACCAGACCGTCCGCAGGGTGGCGAAGTTAGGAGCCGCTCGTCCGCCGTCAGGAGCGGGACGTCGAGCTCGATGGCGGTCGCGGCGATCAGGATCACCCCGGAAGTTCGCGGCGATGCCCGGCGAGCTTGCCCCTTCGCCGCGGGAATCGTCCGTGCCTTCATGACCACTTCACCTCGCCCATGCCCGGTCAACCGGCCTTGTGCCGGTACCTGGACGCCGCGTTAGTGTCCGCCCCGCGATGACCTACGAGAGCGAGAAGAAGGGCGCGGCCCCCGAGAAGCCGGTCGATCCGAACAACCCGCCGGCGCTGCTCGCGTTCATGATGACGCGGTGGAAGCCGCAGGCTCAGCGACTGCCCCCGCCGCATCCGCACGCCCCGTCCTTCGCCCGTCGCCGCGCGGCCGTGTCCGCCCTCTTCCCCGGCGAGACGCTCGTCATCCCCACCGGTCACGAGAAGGTGCGCGCCAACGACACGTACTACCGCTTCCGCGCGGGCAGCGACTTCTTCTACCTGACCGGCAACCTCGAGCCCGACTGCGTGCTGGTGTTGACGCCGCGCCACGGGCAGGCCGGGCACGACTCGCACCTCTTCGTCGAGCCCAACCCGGGGCGCGCCTCCGAGACCTTCTACACGGATCGCAAGAAGGGCGAGCTGTGGGTGGGCCCGCGCCTGGGCGTCGATCAGAGCCGCGCCCGCTATGGCGTCGACTTCGCCCACGGCCTGCCAGACCTGAAGGCCTTCCTCGAGAAGCACCCCGTCGCGCGCGTGCTGCGCGGCTTGTCCTCGGAGGCCGACGTGCTCGTGCCGTCGCGAGACGAAGGCAAGCCCGACACCGCGTTCGGCGAGGCGCTGTCCGAGCTCCGCCTCTTCAAGGACGCGCTGGAGGTCGCCGAACTCAAGAAGGTGATCGCCTCGACGAGGCGTGGCTTCGAGGACGTGATCCGCGCGCTGGGCACCGCGAGGTCCGAGCGCGAGGTGGAAGGCCACTTCAACCTGCGCGCGCGCTCCGAGGGCAACGACGTCGGCTACGGCACCATCGCCGCGTCGGGCGAGAACGCGTGCATCCTCCACTGGACGCGGAACGACGCGAGGCTCAGGAAGAAGGACCTGCTCTTGCTCGACGCGGGCGTGGAAGGCCACGCGCTGTACACCGCAGACATCACCCGCACGCTGCCCATCTCCGGGAAGTTCTCCGCGGTTCAGCGGGAGATCTACGAGCTCGTCTGGCAGGCGCAGCAGGCGGCGCTCGCCGCGGTGAGGCCAGGCAACGACTTCATGGAGCCGAACAAGCGCGCTCAGCGCGTGATGGCTGAAGGCCTGTTCCGCATGGGGATCCTCCCCATGCCCGTCGAGGAGGCGCTCGAGGACGAGCACCTGTTCCACAAGCGCTACTCGCTCCACAACGTGAGCCACATGCTGGGCCTCGACGTGCACGACTGCGCGAAGGCCCGCCAGGAAGTCTACCGGCACGGGAAGCTCAAGCCCGGCATGGTGCTGACCGTCGAGCCCGGCCTCTACTTCCAGCTGGACGACCTGACTGTCCCCCGGAAGTACCGGGGGATCGGCATTCGCATCGAAGACGACGTGCTCGTCACCGAGACCGGCTGCGTCAACCTGTCGAAGGCCATCCCGTCTGAGGCCTCCGCCGTCGAGAAGTGGATGCGCGAGGTGCGCAAGCGGAAGTAGCGGACGCAACCCATCGCCTGCGTCGTCCGACAATCCCTCATGCTCGTCGGCGCACGCGTGAAGCTGCTGTTGAGGTGGGTGTTCCGCCCACTCCGCGCCGCGATCGAGGTCGTCACCGAAGCGCTCCCGTCCCCGTCGCTCGTCCCTGTCCTGGTTCCCGTCCACGGGAGTCACGCGAGGAGACGACGATGCGAACGACGCTTCTGACGACGCTATTCTTCCTGTCCGGCTGCCTTCCCATTCGCGTGCCCGACGCGGCGCGCGCCTACAACGACGAGTGCGCGGTGCTGTTCAGCCGCGGCGACCTCGAGCAGGCGGAAGTCGCCTGTGCCCACGCGCTCGAGTACCAGCCGAAGTACTGGGACGCGCTGCACAACCTGGGGCTCATCCGCCAGGCGCGCGGCGACGCGAAGGAGGCCCGGCGCCTGTTTCGCGAGGCCCTGCGCGCCAACCCGGACATGGCGCAGTCGTACAACTCGCTGGGCCTCCTCGCGCTGGAGCAGAACGACTTCGGCTCCGCGAAGGACTGGCTCCGGGCCGCCCTGCGGGTCAACCCCGACTACGCCGAGGCGCGCGCCAACCTGGGCCTCGCCTGCTTGAAGGCCGGCGAGCTCGACGGCGCCGAGCAGGCCTACCGGCACCTCACTCTGTCCGCCCCCTGGCTGTCGGAGCCGTACCTTCGCTTGGGAGTCATCATGCTGGCGAAGGGCCGCACTCCGGACGCGATCAAGTGGCTCTCGCGCGCGGTCGAGCTGGAGGCGGACTACGGGCCCGCGTGGCAGGCGCTGGGCGTCGCCTACGAGACCGAGGGCCGGGTGGAGGAAGCGCGCGCGGCCTACGAGTCGTGCGTCGACTCGAAGCAGCCGGCGCCCGAGTGCCGTGAGGGCGTGGAGCGGCTGACGAAGTGACGCTCAGTCCACTTCCTGGAAGAGCGCGGGCTGCTCGCCCTCCTCGAAGGTGAACGTCTTGCGACCGATCTCCCGGCCGTCCGCCGTCAGCACCCGCACCCGGTAGGTCCCCGGCTTGCCCATCGTGGAATAGGCGAAGGTGCGGTAGCCCTCTTCGTTGCCACCGGACAGCCCCGTGGCGTGCGGGTTGCCGCGGGCGGTCCACCCGTTCTTTGGATCGTCGTACTCCCAGGCGAAGCGCACCTGGTCGTGGAACCGGGTGGGCGCGAAGATCTTCACGAAGGCGTACGCCTTCGTGCCCGCCGGCGCGCGGAACGTGGTGTCCTGCGTGCGCCAGAACTTCCACAGCGGCGCCTTCTGGTACTCCAGCGTGTAGTGGATGCCCTTGTCGGTGCGCTCGCTGGTCACCGAGGCGTAGATGGCGATGTGCATGAGCGACAGCGGCACCGGGGGGATCACGTTCACCGCGTACATCAACAGCAGCGTGGCCTGCATGCCCAGGCCGGGCGCCACCGCGCGCTTGAAGGTCCAGGAGGGATCGCGCGTGAAGCGGGTAAACAACCGCCACAGCCCGTAGGTCGCGGCGGAACCCACCACCACCGCCAGCGGGTACTGCCAGATGCCCAAAGAGCCCCACAGCACCGGGATCAGGTAGGCGAGGAAGCTGGTCACCGCGAAGGACAGCAGCATCACCCGGACGATCGGCCCCTTGCTGCGGAACTGCGGCAGCTCGTTGCCGACGATGATCCCCGCGAGGATCACCAGGAAGACGAAGGACAGGATCCCCGACGACGCCCGGAAGTAGAACACCATGAAGGCGTTCAGGAGCGTGCCCAGGAAGAAGTGCATCACCCACAGGCGGATCCCCGCCAGCTTCCCCAGGACGCGGCCTTCCGGCTCCTTGCCGGCCACGTGGATCCGGTGATCCCAGAAGATGAGGGCCGACGAGAGCACCAGGTAGATCCCCTGGTGAATGAGCAACGGCGTGGAGTCGATGCGGTGCAACAGCACCACGTCGAAGAGGAAGCCCGCGAAGAAGAACGTCACCTCGAAGGCGATGTGGTGCTTCTCTTTGAAGGCCTTGAACCGGCCAGCGAGGGACTTCGGCGCTTCGGCTGCGGACACCGCGGCGTCGGGCGAGCTCATGACCAGAGCGCCAGTTCTACCCCGAAATCGCCCTCAGCCGCCCTTCACCAGCGCCTCCAGCTCACCGCGCGCCGCCAGCTCGCCCACGATGTCGCTGCCGCCCACGAACTGCCCGTTGATGTACACCTGCGGAATGGTGGGCCAGTTGCTGTACTCCTTGATGCCCTCGCGCACCGCCGGATCCTCCAGCACGTTCACGCTGTGGACCGGCCCAAACGGCTTGAGCGCCTCCAGCGCCCGCGCCGAGAAGCCACACTGGGGGAAGAGCTGGTTGCCCTTCATGTAGAGGACGATCTTGTGCGTCTTCACTTCCTCGTCGAACCGCGCCTTCAGCTCGGGGGCCAGCATGTTCAGCTCCTCGTGGGCAGCTCAGGCTTCGCCTTCGCCCACTGCTCGGGGGAATACGTCTTGAGCGCCAGCGCGTGCAGCTCGCCGGTGGCCAGCACGTCCTTCAAGGGCGCGAAGACCAACTGGTGCTGCTGCACCATGGACTTGCCAGAGAACGCGGCGCTCACCACCCGCGCCTCGAAGTGATCGCCGGTGCCGGTGGTGTCCACGACGTCGACCGCCGCGTCAGGCAGCGCGCCCTTGATCCGCTCTTTGATCCAGTCGGGGCTCAGCATGAGATGAGTCTTCAGTTCACTCCGCCGGTGGTGACCAGCATGGCCGGATCGATGCCCATGCTCTTAATCACTTCTTCCCAGATCTGCTCGGGATCGCTGGACAGCACCCCGGCGCGGGTGGCCTCGGTGAACAGCCAACTGCCCTGCTTGAGCTCGTGCTCCACCTGGCCCGGCCCCCACCCCGCGTAGCCCAGACAGAAGCGCAAGGCCGCCTGCTCGTCCTTGAGCAGCCGCTCCAGCGCGTCGGTGCTGATGGACAGGAAGAGGCCGGGCAGCACCTCGGCCTTCTCCTCGATCCCTTTCGAGTCGTGCAGCACGAAGCCGCGGTACGACTCCACCGGGCCGCCCACGAAGAGGTGATCGCCGAAGCGGCGCTGGGCGACCTCCAGCTCTTGGCTCTTGCCGAGCTCCTTGAAGGTCAGGTTCGCCTGCCGGTTGATCACCAGCCCCATCGAGCCGCCGTCGCCGTGCTCCAGCATCAGCACCACCGTCTTCTGGAAGTTCGGATCCAGCAACTGGGGCATGGCGATCAAGAAGCCAGGGGCGAGCGCCTTCACCCGGACGAGTATAGAAAGGCCCGGACATGCGCGCTCTGGTGAATACGCGAATCGGTGGGCCGGAGGTCCTCGAGGTCCAGGAACGGCCCGACCCCCTCCCCCAGCCAGGCCAGGTGCTGGTGCGGGTGAGCCGCGCGGGCCTCAACTTCGCGGACATCGCGGCGCGGGTGGGGCTGTACCCCGACGCGCCAAAGTTCCCCACCGTCCTGGGCTACGAGGTGGCGGGGCGGGTGGAAGCCCTGGGCAGCGGCGTCAGCGGCTTCGCGAAGGGCGATCGGGTAATGGCGCTGTGCCGCTTCGGCGGCCAGGCCTCGCTGGTGCCAGTCCCCGCGGCGCAGGTGACGAAGCTCCCCGACGCGATGAGCTTCGACGAGGCCGCCGCGCTGCCGGTGAACTACCTCACCGCCTACCAGATGCTCTTCTGGGTCGCCCCGCTGCAGCCCGGCATGAAGGTGCTCATCCACATGGCCGCGGGCGGCGTGGGCCTGGCCGCGATCCAGCTCTGCCGCACCGTCAAGGACGTGGAGCTCTTCGGGACCGCGTCGGCCAGCAAGCACGCCGCGCTGAAGGAGGCGGGCGTTCACCACCCCATCGACTACCGCACCCAGGACTACGCCGCCGAGGTGCTGCGCCTCACCGGCGGCAAGGGCGTCCACCGGATCCTCGACGCCCTGGGCGGGCCCGACTGGGCGAAGGGCTACACGCTGCTGCGCAAGGGCGGCCACCTCCTGTGCTTCGGGTGGGCGAACATGGTGGACGGCGAGAAGCGCAGCCTGCTGCGCGTCGCGAGCCAGTACTTCAAGATGAAGTCGTATTCCCCCATGGAGCTGATGGACGCCAACCGCGGGCTGTCGGGAGTCAACCTGGGCCACCTGTGGGACGAGACGGAGCTGCTCGGGCACCACCTCACGCGCCTCGTCGAGCTGTACCAGCAGGGCCACCTCAAGCCTCACGTCGATCGCGTCTTCCCCGTCGACCGCGCCGGCGAAGCACACGCCTGGGTGCAGGCGCGGAAGAACGTCGGCAAGGTGCTGCTGGGCTTCGACTGACGGGCGCTATTTCTTCCCGGCCTCGGCGAGCTCCTCGTCGATCACCTTCTTGAACTCGTCCTCGGGCTGCGCGCCGGACAGCATGCGCCCGTTGATGAAGAAGGCCGGCGTGCCGGTGACGCCCGCCTTCTGTCCCGCCGTCAGATCGCGCTTCACCAGCGCCGCGGTGCGCCCGCTGTCCAGGCAGCTGTCGAACTTCGCCGCGTCCAGCCCCAGGCGCTGGGCCTGCAGCTTCATCGCCTCGGGCTCGAGCTCCTGGCTCTCGAAGAGCGCGTCGTGCAGCGCCCAGAACTTGCCTTGCTCGTCCGCGCACGCCCCCGCCTCGGCCGCCTTGGGCGCCTTCTCGTGGAAGGACAGGGGGAAGTGGCGGAACACCAGCCGCACCCTGCCCTCGTAGCTGGCCAGCACCCGCTCAACCGTGGCCGCGGCGCGCGAACAGTACGGACACTGGAAGTCGGCAAACTCCACGATCGTGACGGCCGCCTTGTCGCTGCCCTTCGAGGGACCGATGGCCTCCACCGTCTTTCGAGGGCGAGGAGGCGCCTCGAGCGCCACGGTGAAGCCGGCTTCCTTCTTGAGCTGCTCGAAGAGCTCCTGGGCGCGCTTGGCCTTGGACTCACGGGCCACCGCCTGGGCCAGCTGGGGCTTCACCTCCTCGAAGGCGACGCCGTCCGGCAGCCGGCCCTTCACCTGCTCGAAGAGGCGGCGCATCTCTTCGTCGCTGGGGTCCGGCGCCCCCTTCTCCAGCTTCTCCTCCAGCCAGGTGTCGTCGCTCTTGCCGTCCTTCTTCGCGGCCGCACTCACCAGCGCCTCCAGCGCGATCCGCTCCGCCATCTCCACCCGCAATTCGTAGATCTGCTCCTGCAGCTTGAGCAGCTCGTCGGCCCCCTTCGCGTCGACCTCCGCCTGGCGGATCACCTTGTCAGCGTAGGTGGCGACCACCGGGGAAGGCCCGCTGGTCCCCGCGGACGAAGCGGACGTGGTGGCACAGCCTGAGGACACGACGAGGACGACGAAGGCGAGGAGCCGCATGAGGTGCCGCACCATAGCGGGTTTCGCCCTGCAAGCACCCGCGCTCCAGGCGCCGATCAGTCAGGCCGCGCGCCCGCCACGCACACGTGGACGGCCTGGCTCCCCGCGCCCTTCGCCCCCTGTGGCAAGAGGAAGCCCCCCGACTCGAAGAAGGCGTCGCAGCGGAACTGGGCCGGGCAGGTCAGATCGCCCTCACAGGGATCGACGCACAGGCCCGGGCTGGCGAAGCCGTCACCCTTCGGTAGCACCAGGCACCGCTCGGCCTTGAGGCAGTCGCCGTGGACCAGGCACCCCGCGTGAGCGGACTTCTCGCGCGGCTGGCGGCGAAGCCACAGCACGCTGACCAGCAGCGACAGCCCGATCAGGACGAGGAGCCAGCGGCGCGGATCCTTCATGGGCGATCAGATCGGCGCGGTGCTGCCCTCGGGCGCGGGTGAGGCCGCCCTGAAGAAGTCGTCGGGCTTCTCCAGCACCAGCGCCTCCTTCAGCACCTCGTCCACGTAGTCGACCAGCACGATCTTGAGCGCGCTGCGCACCTTCTTCGGGACCTCTTTCAAGTCCTTCTTGTTCTCGCGCGGGACGATCACCGTCTTGATCCCGAGGCGGTGGGCGGCCAGGCACTTCTCCTTGAGGCCCCCGATGGGCGTGACGCGCCCGCGCAGGGTGATCTCCCCCGTCATCGCCACGTCCTTGCGCACGGGGATGCGGGTGATCGCCGACACCAGCGCGGTGGCCATGGTGACGCCGGCCGATGGCCCGTCCTTGGGGAAGGCGCCGGGGAAGTGGATGTGTAGATCGTTCTGCTCGAAGAACTTGTCCTCGATGCCGAGGCGCCGGGCGCGGCTGCGCACGTACGTCACCGCGGCCTGGGCCGACTCCTTCATGATGTCGCGCAGCACGCCGGTGACGATCAGCTTGCCCTTGCCCGGCATGCTGGTGGCCTCGGTGATCAGCACCTCGCCGCCGAACTCGGTCCAGGCCAGGCCGTTCACCATGCCGACCTGGTTCTCCTTCTCGTTGCGATCGCGCGGCACCCGCGGCACGCCGAGGAACTTCACCACCTGCTTGCGATCCACGGACATCGGCCGCTTGCCCTGCTTCACCACGTCGCGGGCCACCTTGCGGAACACGGACGCGATCTCCCGCTCCAGGTTGCGCACGCCGGCCTCGCGCGTGTAGCGGCGGATGATGGTGCGCAGCGCGGTGTCGGTGAGCGTCACCTCCACGTCGCCCAGCCCGTTCGCCTCCCGCTGCTTGGACACCAGGTACTTGCGGGCGATCGCCATCTTCTCCGCCTCGGTGTAGCCGGCGAGGCGGATCACCTCCATGCGATCCTGCAGCGGCTGAGGAATGCCGTGCATGGAGTTGGCGGTGCAGATGAACATCACCTTGGACAAGTCGTAATCGAGGTCCAGGTAGTGATCGGCGAAGGTGTGGTTCTGCTCGGGATCGAGCACCTCCAGCAGCGCCGAGGACGGATCGCCCCGGAAGTCGCTCGACATCTTGTCGATTTCGTCCAGCAGCAGCACCGGGTTGGACGCCTCGGCCTTCTTGAGCGACTGGATGATCTTCCCCGGCATCGCCCCGATGTAGGTGCGACGGTGGCCGCGGATCTCTGCCTCGTCGCGCACGCCGCCCAGGGCCATGCGCACGAACTTGCGGCCCAGCGCGCGGGCGATGGACCGCCCCAGCGACGTCTTGCCCACGCCCGGAGGCCCCACGAAGCACAGGATCGGCCCCTTCATCTTGCCGACCAGTTGCTGCACCGCGAGGTACTCGAGGATCCGCTCCTTCACCTTCTTCAGCCCGTAGTGATCCTCGTTGAGGACCTTCTCGGCCTCGGTGATGTCCAGCTTGTCCTTCGTCTCGTCGCCCCAGGGCAGCGACAGCACCCAGTCGATGTAGTTGCGGACGACGGTGGCCTCGGCGGACATGGGCCCCATCATCTTCAGCTTCTTGATCTCCTTGCGGACCTTGGCCTGCGCCTCCTTGGGCATCTTCTTGGCCTTGAGCTTGTCCTCCAGCTCCTGGATCTCGGTCTTCCCGCCGTCGTCCTTGTCGCCCAGCTCGCGCTGGATGGCCTGCATCTGCTCGTTCAAGAAGTACTCGCGCTGGGTGCGCTCCATCTGCTTCTTGACGCGCGACTTGATCCGCTTCTCGGCCTTGAGGATCTCGATCTCGCCCTGCATCAGCTCGTACAGCTTCTCGAGCCGCTTCGACGGCGTCTCCGTCTCCAGCAGCGACTGCTTGTCAGCTACCGTCTTGAACGGGACGTGGATGGCGACGGTGTCGGCGAGGCGCGCGGGATCCTCGATGGCGGACACCTGCTGCTGCAGCTCGGGGGCGATGCGCTTGTTGAGCTCGACGTAGCCCTTGAAGGTGGCGTGGACCGCGCGGACCAGCGCCTCGAGCTCCACGGTGATCTGGTTGTCCTCGGTGACCGCCTCGAATTCACAGAGGAAGAAGGGATCATGCGGGACGAAGCGCGCCACCTTCGCCCGGGCGACGCCTTCCACCAGCACCTTCACCGTGCCGTCGGGAAGGGGCAGCAGCTGCACCACCTGGCCCAGGGTGGCGAAGTGGTAGAGCTCGTCGGGGCCAGGATCGTTCGTCTTGGCCTTCTTCTGCGCCGAGAGGAGCAGCCAGGCCTTGCCGTCGGCGCCCTTCTTCGCCATCGCGTCCTTCAGGGCGGCGATCGACTTCTCGCGGCCCACGTACAGCGGGCGGACCTCGTGCGGGAAGAGCACGATGTCGCGCAGGGGGAGCAGCGGGAGCGCCTTGGGAGTCTTTTCGTCACGGCTGAAGAACATGCCTGTTGCCCTCTGTAGCCCTTCCTACTCCACCCGCCGCCTCACTTCGACTTTGTGACCTCGGTCCCTGGCGGTGCGACCTTCAGCACGTCCAGGAGCCAGGCCACCAGATCGGCGGACGACTCGATCGCCTTGGCCACCTGATCGGCCCCCCCGTGCCCGGCGTGCATCTCGATGCGCAGCAGCGTGGGGGTGTCACGCGAGCGGCGCTGGATCTGCGCGACGAACTTGCGAGCGTGGAAGGGATCGACGCGATCATCGTGATCGGCCGACATCATGAGCAGCGGCGGGTAGCGCACCTGGGACTGCACATGGTGGTAGGGACTGTAGGCCAAGAGCGTCTTGAAGTCGGGCTCGAGCTCGGGATCGCCGTACTCGGAGATCCACGTCTTGCCGCTGCCGTACCGGGTGTAGCGGACCATGTCGAGCAGCGGGACCTGGCAGACCACCGCGCCGAACAGGTCCGGCCGCTGCGTCATCACCGCGCCCACCAACAGGCCCCCGTTGGAGCCGCCGCGAATGGCCAGCCGCTTCGGTTGGGTCCACTTCTCCTTCACCAGGTACTCGGCGGCGGCGATGAAGTCGTCGAAGACGTTCTGCTTCTTCCCCTGTTTGCCCAGGTCGTGCCAGGCCTTGCCGTACTCCCCGCCGCCGCGCAGGTTGGGCACCGCGAACACCCCGCCCGCCTCCAGCCACGGAATGGCGAAGCTCGACCACGCACTGGTCAGGCTGATGTCGAAGCCGCCGTAGCCGTAGAGCATCACCGGGTTGTCGCCGGTGAGCTTCACGTCCTTCGCCGCGACGATGAACATGGTGATCGGCGTCTTGTCTTTCGACTCGTAGGTGACTTGGCGCACGTCGAACTTCGAGGGATCGACCGGCAGCTCCACCTTCGCCCACAGCTCGGACTTGCCGGACTTGACGCTGGTCTTGAACACCTGCGGCGGCGAGACGAAGGAGCTGTACGAGAAGTACGCCTCGTCGTCGTCCTCGAGGCCGACCAGGTTGGACGAGGTGCCCAGGCCGGGCAACTGCACCTCGCGCACCTTCTTCCCGTCCAGGGTGAACAGCTCCACGGCGCTGACGGCCTTCTTGAGGGAGGCGATCGCCAGGTGGCCGCCGACCACGGTGAGGCTGGCCCGCGCCGCGTCCTTGTCCTCGGGGATCAGCTCCTTCCAGCTCTTGCGATCCGGCTTGTTGGGATCGACCTTGAAGACGCGCTTGTTGGGGGCGCCTTCGTCGGTGAAGACGTAGAAGACGCCCTTCCAGACGTCGACGCCGTACTTCGCGTCCTTGCCCTTGACGAGGAGCTGCCAGTCCTTGTCCTTGCCCACGCGCTTGAAGAAGACGTCGTTCTCGTTCCAGCCGCGCATGATGTGGACGAACTGGAACTTGCCGTCACGGGACACGGCCCCGCCGATGAAGGTCTTCGGATCGCCGGTCTTCGGGTGGAGCTGCGCGTCGTTCTTCGGGTCGTCGCCCAGCTGGTGCAGGCGGACCTCGCAGTACCCGGGCCGCTCGGAGGTGGGGATGGAGGGATCGACCGGCAGCCACTCGTAGATGAAGGACTTCGAGTCGGGCGCCCAGGAGGGGCTGGCGTACTTGCCGCCGGGGATCACGTCGAGCTCGCTGCGCTTGCCGGAGTCGACGTCCAGCACGTACAGGGTGGCCTCGTCCGCGGCGTTGGGCTTCTCGGCGAAGACGACCTTCTTGCCGTCCCACGACGGCACCCACACCCCCAGGGACACGGTGTTGTCGGTGGACCAGGTGTTGGGATCGAGCAGCACCTTCTCTTCGCCCTTCGCGCCCTGGCGCCAGTAGACGATCGCCTTCTCCTTGTCCTTGTGCGTGCGCGTGTAGAAGTACCGGCCGCCGCGCTTCACCGGCACGCCATAGGACTCGACGTAATAGAGCTCCTTGTAGCGGGCGAGCAGCGCGTCGCGGGCGGGAAGCTTGTGGAGCTGCGCGCGGGCGAAGTCGTCCTGGGCCTTCATCCACGCCTGCACCTCGGGGGACTTCTCGTCCTCCAGCCAGCGGTAGGGATCCTCGACGGCGGCGCCGAAGATCGTGTCCTTGATCACCTGGGTGCGGGTCGGGGGCGGCATGGGCTTGGCTTCCTTGACGGGCGCGGCCACGCCGGCGTCGGGGGGCAGCTCGACGACGAGCGGCTTGTCCTGGCGCACCGGCTCGGCGGCGTAGATGCAGGACATCAACGAGAAGACTGGGATCAGGAGCGCGTGTCGCATCGGGCGCAAGACATAACGCGCCCGCCCAAGCTGGGGTCGGGAATTTCCAGCGGCGCTTCAGCCAGCCTACGCGGCGTCCGTCGCGGGAGCGGCGCGCGGCGGCTTCTCGGCCTTCTCTTCGCCCGAGTACAGCACCACCGGCTCCTTCCGCCGCAGCACCGCCTCCTCGGAGATCACCACTTCCTTCGCGTTCTTCTTCGACGGGATCTCGTACATCAAGTCGAGCATCACCGTCTCGAGGATGGCGCGCAGGCCGCGGGCGCCCGTCTTCCGGCGGATCGCCTCGCTGGCGATGGCCTTGAGCGCGCCCTCGGTGAACTTGAGCTGCACGCCGTCCAGCTCCAGCAGCTTCTTGTACTGCTTGGTCAGCGCGTTGCGCGGCTTCACCAGGATGTCGATCAGCGCCGACTCGTCCAGCTCGTCCAGCGCGGTCACCACCGGCAGCCGCCCGATGAACTCGGGGATCATCCCGAACTTGAGCAGGTCCTCTGGCTCGATGCGGTGGAGCAGCTCTCCCAGGGACTTCTCTTCCTTCTTCTTCGTCTTGGCGCCGAAGCCCATCGATCGCCCGCCCAGACGCCGATCGATGATCTGCTCCAGGCCCCCGAAGGCGCCGCCGCAGATGAAGAGGATGTTGGTGGTGTCGACCTGCAGGAATTCCTGCTGCGGGTGCTTGCGCCCGCCCTTGGGCGGCACGTTGGCCACCGTGCCCTCGATGATCTTGAGCAGCGCCTGCTGCACGCCTTCGCCGGACACGTCGCGGGTGATCGACGGGTTCTCCGACTTGCGCGCGATCTTGTCGATCTCGTCGATGTAGACGATGCCGCGCTGGGCGCGCTCGATGTCGTGGTCCGCCGCCTGCAGCAGGTTGACGATGATGTTCTCGACGTCCTCGCCCACGTAGCCGGCCTCGGTCAGGCAGGTGGCGTCGGCGATGGTGAAGGGCACGTTGAGGATCCGCGCCAGGGTCTGCGCCAGCAGCGTCTTGCCCGAGCCGGTGGGGCCCAGCAGGAGGATGTTGGACTTCTGCAGCTCCACGTCGTCGAGCTGCACCTTCTGCTCGATGCGCTTGTAGTGGTTGTGCACGGCGACGGAGAGCACCTTCTTCGCGCGCTCCTGGCCGATCACGTACTCGTCGAGGATGACCTTGATCTCGCTCGGCCGGGGGATGCGCAGCCGGGTGTCCTTCTGCTCTTCGCGGTCGATCTCCTCGGCGATGATGTCGTTGCACAGCCCGATGCACTCGTCGCAGATGTACACGGTCGGCCCGGCGATGAGCTTCTTCACCTCCTTCTGCGACTTGCCGCAGAAGGAGCAGCACAGGGTCTGGTTGCCGCCTTCGCGGCCGACGTTCTTCGTTGCCATCCGTGAGTGCCAGTGTAACGGGCCGAGCGCACGCGCGCGAGTTGGCTACTTCTTCTCGCTGGGGGTGACGACCGGCTTGCGGACGAAGACGTCGTCGATCAGCCCGTACTGCTTGGCCTCCAGCGCGCTCATGAAGTAGTCGCGATCGCAGTCCTTCTCGATCCGCTCGGCGGAGTGGCCGGTGGACTTCGAGAGGATCTCGTAGAGCACCTTCTTCAGGCGCACCATCTCGTTGACCTGGATCTCCATGTCGCGGGCCTGGCCGCGCGCGCCGCCCAGCGGCTGGTGGATCATGATCCGCGAGTTGGGCAGGGCGAAGCGCTTGCCCTTCGCGCCCGCGCCCAGCAGCACCGCGCCCATCGACGCCGCCTGCCCGATGCAGATGGTGGACACCTGGGGCTTGACGTACTGCATGGTGTCGTAGATCGCGAGGCCGGCCGTCACCGAGCCGCCCGGCGAGTTGATGTACATCGTGATGTCCTTGTCCGGATCCTCCGACTCGAGGAACAACAGCTGCGCCGTCACGCCGTTGGCGACGTCGTCGTCGACCTCGGTGCCCAGCATGATGATGCGATCGCGCAGCAGGCGCGCGTACAGATCCCACACGCGCTCTCCGCGGTGGGTGGTCTCGACGATGGTGGGCGGCCAGTAGGGCATGACGACCTCCGGTGGGGGTTACTCGTACTTCGCGTGGGACTTGATCAGCTCCAGCGCCTTGCGCTCGAAGGCGCGACCCTTCAGCGTGTCCTTCTGCTGGGGGCTCTTGAACTGGACCTTCACGGCGGGCACGGGCACGCCCGTCTCCTGCGAGATGACCTCGAACTCGGCGTCGAGGTCGGCTTCGGTGACGTCGAGCTTCTCTTCGGTGCTGATCGCCTCGAGCAGCAGCTGGCCGCGCACCTCCACCAGCGACTTGGGGCGCAGCTCCTCGCGCAGCTTGCCCCAGTCGAGGTTCAGGTTGCGCAAGTCGAGCCCCTGGCGCTGCATCTGCCCGAAGGCGCCTTCGAGCATGATGTCGATGCCGCGCTCGACGAGCGACTGGGGCACCTCGAAGTCGTTCTTCTCGATCAGCTTCTGGAAGATGTCGGCGCGCTCGTCCTGGGCGGCGGAGCGGCGGGCACCGCGCTCGAGATCGCCGCGGATGCGGGCCTTCAGGGCCTCGAGGCTCTCCTGGCCAAGCTCCTTCGCGAAGGCGTCGTCCGCGGCGGGGGTCTTCTTCGCGCGCAGCTCCTTCAAGCTCACCTCGAAGGAGGCGGTCTTCCCCTTCACCTCTTCCACCCGGTAGTCGGCGGGGAAGGCGTAGTCGAAGGTCTTCTTGTCGCCGACCTTCATCCCTTCGAGCTGCGGCAGGTGCCCCTGGATGAGCTCGCCGGCGGACACCTCGACGTTGACGTCGCGGCCCTGGTTGCCGGGGAAGGGCTGACCGCCCTGCGTGGCGTCGAAGTCGATGACGGCCAGGTCGCCCACCTGCGCCACGTCGCGGCCCTCCAGCTTCTCGAAGGTGGCGCGGGACTCGCGCAGCCGGGTGAGCTGCTCGTCCACCTTCTCGTCGGCGATCTCGGTGGAGAACTTCTTGAGGCCCAGGCCCTTGTAGTCCTTCGGGCTCAAGGCGGGCTTCACCTCGACGCGGGCGGTGAAGGCGAAGGGCTTCTGGGCTTCCAGCTTGCCGCCGGAGAGGTGCGGGTCGCCGACCGCGGGCAGGTTGTGTTCCTTCACCGCGTCGATGTACGCGCGGAGCTGCACCCGCTTGACCACGTCGGCCTCGACCTCGTTCTTGAACTTCTGCTCGAGGATGCGGCGCGGCACCTTGCCGGGGCGGAAGCCGGGCAGCTTCACCTGGTGAGAGAGCTGGGCGTAGGCCTGGGCGAGCTCCTTCTCGACGAAGGCGGGCTCGACCTCGATCGACAGCCGCTTCTCGATCGACGAGACGTTCTCGACTTGCACCTTCATGAAACCTTCCCTGGTGGCGTCCCTGCGCAGCGCGCGCGGGAGCAGGCCGTGGCCAATAGAGGATGGGGTGGGGCCGGTCAACGGCGGAGTCGACGGTGGTGGCGCCAGGCCGCCCGAGGGGTGCATGCGCCCTCGAGCATCACGCCGCGGGGCCCGGGCGGCATCTGCAGAATGGGCAGGGGGGGACTCGAACCCCCACTCCTTTTGGGAACCAGATCCTAAGTCTGGCGCGGCTGCCAGTTACGCCACCTGCCCGTGGCCTGATCCGTAGCACTCCTCGCGGGCGCGAAGAAAAACGGCCGGCGCTCTCTTCGAGTCACCGGCCGTCGCTTCACTCTTGAGAGCGGAAGGAATCGAACCTTCAACCTATGGATTAAGAGTCCATTGCTCTGCCAATTGAGCTACGCTCCCTTGCGTTTTGGCGCGGCGCGTATACGGACGAAGACGCGCCCCTGTCAACTGCGTTTCGGCCCCCGAGCCAGCAGCCAGGCGCCCACCGCGAACAACCCCACCACCACATACTGCGCCGGCGTCAGGCCCGCGTAGCGACGGTCGACGAAGGACAGGTCTGACGCCCGCAGGAAGTCGAGCGCGAAGCGGCACGGGGCGTACAGGACCGCCAGGATCCCCATGAGCTGGCCGGGCCTCGGCGCTCGTCGCGCGGACACGTACAGCACCGCCGTGATCGCCAGGAGCACGAAGACGTCGTACAGGCCCAGGTCGTGCCGCGGCCCGCCGTACCCCGCGACCGGGAAGGCCACCGCCAGCGGGAAGTTCGTCCGCGCGCCCGGGTGATCGTGCACCAGGAAGCACCCCACCCGCGCGATCGCCCAGCCCGGCGCCGTCCCCAGCGCCAGGGCGTTCAGGTACGGCGTCACCGGCAGGCGGAGCCGGCGGAAGTAGACGAACAAGCCGAGCAGCGCCCCCAGCACCCCGCCCGTCGAGGACAGCCCGTCCCAGATCCGCACGACGATCCACGGATCCCGGCTCAGCAGCTCCGGGTGGTACAGGAAGACGTGCATCGCGTGACCGCCGACCAGCCCCAGCCCGACCAGCCACGGCACCACGCCGCGCAGCGGCTGGAGGTCCAGCCCCTCACGCCGCGCCGCCCGCTCGGCCAGCAGCGCGCCGACGACGACGCCGATCGTCGACAGCACCCCGAAGACGTCGATCTTCTGCCCGAAGGGCAGATTCAGCGCCGGCAGCTCGAAGAAGGGGATCACAGCGAGCGCGCCCAGAGGGATTCGAACCCCCGACCCTCGGCTTCGAAGGCCGATGCTCTATCCAGCTGAGCTATAGGCGCTGATGAAGCGTGGGCGACCTACCGGGATCGAACCGGTAACCTCAGGAGTCACAATCCTGCGCTCTGACCAATTGAGCTAAGATCGCCGTATTCCAGCTCGAAAACGCGGGCGTCGAGTACCCGACCGCTCCGGCCCCGTCAACGACTGACGAAGCCCTTCAAAGTGCGCCCGGCGGGACTCGAACCCACGACCCTCGGCTTAGAAGGCCGATGCTCTATCCAGCTGAGCTACGGGCGCGTATTCACTTGTCGGGGCGGCCGGATTCGAACCGACGACCTTCTGCGCCCAAGGCAGACGCGCTACCAGACTGCGCTACGCCCCGATTCTCTCAAAACCCGGGGCCTTTTGACCCACGCGGCGGGGACGTGCAAGCGCCTCTTCCGCTGACGGACTCCCCCTGGGATTCGCAACCCTTTGACCGGGCGCGGAGCGTGCTGGCAAGTTAGCCTCCTCCCCCGATGCGGATCCCCCTGCACCTCACGCTCGTCCTGCTGTCCGTGGCGAGCTGCCGCAGCAACACCCAGCCGCCCGATCCTCCGGATCCACCGGACCCGCCGGATCCCGCCGAGTGCACCGTGCAGGTCACCCGCGGGACGCCCCTGCGGCTGCTCGCCCGCCCGGAGTACGACAACACGGTGCGCGACCTGCTCGCAGACACCACCGGCCCGGCGAAGGACTTTCCCCGCGAGCCTCTGGCCCACCTCCTCGACAACGACACCTCGCTCAACCAGGTCAGCCCCGACTACGTCTCGCGCTACCTCGAGGCCGCCGAGGCCCTGTCCGTCGACGCCGTCACCAACCGCAAGTCGCTGATCGTCCCCTGCAGCACCGGCGACGCCGCCTGTGGCCAGCAGTTCCTCCAGTCCTTCGGCCGCAAGGCCTTCCGCCGCCCGCTCACCGCCGACGAGACGGCGTCCCTCACCACCCTCTTCACCACAACCCTCGCCGCGGCTGACTTCGACACCGCCGTGCAGTACTCGCTGCAGGTGATGCTCCAGTCGCCCCAGTTCCTCTACCGCGACGAGTCGGCGGTGGCGGTGGTGCCGGTGCCCACCGTCACCCTGTCCGGCTACGAGCTGGCCACCCGCCTCTCCTATTTCCTCTGGGCCTCCACGCCCGACGAGGAGCTGCTCAACGCCGCCGAGACGGGCGCGCTGGACACGCAGGAAGGGCTGGCTGCGCAGGCCAGGCGCATGCTCGACGATCCCCGCGCGATCGACGGCATGCTGCGCTTCTTCTCCCTGTGGCTGAACTTCGGAGGCATTCAGACCACCGAGAAAGACGTGGGCACCTTCCCGCAGTTCTCCCGCCCCCTGGCCCAGGCCTGGAAGACGTCGCTCGAGCTGTACGTGCGCGACGTGCTGAGCCACGAGGGCACCCTGCCCGGCCTGCTCTCGTCCAGCGTCCTGTTCACCAACGACTCGATGAGCATGTACGGGCCCGCGGCGCCCAGCTCGGCCTTCGTCCGCAACGAGATGCCCGGTAGCACCCGCGCCGGCCTGCTGGTGCAGCCCGCCTTCCTCGCCTTCAAGTCGCTGCCCGACGGCAGTTCGCCGGTCCGCCGGGGCATCTTCGTGCTCGATCAGCTGCTGTGCGAGCCGCCGCCTCCTCCTCCGGCCGGCGTCCCCATCACCCCGCCCGCGCCGTCCACCAGCGCCACCACCCGCGACCGCTTCACGGACCACAGCACCGATCCCGCCTGCAACGCCTGCCACAAGATCATCAACCCGGTGGGCTTCACCTTCGAGCACTACGACGGCATGGGCCTGTGGCGCGACACCGAGAACGGCAAGCCGCTCGACGTCACCGGCGCGATCGTCGCCTCCCGGGAGCTGAGCCTCATCGGCCCGCTGGTGGACGTGAACGACCTCTCCGCGAAGCTGGCGAAGAGCCCGCGGGTGCACGCCTGTGTGTCCAAGGAGCTCTACCGCTTCGCCCTCGGGCGGCAGCTCACCGAGGCCGACGAGTGCACCACCACCCGGCTGGCCGACCGCTTCTTCAAGTCGGGCGGCAGCTTCAAGGACCTGTTCCTCGGCATCGTCGAGTCCGACGCCTTCCGGATGAACGCCAACCCGGAGATGACGCCATGAGGTTGTCCCGCCGCCAGATCCTGCGGGGCGCGGGAGGCATCATGATCGGCCTGCCGGCGCTGGAGGCGCTGATCCCCCGGGTGGCCCGCGCCCAGCCCACGCCGCCGCCGAAGCGCTTCATCGCCGTGTACCACGCCAACGGCGTCTTCACGCCGCAGTGGTTCCCCACCGCCGGCGCCAACGAGTCCGACTTCGCCTTGAAGAGCGTCCACACCTCGCTCGAGCGCTTCAAGCCGCAGCTCCTGATGACCGGCGGCCTCGACATGTCGGTGGCCTTGTCCGGTCCCGGCGAGCAGCACCAGCGCGGCGTGGGGGCCTTCCTCACCGGCCAGAAGCTGGACGCCGGCAACTTCGTCGGCAACAACGGCAGCCGCGCCGGCTACGCGAAGGGCGCGTCCATCGATCAGCACCTCGTCGGGGTGATCGGGCAGGGCACCCGCGTGGGCAGCCTGCAGTTGGGCGTGCACACCCTGCTGGCCAACGTGGCCGGGGTGGTCAGCTACTCGGGCCCCAACCAGCCACTCTTGCCGCAGAACGATCCCCGCCTCACCTTCCGCACCCTGTTCATGGACTCGGGCATGCCGCCCACCGAGCTGGACAAGGTGCGGGCGCGGCGCAAGTCGGTGCTGGACGCGGTGCAGGAGCAGCTCGCCGCGCTCAAGAAGAACGTCAGCACCTCCGACAAGGCGCGGCTCGATCACCACCTCACCCTGGTGCGCGATCTGGAGCGCCGCGTCACCGCGCTGCCCACCGGCACCTGCACCAACCCGGGAGATCCCGGCGCGATCGACTACACCGCCGAGATGGAGATGCCCCGTGTCTCCGGCCTGCAGATCGACTTGATGCTGCTCGCCTTCCGGTGCGATCTCACCCGCGTGGCCACCTTGATGTTCTCGGACGCGATGAACCACGTCGCCATGCCCTTCATCTGCGACACCGCCTCGCCGCCCAAGTGCGTCACCACCGACGTGCACAACCTGACCCACTTCTCCGACGGAGACCCGACGCGCGCGCTGGTGGCCCTGCGCGACGCGTGGATCTGCGAGCAGGTGGCGCGGATCCTCGCCGGCCTCGAAGGCATCAGCGAGGCCGACGGCTCCAACGCGCTGGCCCACTCGCTGCTGTACTGGGGATCCGACGTGTCGCGCGGCAACGTGCACGCCCACGACGACATGCCCTTCGTGCTGGCGGGCGGCGGGGCCGGCTTCCGCATGGGCCGCTACGTGCGCTGGCAGAGCCAGTACCACAACGATCTGCTGCTCTCGATCGTCAAAGGCCTTGGCAGCGACGTCACCACCTACGGCGATCCCGCCTTCTGCCGCGGACCGTTGAGCAACCTGACGTAAGGGCCTCCCCCAAAACACCTCGGCCCGGCCCCACGCGGTGGTGGAACCGGGCCGTGTCTTCCGCGATCACTCGCGGCGTCTCACCGCGTCGATCAGGCGCCAGCAGCGCGGACGTTCTCGGCCTGCAGGCCCTTGGGGCCCTGCTTCACCTCGAACTCCACCTTCTGACCTTCCTGGAGGGTGCGGAAGCCCTGCATGTTGATCGCAGTGTGGTGGCAGAAGACGTCCGGGCCCCCATTGTCCTGCTGGATGAAACCGAAGCCCTTCGCGTCGTTGAACCACTTCACGGTACCAGTTGCCATTTGCTCTCTTGCTTTCTCTTTGAAAAACGGAAGCCGCGACCAGAGCGGATCCGACCGCTCCCTTTCGAGGAGCAGCGCCTCACGAGTATCCGTTCAGTCACGCTTTGTCCAATGGCGGCCTGCCCGGTCCGTCAGCAGCGCTGAAATCACGCCGACTTAGACGTCGAGCTCCTTCACGTCTGCGGCGCGCTCCATGATGAACTTGAAGCGGGCCGACACGTCCTTGCCGAGCAGATCGTTGATGGTGCGGTCGGTCTCCAGCTCGTTGTCGATCTGCACCTTCAAGGTGAGGCGCTTGGTCGGGTCGAGGGTGGTCTCCTTCAGGTCGTCGGGGGTCATCTCCCCCAGGCCCTTGAAGCGCATGATGTTGGGCTTCACGTTGCCCTTCGCGTGGTGCTTGATGATCTGCTCCTTGTGCTCGTCGTCGAGCGCCCAGAAGGTCTCCTTGCCGAGATCCACCCGGTAGAGCGGCGGCTGGGCGATGTACACGTGCCCGGCCTGGATGAGCTGCCGCATGTGCCGGTAGAAGAAGGTGAGCAGCAGCGTAGAGATGTGCTGCCCGTCGCTGTCGGCGTCCATCAACAGGAAGATCTTCCCGTAGCGCAGGCGCGTCAGATCGAGATCCGCGCCCAGGCCGCACCCGAGCGCGCTGGCGATGTCCTGGAGTTCCTTGTTGCCCGACACCTTGTCGGTGGACGCCTGCTCGGCGTTCAGCACCTTTCCGCGCAGCGGGAGGATCGCCTGGGTGTGGCGATCGCGCCCCTGCTTCGCCGAGCCGCCTGCGGAGTCACCCTCGACGATGAACAGCTCGCTGTCGAAAGGATCGGTGGAGCTGCAGTCCGCCAGCTTGCCGGGCAGGTTCAGCTTGTGGCTGACCGCGCTCTTGCGGGACACCGCCTGGCTGGCCGCGCGCGACGCTTCCCGGGCCCGCGCCGCGAGGATGATCCGCGCCACCACCGCCTCGGCGATCGTCTTGTTGTCGTTGAGCCACTTCTCCACCGCGGGCCGCACCACGTTGTCCACCTGGCCCTGCGCCTCGGGGTTGTTGAGGCGGTCCTTGGTCTGGCCCTGGAACTGCGGCTCGATCACGTAGGTGGACAGGATGCAGACCAGCCCCTCGCGAATGTCCTCCGCGGTGAGAGACACGCCTTTGGGCGTCAGGCTGTGCGTCTCGATGTAGTTGCGCACCGCCTTCACCACGCCCGATCTGAAGCCGTTCTCGTGGGTGCCGCCGTTCCGCGTGGGAATGCCGTTGACGTAGCTCTTCACGTACTCGTCGGTGGCCTCGGTCCAGGCGAGCGCCAGCTCCAGCCGCACGCCGTTCTCGTGGGCCTTGTAGAAGGGCGCCGCGCCCATCGGCACGCTGCCCTTCCCGCGCTCGGCCATCACCTTCTGGATGTACTCGGCGATCCCGCCGTCGTGCTTGAACGTCTCTTCCGTCTTCGGCGACGCGGTCTCGTCGGTGAAGACCACCTCCATGCCCTTGTGCAGGTAGCTCTTCGCCTCCAGCCGCTCGCGGATCAGCGCGGGATCGAACTTCGTCTTCGCGCCGAAGATCTCCGTGTCCGGCTCGAAGGTGATGGTGGTGCCGGTGCCCCGGGCGGCTCCGGCCGCCTTCAGCTTCGAGGTGGCCTTGCCGCGCGCGTAGCTCTGCTCGTGCAGCTTCCCGCCGCGCTTGATCTGGACGATCAGCTCCTCGGACAGGGCGTTGACCACCGAGCTGCCCACGCCGTGGAGCCCGCCCGAGTGGGTGTAGTTGTCCTTCTCGAACTTCCCGCCGGAGTGCAGGGTGGTGAGGATCACCTCCACCGCCGGCTTCTTGTACTTCTTCATCACGTCGATGGGGATGCCGCGCCCGTTGTCCGCCACCGTCACCCGGGTGCCGGACTTGTGCAGCGTCACCTCCACCCGCGAGGCGAAGCCGTTGATCACCTCGTCGACGGAGTTGTCGACGATTTCCCACAGCAGGTGGTGGTAGCCGGTTTCGTCGGTGCCGCCGATGTACATCGCGGGCCGCTTTCTGACCGGCTCCAGCCCCTCGAGGACCTGGATGTTCTGCGCGTCGTAGTTCTTCGCCATGGCGCTCATCCCTCACTTCTTCTCGGGCTTGTCCGACTTCGGCGGCTCGGGCAGCGACACCACCTCGAGCGTCCGCTTGACCACCTTCACCGTGTCCTTCTTCGACATCTCCCGGCCCTTGCCGGCGCGCGAGGTCACCTCGTACTTGCCGGGCGACAGCTTCAGGGTGCGGCCCTTCGCCGTCTCCAGCTCCAGCTCCGCGTCCTTCTTCGCGGTGCAGAGGAAGGCCATCACTTCGTCGTCGGCGCCCACCTTGATCACCGTGACGCCCTTGCCGGGGCCGGCCAGCTCGTTCACCTCGTTCACCTTGCAGACCAGCGCGTTGGTCTTCTTCGTCACCACCGCCAGCAGATCGCGATCGCCGCAGGGCGCGACGCCGATCAGCTCGTCGCCGCTGGCAGGCCTCGCGTAGCGGCGGCCGGCGCGGGTGGACGCCTCCTTGTGCGGCTCGAGCGCGAAGCGCAGCCCGAAGCCCTTCTTCGACACCGCCACCAGCTTCTCGGGGATCGGCAGCCGGGGATCGAGCGACAGCGCCCCCACCACCCGCTCGAGATCGTCGAACTTGAACAGCTTCTGCACCGGGTCGCCGTAGCCGGTGGACGCGGGCACGTCGTTGAAGCGGGTGACGTACGCGGCGCCCTGGCTGGAGAAGAAGACCAGGTTGGACTTGAGGCTGCCGCTCAGCGCCGCCATCAGCTCGTCGCCCTCGCGCATGCGGGTGGAGGCCGGATCTTTGAGCTCCCGCATCCGCTTCACCCAGCCGTCGCGGGTGATCACCACCGTCGAGTCCTCGTCGGAGATGAAGGCCTCTTCGTTGTACTCGACCTCCTCCACCGGCCCCGAGATGCGGGTGCGGCGCTTGTCCTCGTAGGCCTTGCCGATCGCCGTCAGCTCCTCCTTGACGATCCCCCAGCGGGACCGGTCGCTCTTGAGGAGCTCCGCGATCCGCCGCGCCTCCGCGCGCTTCTCCTTGAGCTCCTTCTGCACCACCAGGATCTCCAGGCGGGCCAGCTTGTACAGCTTCATCTCGAGGATCGCGTCGGCCTGCAGCTCGGACAGCTTGAACCGGGCGATCAACTTCTTCGCCGCGTCGTCCTTGCCCTCCGACTTGCGGATGATGCGGATCATCTCATCGAGGGCGTCGTAGACCTTCTCGAAGCCCTCGAGGATGTGCAGGCGCGCCTTGAGCTGCTCGAGCTGGAAGGTGAGCCGCCTGGTCACCACCTCGAAGCGGAAGTCGAGGAAGTGGCGCAGCATGGTCTTCAAGTCCAGCCGCTTGGGCGTGCCCACCTCCGGGTTGTCCGTGGGCACCAGGCAGGTGAGGTTGACGTTGAAGTTCGTCTGCAGGGGCGTGTGCTTGTACAGGTACGACATGACGAGCTCGGCGTCGGAGTCGCGCTTGAGCTCCATGACGATCCGCACGTCCTTGGTCGACTCGTCGCGCACGTCGGTGAGCGCCGGCAGCTTGCGATCGCCGATGATCTCCCCGATCCGGGTCACCAGCGTCGACTTGTTCACCGCGTAGGGGATCGAGGTGACGATGATGTTCTGCCCGCCGCGGGCCCGCTCCTCCAGCTTCCACTCGCCGCGCAGGCGGATCGCCCCCTGCCCCGTCTCGTAGATCTCCTTGAGCTCCTTCTTCGAGTTGAGGATCTGCCCGCCGGTGGGGAAGTCCGGCCCCTTGACGAACTTGAGCAGGTCCTTTGTCTCCAGCTTCGGCGCCTTGATCAGCTCGACGCAGGCCTCGATCAGCTCGCCGAGGTGGTGCGGCGGGATGTTGGTGGCCATGCCCACCGCGATGCCGGTGGTGCCGTTCATCAAGAGCTGGGGCATCCGCGCCGGCAGCACCGTCGGCTCCTGCTTCGTCCCGTCGTAGTTCGCGCGGAACTCGACGGTCTTCATCTGCAATTCGCCCAGCAGCTCGTCGGACAGCCGCTGCAGCCGGCACTCCGTGTAGCGCATGGCCGCGGGCGCATCGCCGTCCAGCGAGCCGAAGTTGCCGTGCCCGTCCACCAGCGGGTAGCGCAAGGAGAAGTCCTGCGCGAGCCGCACCAGCGCGTCGTAGATGGCCGTATCCCCGTGCGGGTGGAACTGCCCCATCACCACGCCGACCACGTTCGCGCACTTGCGGTACTTCGCGTCGGCGCTGACGCCCTCGTTCCACATCCCGTAGAGGATGCGGCGCTGCACCGGCTTGAGGCCGTCGCGCACGTCGGGCAGCGCGCGCGCGGTGATCACCGACAGCGCGTAGTTGAGGTACCGGCGACGCGCCTCCTCCGCGAGGCTGATCGGCCGCTCGTTGCCGCCGCCGCCCGTCGCGCCCTCGCCGCCACCTCCGCGCCCACCGCCGCCCCGCCCGCCCTTCCCCTTCGCCTGACCTCCCGGCTTCCCCGCCTTGCCCGCCTTGGCCGCCTTGCCCGCCTTCCCGGTTCGCTTCTCGCCCTCGCCCTCGCTCGCGAACATGCTCATCTGTTCAGACATGCCGGCCTTTTCCATTGGATTTCCCGACAGTTGCGTGAGTGCTACAGCGCTGTTGGCGCGGACAATAACAGGTGCCGATCGCGCTTCAAGATTTCGCTCAGGTCCTTCCAAGCCCTCGGAAGGGCACGGGAAAGCGGTCAGGCGTCGGTCAAACGGCGGAGGTGCGGACCGAAATGGGTGGGCTAGGCTGCCCGCCGTGCTGCCTCTCCTCCTCGTCGTGCTGGCCGCCCCCGCGAAGGGCGCCGTCCCCCCGAAGCCGACGCTCCCGCCCCGCGCCGCCGTCTTCGTGGTGGGCGCAGATCGCGAGCAGGCCCCCGCCGCCGAGGTGCTGGAGGTGAAGCTGTCCTCCGCGCTGGAAGAGGCGAAGGTGGACCTGACCGATCTCGAGTCCCTCTTCCCTGCGCCCGCCGCCGACGAGTCGGGGGCGAAGCTGTTCGCCGAGGCGAAGAAGGGCTTCGACGATCTCGACTACGAGCCGGCGCTGGCCAACGCCGAGAAGGCGCTCGAGGCCTTCACCGCCCACCCCGAGAGCGCCACGGCCGCCACCCTGGCCGACGTGCACTTCTTCATCGGCGCCGTGTCCATGCAGTTGTCCGGGAAGGCGGGCGCGAAGAAGGCCCAGGAGTCCTTCGCCCGCGCGCTCCTCTTCAACCCCAACCTCGACCTGAACGCCGAGGTGTACGGGAAGGAGGCGAAGAAGGCCTTCGACAAGGCCCGGCAGGAGGTCGCCGGAAAGGGGATGGGGCCGCTCACCGTCACCTCGAAGCCAGCGGGCGCGGCCGTCACGCTGCGGGAGAAGCTCATCGGGCTGACGCCGCTGGCCGAGCCGCCCTCGGTCCCCGCGGGCCGGCACCTGGTGAAGCTGACCCGTCCGGGCTTCGTCACCTCGGGCTCCTTCGCCGACGTCAGCTCCAGCGGGGCCAGCGTCGACGCCACCCTGTCGCCCGCCCCCGGCTACGGCGAGGCGCGCGAGGTGGCCTCCACGCTACTCACCAACGGCGTGGGCAGCGGCAAGGTGCCCCCCACGGCGAAGAAGCTGGCGGAGGTGATGAAGGCCCGCTTCCTGGTGGTGGCGGTCAAGCGCGGCGCCGACACGCCGCTCGAGGTGTGGGACGTGGAGACAGGCAACCGGCTGGGCGAGGTGGCCCTCACCGACGACGCCAGCCTCGCGGCCGCGGCCGCCCGGGTGAAGGACTTCGTGGACCAGCCGTCTCCCCTCGCGCCGGTCGCGGTGGCGGAGGTGGAACAGGGCGGCGGAGCCCCGGTGTACAAGAAGTGGTGGTTCTGGACGGCGGTGGGCGTGGTGGCGGTGGGCACCGCGACCGCGGTGGGTGTGGCGGCCGCGTCGTCCAAGCCTGGTTACAACGTCGTCCTCGGCACTCCGTGAGGCTCGTATGAAGTCGAACTCCCCAAGTCGTTGGCCGGGGGTGGCGCTGCTCGCCATGGTGTTGGCCTTCCCCGCCCTGAGCGCGCCGCCGCCGAAGACGAAGCGGATCTCGGCGCTGGTGATCCCGATGGACAAGGGCACCGAGCAGTCCACCCTTCGCTTCGAGGAGTACATGAACTCGGCCCTGGAGGAGTACCAGGGCTTCGACCTCAAGACGTCGGACGAGCTGTTCGGCGTGGCCCCGGACGAAGACGCCGCGGCGTCGCTCAAGCGCGCCGAGCAGGGCTTCGCCGAGAGCAAGACGTCCTTCGACGCCCGCAACTACGAGGACGCCGAGCGCAAGCTGCGCGCCACCATCAAGGAGTACGGCAAGGCAGTGGCGGCGATGAAGAGCTGCGGCAGCCTGTGCGACGCGGTGGCCATGTACGCGGCGTCGCTTCAGGCCCGCGGGGAGGCCGAGGAGGCAAAGATCGCGATCCTCGACCTGCTCGCCCTGGCGCCCACCCATGAGCTCGATCGCAAGCGCTACCCGCAGAACTTCCTCGCGCTGAAGGCCCAGGTGGCGACCGGCCGCAACGCCCAGCTGCGGGGCAACTTCACGGTGAAGACGAAGCCGGCGGGCGCGCGCGTCTACTTGGACGGCGAGTTCCAGGGCTACGCGCCCTTCACCCTGCAGACCCTGCCGGTGGGCAAGCACCTGCTGCGCGTCGAGCGCCCCGGCTTCCGGCAGTTCGGCGCGATGATCGAGGTGACCCCTGAGGATCAGGAGCTGACCCAGGAGCTGATTGCCACCTCCGGCTACCAGGCCTTCGACGGGCTCATGGATCGCCTGGCCGGCGAGGCGATGAAGGACAAGGGCGGCTCGACGATGAGCAGCGTCGCGACCAGCCTCAAGCTGGACCGGGCGATCATCGGCGTGGTGCGCGAGCTCGAGGCCGGGGACAAGTCGGAGCTGATCCTCGGCTACTTCGATCTCAAGTCCGGCAAGCGCCTCGCGGTGAGGAGCGCCACCTTCCAGGGCGAGGAGTACGGCCAACTGAAGGGCGAGGTGGTCCGCATGGTGACGTACCTGGTGAACAGCGGCGAAGGAGGCGGGGGCGAGAAGGTGTCGCGGACCGGCGATCCGCTGGACGGCCGCCAGGGCACCGAAGACTGGAGCAGCGAAGATCGCGGCGGCAAGAGCACCAAGGGCAAGAAGGGCAGCGGCGATCCCCTCGAAGGAAGAAACGGCATGGAAGACTGGTGACGCCGCCTGTCGGCGGGGCTACACCGCCGGGGCATGAGCCACCGCGCCGTCCTCGTCGCCGTCGCAGTCGCGTCCTCGGCCTTCGCCCAGACGGCGGCCGTCACCACCAGCGATCTCTCGCGCGGCACCACCCTCTTGCCGGGCTCCTCGGCCTTCGCCGACGAGGCCACCGCCGTCATCTACAACCCGGCCGGCCTCGCCCACGTGGGGACCTTCAACGCCTGGTACCTCCACGAGCGCAGCAACACCCGCAGCATGGACAACGACGCGCTCTTCTTCGCGCTCGGCGGAGGTGACGCGAGCGGCCTGGGCCTGTCCTTCGAGTGGCTGCGGCAGTCGGGCCAGGACCTGCGCGCGAAGACGACCCTGTCCCTCGCCGGTGGGCCTCAGGCCATGTCCTTCGGCGTCAACATCAACTGGTTCTTCGGCGGCCCGGTGCAGGGGCTGGTGTCGGCGGACCTCGGCGTGCAGACGCGGCCCACCCGCTGGCTGTCGCTGGGCTTCATGGTGCGCAACGTGAACACGCCCGGAAACGGGATCACCCGCTTCGAGCGCGAGTACACGGTGGGCCTGGGCCTGCGGCCGTTGGGCGAGCGCGTCACCCTGGGCGTGGACTGGATCGCCCCGGAGAGCCTGCCGGCCTCGAAGAGCCGCCTCCAGTACACCCTGCAGGCCTCGGTGGTCCGCGGGCTGCGGGTGCTGGGAGGCCTGAGCCACGGCTTCGAAGGAGGCGTGCCGCTCTTCTTCCACCTCGGCCTCGGCGTCGACCTGGAGAACATCGGCTACACGCAGGGCATCGCCTTCGTGGAGGGCCAGCAGAACTGGCAGTACGCGGTGCGCATCTCGGGCGACAAGTACCCGTCGATCATCCCGAAGAAGTCCATCGCCGTGGTCAGCCTCAACGACCTCGGCTCGGCGCCGGGCGGCAACCTGGGTTCGCTGTTCGGGATCCTCGCCGAGGATCGCTACCTGCGGCTGCTGCGCTTCTTCGAGCGGGCGGCGCGCGATCCGGAGCTGGCCGGCGTGGTGCTCAAGGTGGAGGGGGCCGGCGTGGGGCTGGCGCGCGCAGATGAGCTGCGGACCGCGATCGTCAGGCTGCGGGGCGCGGGCAAGAAGGTCTACGCCTACGTGCTGTCGGCGACTGACGCGGACTACCTGATGATCTCGGCCTGCGACGGGATCTACGCGGCGCCCGAGGCGATGATGCAGGTCGACGGGCTCAAGTCGAACGTCCTCTACTTCGGCGGCGCGGCGAAGAAGCTGGGCGTCACCGTCGACGTGGCGCGGGTCGGCAAGTTCAAGAACTCGCCCGACAGCTTCACCCGCGAGGACATGTCTGCCGAGCAGCGCGAGGCGCTCACCGCGTACCTCGACACCTCGGTGAAGACGGTGGCGGATCGCGTGCTGGCGTACCGGAAGCTGACCCCGGAGGCCTGGCAGGCCTCGCTGGACGAAGGGCTCAAGTCCACGCGGCGCTCGAAGGAAGTGGGGCAGATCGACGGGGTGATGACGCCCGACGCCTTCGACGACTTCCTCAAGGAGCAACTGCCCGGCGCGGCGGTGGCCAGGGGCTACCGGCCGTTCGACACCCGCACCGGCGAGTGGGGCACGCGGCCGCAGATCGCGATCATCCCCGTGCTGGGCAACATCACCGGCGGGCGGAACACCCCTTCGCCCTTCGGGGACTTCATCGCGGGCGCGGAGAGCTTCGTCTCGGCGTTGAACGAGGCGGTGGAGGATCCCCAGGTGAAGGCGATCGTGATCCGCGTGGACTCGGGCGGCGGCGACGGCCTGGCGTCGGATCTCATGTACCGCGCGGTGCTGAAGGCGAAGAAGAACAAGCCGGTGATCGCCTCCATGGGCGACGCGGCGGCCTCGGGCGGGTACTACGTGGCGATGGGCGCAGACGAGATCTACGCCTCGCCCACCACGCTGACCGGGAGCATCGGCGTGTTCTTCTTGAAGCCCGCGGTCAAGCAACTGGCGCAGGACCTGGGGGTGAGCCAGGTCAGCATTTCCCGCGGGAAGCTGGCGGGGATCACCGATCTCTACGAGCCGTGGACCGAGGAGCAGCGGGTGGCGGCGCAGAAGTGGGTCGACGACTTCTATGACACGTTCATCACCGAGGTGGCGGCCAGCCGGAAGTTGTCGAAGGAGGCGGCGGACGCGATCGCCCAGGGCCGGGTGTGGAGCGGCGAGACGGCGAAGGAGAAGGGCCTGGTGGATCACCTCGGTGGGCTGATGGCGGCCATCGCCGCGGCCAAGCAGAAGGCGGGGGTGGGCGACGACGTCGAGCTCACCATCTCTTCCGGGGGCCTGGACGCGCTGGGCACGGCGATCGGCGCGGTCGCCCCCGAGGCGTTGCTGGAGAAGCCGCTGAGCGTGCCCAACCCCCTGCCCCCGCTGGTGCAGGACCTGGCCCAGAAGCTCGGCCCCGCCTCGTGGATGGTGACGAACCCGGCCATCCAGGCGCGCCTGGAATACCTCGTGGAAATCGAGTGACGCGGGTGGTACACCTTTCCCACCTGCTCGTTTGGGCCCATGGCGGACCCCGGACAGGTGCCAGGGCACGCGCGGCCCGGTGACGGCTCCAAAGGCCCCACCCCGCGGTCAGTCCCCTGCCCCCCAACGGAAGAAGGACGCGACGGCGAGCACAGACGGCCGACGCGAGAGCGCCCATGAGCGAGCAGGACTGGCCCGATCCGCAGGACCCGAATCTCCCCGGCGGCAGCGACGACGGCGACGACTCAGACGATGACGGCCTCGACGACGGGCCCGAAGAGGCCGGCGCCGGAGACGGCGCCAGCAGTGCCCCGCCAGCCGGCAACGGCCAGCCCGCGCCCATGGGTCAACAGCCCGGGCAGCCCGGTCAGGGAGGGGGTCGCAAGCGCCGCCGCCGCCGCCGCCGCAAGGGCAGCCCCGTCTTCTTCGCGGAGGACGGCCAGGCGTACCGCAAGGTGATTCAGCCCGACGGCCAGGTGGTAAACGTCTTCCTCACCCCGACGGAGCTCGATCAGCACAAGCAGCGGATCGCCCAGCAGCAGGCGCAGGCGCAGCAGCAGCAGCAGATGCGCCAGGCCCAGGCGACCGGCCAGCCGGTGCAGGTGCCGGTGCAGACGGTGGAAGGGGTGCTGGACCTCGACGTGAAAGGCCAGAACGCCGCGCTGCGCAGCTTGAAGCGCAGCCTGCTGCCCGGCCCCGACGACGCGGAGATCCCCAAGAACCTGGTCCAGAAGCTGCGCCTGCGCGCCGGCCAGTACCTGGTGGCCCGGGCTCAGATGAAGGGGCTCAAGGGCACGGTGGTCAGCGTCGAGACGGTGGACGGCCAACCGGTCGAGACGGCCACCCGCCTGCCCCACTTCGGCGATCTCACCTCGGTGGATCCGGTGGAGCGGATCAAGCTGGAGCACCAGCCCAAGGAGTTCCTCTCGCGCGTGCTCGATCTGGTCGCCCCGCTCGGCAAGGGGCAGCGCGCGCTGATCGTCTCGCCGCCCAAGGCCGGTAAGACGATCATGCTGCAGCGGATCGCCCAGGCGGTGCTGGCCAACCACCCCGAGATCCACGTGATGGTGCTGCTCATCGACGAGCGGCCCGAAGAAGTCACCGACATGCGCCGCAACATCAAGGCCGAGGTGCTGGCGTCCTCGAGCGACCAGCACACCCACCACCACCTCAAGGTGGCCGAGCTGGCCATGGAGCGGGCCAAGCGGATGGTGGAGGCCGGCAAGGACGTGCTGGTGGTGATGGACTCGATCACCCGCCTGGCCCGCTCCTACAACAAGGAGGTCGACTCCTCGGGCCGCACCCTCTCAGGCGGCGTGGACTCGCGCGCCCTGGAGAAGCCCAAGCGCATCTTCGGCGCCGCCCGCGCCACCGAGGAGGCCGGCACGCTGACCATCATCGGCACCGCGCTGATCGACACCGGCAGCCGCATGGACGAGGTGATCTTCGAGGAGTTCAAGGGCACCGGGAACTCGGAGATCACCCTCGATCGCCTGCTGGCCGAGAAGCGGATCTGGCCGGCGATGAACATCGCCCAGTCCGGCACGCGCAAAGAAGAGAAGCTGTTCAGCTTCAAGGAGTACGAGAAGGTGCGGAAGCTGCGCGGTATGCTCTTCCAGGTGAAGCCGGTGGAGGCGATGGAGGCGTTGCTCAAGCGCCTGTCCCGGTACACCTACAACGACGAGTTCCTCGAAGAGCTGTGATCCTCGCGGCTCAGGAAGGCAGCCCGCCGCCGGCCTGCTGTCCGGGCAGCGCGAAGATCGGCCGATCTCTGAAGCCCGCCGCGTCCTCGAGCAGCTCGTTGAGGCGCCGGGGGAGCTGGCCCAGGGGGCTGGTGTAGAAGACCGGATCGGCCTCAGCGCTGGGGAACACCACCAGGGTGGCCTCGGTCCGGGACAGCGCGTCGGCGAGCCCCTGGGCTGAGCGCTCGCTCAACACGCCCAAAGAGACGATCGTCTCAATCCCGATGGTGGTGGCCTCGCCCACCAGCGCGGGGAACTCTGCCTGCGCCAGGATGAGGAGCGTCGCTCCGCCCGCGCTGAAGAGCTCGGAAGGCTCGAGCTGCCCGGCCAGCAACTCGTCGAGTGTGGCCGAGTCCACCTTCACCTGGTGCACCAGCCAGGTGTCCGGGTCCATTCGCTCCGCGCCGGGAAGCTCCGCGAGGACCGTCTTCACGCAGGAGACGTGCACGGGAGCGGTGAAGGTGATCGTCAGGGCGTCGACGTCGATGCGCAGCTCGAGGCCATCGAGGAGCACGACGCCGAGCCGCGAGAGGATCTCCAGTTGATCCATCGGGCACGCCACCGGGTCCTCCGTGGGCAGCCTGTGAGCGATGGGTGGGCCCCATAGCTCGTAGATGGGTGACTGCTTCGTGGGTGCCCGCCCGCTCTTCCGCCGCCCTGCCGCCCGCTGGTTCGATCTCATGCGAGGCGCCCTTGCAGCCGCAACGCCACGCACAAGCGCCTGACTTCGTTGCCCTTGAGCGCGCGCGTGGACGCTCCCTCCCCGGACTCCCCGTCTCCCTCGATTTCGCGCAGGGGCCGGCCAGCGTGGGCTACGCTTTGACGCGATGAGTCTGGGCTCCGGGCGTTGCCACTACCACCCCGAGCGGTCGGGCCTCGGCATCTGCGTCGAGTGCAGAAACGTCATCTGCTCCGAGTGCACCACGCAGTTCGAAGGCATCAACCGCTGCGCGAAGTGCCTCGCGGCCCGGCTGGAGAAGGTGCGCAAGCTGGTGGCGCGAAACGACTGGTCGGCGGGCGGAGTCCTGCTGGCGCTGCTGTCCCTCGCGGTGCTCTACGCCGGCTTCTACGGGCTGGCGGGGATCTTCAGCCGGTAAGCCATGGCCGTCGACGCGCTCGAGCTCAAGCCGCGGGGGCCGATCGCGCTGTTCGACGCGGCGGTCCGCACCTGCGCCACGTCCACCGGGGTGTGGGCGCTGACCCTGCCCGCGGGCGCGGCGCTGGTGGCGGCGCTCTTCACCCTCGCCGAGGCGATCCGCCGGAACGAGCCGCTCTCACTACCCGTGGCGCTCTTCACTGCGGCCTGGGCCTTCCGGGCAGTGTCTCAGGGGGCCGCCTGCGCCTACCTCGAGCGCCAGCTCCTGGGGCCCGGCGAGCCGAGCGTGCGGCAGAGCTTCCTTTCGGCCCTCAAGCGCGCGCCGAGCCTCATCACCACCGCAGCGGTGGTGGCCACGCTGAACCTCCTCCTGTGGCTGTTCACCGCCAGCATCGGCTTCTTCTTCCTGGGCGCCCACGCCGTCGCCTACGCCACCACCATGCGCGGCGAAGGCGGGGCGCTGCGGGTCTACGGCACCTCGTCGAGGCTGCTGGGGCCGGCCCGTCACACCGCGGCCTGGGTGCGCTGGTGCGGCCTCACCCAACTGCTGGTGGGCCTCAACCTGCACCTCTTCATCTCCCTGCTCCTGTACCTCGGGCGCTCGGTGCTGGGCCTGGATCTCACCTTCGTCGATCGCTTCGCCTCGCTGGACAACCCCACCTGGCTGGCCACCATCGCCGCGACCACCTTCGCCCTCTACGAGCCGTTGCGGGCGGCCACCGGAGCACTGCTGCTCATCGACGGGCGCGTGCGCCAGGAAGGGCTGGATCTGGTGGCGGCCGTGGAGCAGCTCCCGCGCAGGCGCCGGGCGAAGGGCGTAGCGCTCAGCGCCGCGGTGGTGCTGGCGGCGCTCTGGCCGGGCGAAGGCCAGGCGGCGAGCGCCCTCAAGCAGCGCGTCGATCGCGTGGTGGCGCGGTGCGAGCTGATCGAGTTGGTCGAGACCGACGCGCTGGACGGCGTGGACGCGATGGCGCCCGGCGAGCAGACGGCCCTGGCCCGATTCGTGGCGCGCGTGGAGCGCCGGGCTTTCGACGAGGAAGACTGCGACGCGGCGGCCGACGACCTGCGCGCGGGGCTGCGGCTCGTGTCCGAAGCGCTGCGCTCCCAGCCGTCGGACGCCAGCGCCTCGCGGGCCGCGGCCAGACAGATCCTGGGCCGGTCCGAGTTCCAGACCGTGCAGGATCGCCCGAAGGACGCGCCGCCCGAGGAGGAGGCGTCGCAGAGCTGGCTGGGCAAGCTGTGGGAGGACTTCTGGAGGGCGATCTTCGAGTGGCTGCGCAAGCGCGACCCGAAGGTCGATCCCGTCGTGGTCTCAGCCGGCGCCAGCCCGATGGTGGGCGCCAACGCGGTGATGCTGGTGGCGATCGCCGTGGTGGCCGGGGTGCTGCTGTACATCCTGCTGCGCAACTGGAAGCGGAAGAAGACCGAGGAGACGGCCGTGGACGAGAGTGGCGCTGTTTCCGAGAGCGCCCTGTCGGACGATCCGATGAGCGCGCTGTCCCGGCCGCCCGAGGGGTGGGCCAGCATCGCCGACCAACTGGCGGCGCGGGGACAGTTCCGCGAGGCGATCCGGCACCTGTACCTGGCGCTGCTCTCGCGCCTGCACCGCGACGGGGCCATCGACTACGATCCCACCTGCAGCAACTGGGAGTACCTCTCGGCCTTCAAGGGCCCGTCGGACTTGAAGCCGCCCTTCCGCGAACTGACCCGGCGCTTCGACTTCGTCTGGTACGGCAATCTCGACGCCAGCGAGTCGTCCTACGCCACCTTCCGGCTCACCGCCGGCCCGCTGCTGGCCTTGCGGGCCGAGGAGGCTGGCGCCCGTGCGTGATCGCTTCCCCGTGCTGCTGGTGGGCGGCGTGCTGCTGCTCGCCGTGCTGGGCGCCTTCATCTTGAAGGGCGCGCGCCGGGGGGCGTTCGCGGATCGGCTGTCCACCTTCCGCTCCGAGCCGGACGGCGCGCGGGCGCTCTTTCTGCTGCTCCAGGAGGCCGGGCTGGCGGTGGAGCGCAACCAGACCGATCTCTCGGTGATCGACTCGCAGCGCAACCTGGTGTTGCTGGGCGTGTCCTTCGCCGACGAGCACGGAAAGGACAAGCCAGCCTTCGACGGCTCCGATGCGGGCGTCACCGACGACGAGCAGGACGCCGACGAGAAGGAGCGCGGCTACCAGGCCTTCCGCTCACCGCCGGTGAGCCACGACGAGACCGAGAAGCTGCTCGAGCACGTCCGCAATGGCGCGACCGTCCTCTACGCACCCGCCAGCTTCCAGGACAACCCGCTCCTGGAGACGCTGGACGTGTACCTGGTGCGGGCCGAGGCCGGGCTGGACGTGCGGACGCTGGTCCCCGCCCAGCCGAGCCGCTACACCCGGGGCGTGGAGCGCGTGGAGACGAAGGTGAAGGCCTTCCTCGATCTGCCGCCGGGCACCGTGCCCCTGTTGATCGACGAGGAGTTCGACGAGGTGGTGGTCGCGCTGATCCCCTGGGGCCAGGGGCACTTCATCGTGCTGGGCGCGCCGGACCTGGCCACCAACAAGGCGCTGGGGGTAGCGGACAACGCACAGTTCTGGCTGTCCCTGGCGCACACCGCCACGGACGGGGCCGTCCTGGCCTTCGACGAGTTCCACCACGGCTTCACCGGCGATCGCTCGATGGGCGAGTTCGCGGCGCGCTACGGGCTGCACTACGCCTTCGCCCAGTTGATGGTGGGGGTGGCCTTCTGGGCCCTGGCGCTGCGGCGCTTCGGGCGCCCCCGCGCTCCCCGGGAAGAGCTGCGCATGGGCAGCACCGACGCGCTCTTCGCCACCAGCCGGCTCTACCGGGAAGGGCGGCACCACGCCCACGCCGCAGCGTCGATCGCCCGGGAGCTGGCGGCGGAGATGGCCACGCGCGCCGGCGTGTCGGGGAAGAGCACGCCCGCGGAGATCGGCGCGGCCCTGGAGGTGCGCGGCCGGAAGGACCTGGCCCGCGCGCTTCTGGACGTGGCGCGCTCCGCGTCAGCCGCCGACAGTGAAGAAGACGTACGCGAGGTAGCGAAGCTGGCTGCGCTCGCGCGAAGACACCTCCACCAACGCCTCCAGGGAGCCCCCGTATGACACCCACCGCCGGACCCATCTCCGCCGCGCCCGGATCGGCGGCCGTCACCATGGCCAACCGGCTGCGCGAGGCCGGCCTCCACGAGATCCGCAAGGCGGTGGTCGGCCAGGACGAGGCGCTGGAGCTGATGCTGTGCGGGCTGATCGCCGGCGGCCACGTGCTGCTGGAAGGCGTGCCCGGGGTGGCCAAGACGCTGATGGCGCGCGCCCTGGCCCGCACGGTGAGCGCGGAGTTCAAGCGCATCCAGTTCACGCCCGATCTCATGCCCGCCGACATCCTGGGCACGTCGATCTTCGACCTGAAGACGCAGGCCTTCGTGCTGGTGCGCGGGCCGATCTTCACCGACCTCCTGCTGGCCGACGAGATCAACCGGGCGCCGGCGAAGACGCAGTCGGCGCTGCTGGAGGCGATGCAGGAGCGCAGCGTGTCGCTGGAAGGGAAGCTGAGCCAGCTGTCGCCCATCTTCACCGTGTTCGCCACCCAGAACCCGGTGGAGTCCGAGGGCACCTACCCGCTGCCCGAGGCGCAGCTGGATCGCTTCCTCTTCAAGGTGGAGGTGGGCTACCCGTCGGACAAGGAGGAGGAAGACATCCTGGTGGCGGTCAACCGCGGCTTCGACTCCGGCGATCTGGAGCGCGCGGGCGTACGGCCGGCGATGACGCGCGAGGAGGTGCTGCAGGCGCGCGCCGCGATGGCGGACGTCACCATCGAGCCGCCGGTGCTGGCCTACGTGCGCAAGCTGGTGGGGGCGACGCGGAAGTCCCCCCGCATCCGCCTCGGCGCCGGGCCACGAGCGGCGGTGCACCTGTTGCTGGCGGCGAAGGCGCTGGCGGCGCTGCGCGGGCGCGGCTTCGTGACGCCGGACGACGTGCGCTACCTGGCGGGCCCGGTGCTCAAGCACCGGCTGCTGCTCTCGCCCGACGCGGAGCTGGACGGCGCCACCCCCGGCGACGTGCTGCGCGAGGTGGTCAGCTCGGTCGAAGTGCCCCGGTGACGCGCGGATGATCCCCACCGGCCGCCTGTGGCTCACCTTGAGCCTCCTGTCGATCCCCACCATCGTGGCGGGGTTCATCGAGGGCGTGTGGCCGCTGGTGGTGCTGGTGGACCTGACGGTGGTGCTCCTCGGCCTGGCCGACTTCGTGGGCGCGCGGCGGACGGCGCTGCAGGTGTGGAGGGAGCTACCGTCGCGGCTGCAGGTGGGCGTGGAGAACCGGGTCGTCCTGCACGTGGTGAACCCGGGGAGCCGGGGAGTGCGGGTGGCGCTCAAGGACGACGCCCCCGACGAGTTCTCGGTGAACCGCGAGGTCTCCACGCTGGCGGTGTCGGGGAAGAGCCGGGCTCGGCTGCACTACCTGGCGCACCCCGACAAGCGCGGGCGCTTCGAGTTCGGCGACTTGAACGTGCGCGTGCTGGGGCCGCTGGGGCTCACCTGGCACGAGCGACGGGTGCCGGCGGCGGTGGCGGTGTCCGTCTTCCCCGACATGCGCGGGGCGAGCCGGCTGCTCCTGTCCGACGCGGCGCTGGACTTCGTCAACCTGGGGCTGCGGCAGCTGCGGCGGGACGGGCGCGGCTCCGAGTTCGCCCGCCTGCGCGACTACGCCCAGGGCGACTCGGTGCGGGACGTGGACTGGAAGGCGACGGCGCGGCGCAGCCGGCCGGTGACGCGGGTGATGGAGTCGGAGCGCAGCCAGACGGTGTTGATCGGCGTGGACGCCGGCCGCTCGATGGCGGCGCGGGTGGAGGGGCTGACCAAATTGGATCACGCGGTCAACGCCGCCCTCTTCCTGGCCTTCGTGGCGGTGAAGAACGGCGATCGCGTGGGCCTGGTGGTGTTCGCCGACGGGGTGAAGTCGTACCTGGCGCCGGGGGCGGGCCGCCTGCAGTACCGGAAGATCGTCGACGCGCTGTACACCGCGAAGACGAACCTCACGTACGTGGACTACCTGGCGCTCTTCAAGGAGCTCAACGTGCGGCTGTTGAAGCGCAGCCTGCTGTGCGTCTTCACCGACTTCATCGACGAGGATCAGGCGGCCACCATGGTCGATCCGCTGCGGCGGCTGGCGAAGCGGCACGTGCCCCTCTGCCTGTCGGTGAAGGACGCGGCGCTGGCCCGGCTGCTCCAGACGCCGCCGCCCGACGCGGAGATCGCCTACCAGCACGCGGTGGCCAGCGAGCTGTTGCTGGAGCGCGAGGCGATGAAGCGCAAGGTGGCTCAGGACGGCGTGACGGTGGTGGACGTGGAGGCCAACGAGCTGGGCCTGGCCGCGGTGAACAAGTACCTGGAGATCAAGGCCCGGGGAGTGCTGTAGGAGGTCGCCATGAAGGTCTTCTGTCCGAACTGTGGCAGCGACAACGAAGGGACGCCCGGCGGGCGCCTCACCTGCCGCGCGTGCACGGCCAGCTTCGAGGTGCCGCGCGAGTCGACGGGCCAGACCCAGCCGCCACCCACCTCGCAGCCGCCGCCGGCGAGTCAGCCCTGGCCGGGGATGGGGGGAGCGCCACCGCCAACGCACCAGCCGTGGCCGGGGCTGGGCGGCAGTCCGACGGGTGCGCCGCGTCCCGGGGGCGACTGGGGCGGGCGCTCGCCCAGCGAGCCGATCTCCACCTTCTCCACGCCGTCGACGGTGCCGGTGGTGACCAACCCCCTGGCGATCGTCTCGCTGGTGCTGGGGATCCTCTGCTGCTTCCCCTTCGCGGTGGGGGCGATCATCACCGGGATCATCGCCCGCAACCAGATCGCGTCTTCGGGCGGTCAGCAGAAGGGCGCCGAGCTGGCGATGGTGGGCATCGTGCTGGGGTGCCTGAGCCTCGCCGCCAACCTGCTCATGACGATCACGAGCATCATCGGCCGCTGAGACGGCGTCAGCGCACCGAGAGGGTGAAGCGGCCCCCGTGGCGCTGGAGCTCGGCGCGCATGTCCTCGCGGAAGCGGCGCTGGGTGGCGGCGTCACCGACGATCCCCACGCAGCCCTCGGTGCCGGGTGAGGCGCCGTCAGGGTGGATCCGCAAGAGCCGCCGGGTGGCGCCCACGCGTGGATCGTACTTGTCGCTCATCGCGAAGCTGAAGCCCACGCCGCCGACGGTCATCGACTGGTTGCTGCGGCTCCAGAGGTGCGGCGTCACCTCGTATTCGCCGGTGGGGAGGCTGCCGCGCGCGTAGCCCCCGCTGCGGAAGGTGTAGCTGTTGCCGTTGACGGTGAGCTGCCCGGTCACCAGCTGATCGCGCTGCCCGCGGTGGCTCACGCTGTGGATGACGGCGGTGCGATCGGCGCCGGAGGAGGACGGCGGCGTGGGCGAAGGCTCGAAGCGATCGACCTCCAGCGAGCGCCGCAGGGCCGACGACGTGTTCGCGCCCACCACGCCGTCCACCGCGAGGCCGTTCGCCCGCTGGAAGGCCACTACCGCCGCGCGCGTGTGCTCGCCGAACACGCCGTCGACGCCTCCCGGGTTGAAGCCCGCCGCGCGGAGGCTGCGCTGCAGCTCCACCACCGACTGTCCCCGCGAACCCCTGTCGAGAAGTACTGGCATACAGCAGTTCTCGCCGGGAGATCCGTGCAGGTTTCCTCTCATTTCCTGAGGAGAGGGCCTGTGAACGGGTGGTTACAGGCGGCCTTCTTCGCGGACGAGAAAGCGCACCGAGTCCAGCACCAGGCCCTGCGGATCGCGCACTTCGAGGACGTGGGCGCCGCGGGTGGCGGGGATGCGGCCGGTGAAGGGCGGCTGCAGCGTGCCGGAGGGCTGGCCATCGACGAGGACGGAGAGGGCGCCGAGGCCGGGGGTCGCGCGGATGCGCACGGGGATCGCCTGGTCCGCGAGCGGGAGGTCGGCGAGGAGGAGGAACTCGTCGCCCTTCGCCGGGTGGAGGATGCGCGCGTTGCCTCCGCGTTGGGCCGCCGCGCCGTCCTTCCCCAGACACATCGCCGCCAGCCACGGCTCGCGGGACAGGCCTTCGTTGCGGGCCCAGTCGTAGAAGTCGAGGCCGAGATCGACCAGGCGGCCTTCGGCGGCGGCCAACTGGAGGCAGCGCTGCTTCAGCCCCTCGGACAGCCCCGCGGACAGCTCCCGGTGCATCTCGCAGGAGTGCCCAGGCGCGGTGCCGGCGACGAAGAGTTCCTCCATCGCCCCGGGGCAGGACGAGCCGGCCAGCCCGCCGGACAAGGGGCAGATGCGCGCGGACTCGAGGCCGCGGCGTTCGACGAGCGGCGCGGGCATGAGGCCGTCCATCGCCCGCAGCATGACGCGCTTGAAGATCGGCCCCGCCCCGGTGATCCCCGACACGTGCACCATCGGCGTGCCGTCGAAGTTGCCGGCCCACACCGCCACCGTGCGCTCCTTCGTGAAGCCCACCGTCCAGTTGTCGGAGTAGCCCTTGGAGGTGCCCGTCTTGGCCGCGGCGGGGAACGGGAGCCGCAGCGCGTTGTCCAGGCCGAAGGCGCGGGCGCGGGCGGCGTTGTCCGAGAGGATGTGGGTGACGAGCGCGACGGCCCGGGCGTCTGCGAAGCGGCGGGGCGCCACCTCCCGGAGGATGGAGAGCTCCGTCCCGTCGGCCTTCCACGCGCGCAGCACCGGCTGCAGCGGCTCCAAGCGGCCTCCGCGGGAGAGGCCCGAGTACGCGCGCGCCGCTTCCCACAGCGAGACCTCACCGTTGCCCAGGGCGAGCCCCAACCCGTAGTGCTCGGCGCTCCTGGAGAGGGACTCGAAGCCGGCCCGGTGCAGCACCGCGAGCGCCTGCGGCAGCCCCACGTCGTCGGCCACCCGCACCGCGGGGACGTTGTAGCTGTTGGCCAGGGCCTCGCGCGCGCGCACCGGGCCGTGCAGGCGGCGATCGTAGTTCTTCGGGGCGTAGCTGCCCTTGGGCGCGCCGAAGGCCGTCTCGAGATCGGGGATGACGGTGGCGGGGGTGTAGCCGGTGCGGAAGGCCTCGGCGTAGACGAAGGGCTTCAAGGCCGAGCCCGGCTGCCGCTTCATCTGCAGCCCGTCGTTCTGCCCGCCGATGGCCGCGTTGAAGAAGTCCGCGGAGCCGACGTAGGCGAGGACCTGCCCGGTGGCGTTGTCCACCACGATGGACGCCGCAGAGGAGACGCGGCGCTCGGAGAGGCGGGAGACCTCCTCGGCGACCTGCGTCTCCACCATCGGCTGCACGCGTGGATCGAGCGAGGTCTGCACCACCGCCGCCTCCCGCAGGCCCCAGGCGTCGAGGTGGCTGGCGACGAACTCCACGAAGTGCGGCGCGCGGAAGGACGCCTGGAAGGCGGTGAGATCGACCGGGGTGGCCCGCGCCTTCTCCACGTCAAGGGCGGTGGCGAGCTCCGTCGAGGCGAGGCGGGTGAGCACCCAGCCGCGGCGATCCTCCAGCGCCTTCGGCTTCTTGTACGGGTTGTACGCGGTGGGCCCGCGAGGAATGGCCGCCAGCATCGCCGCCTGGCCCAGCGAGAGGTGCTTCGCCTTCTTCCCGAAGTAGAGCTGCGCGGCGGCCTCCAGCCCGAAGGTGTTGTTCCCGAAGGGCACCCGGTTCAGGTACTGGGTGAGGAGCTCCTCCTTGGAGAGGTGGGCCTCGAGGCGCAGCGCCCACAGGGCCTCCTGCACCTTCCCGGACAGCGTGCGCTCCCGGGGGATAAGCGTGCGCGCGAGCTGCATCGAGATGGTGCTGCCGCCCGACACGACGTGGCCCGCGCGAAGGTTCTGCCAGGCCGCGCGGAGGATGGCCGTGGGAGAGACGCCGAGGTGGCCGTAGAAGCGGTGATCCTCCGCCGCGAGGAAGGCCGCGCGGACGTGCTCGGGCACCTCCGCCGGGGCCAGGGGCGTCGAGCGGCCGTCGGAGGCGCTGCGCAGCTCGCGCAAGAGGCCCCCGTCGCGATCGAGCAGCTTCACCGAGAGGATGGGGCGGTAGTCCAGCAGCCCCTCGGGGAGCGGCGCGGCGATGAAGGCGATGGCCGGGGTGAGCGCCGCGAGCGCGACCACCAGCGCCAACTTCATCCGTCTTCGCTTCAAGGAGGGTCTCCCCGCTCTCTGGCCCTCTCCCAAGGGAGGGGGGAGAGTTGTCACTTCTGGCTGACCGTCTGCGGCAGGACGACTTCGAAGCTGCCACCCTCGCTGCGCCCCCACACCTCGGGCTCGTACATGAGCTCTCCCTTCGCCGGCTTGAGGATGTAGGTGCCCGGCGTGGTGGCACGGGCCACGAAGCTGGTGACGTGCACCCCCGGCGGGAGGTGATCCGCGAACACCACCACCCGGCTGTCGCGCATCTCGGTGTGGTTGAAGGGCGTCCAGAAGGAGTAGCGCCAGGGATCGTCGAAGTCGCCCCCCTCCGCGGAGCCCTCGTAGCCGTCCTCGTACCCCTCGTCCTCGTAGCCCACGTCCCGCTCCTCTTCGTCCGGCGCGCGGGTCAGCTTCGCGGTGGTGGCCAGCGAGGTGTCCACCGGCTCCAGGCCCGCCGGCAGCGGCACCTCGAAAGCGGCCCAGTGGCGCTCCTGGTTGGTCGCCACGCGCACGCGGATTCGCACCAGGTCGCCCGCGTAGAACTTCGTCGTCTGCCCGCCGCCCGCGTACGGCTCGAACCAGCGCTGCACGAAGAGCCCGTTGTCGAGAGACGACGTGGGCAACTGCTTCGGCGCGTACTTGAGCAGCGCGGAGTAGTAGAGGACGCCCGTTCCCTCTTTCTTGAAGATCAGCTTCTGCTCCGCGCCGGCCGCCTTCGACAGCAACTCCTTCATCGGAAGGGCCTTCGTCTTCGTCACCATCGAGCGGCCCTTGAAGGCTTCCTCCAGCAGCGGAGCGGCGCCCATCGCTACCGAGGCCTTGAAGTCCGGCGTCTCCCTCTCCTTGGTGCGCAGCACCTCGGTGAGCGCCATCAGCGAGAAGGCCGCTTCCTGGGTGGAGCGCCACTGCCCGTCGCCTTGCCGCACGCCGGTGAGGTACTTCGTCATCTTCCCCACGTACGGGTGATCGGGCGAGATGTCGGTGAGCGCCTGCAGCACCACGCCGGTGGTGCGCGTGTCCGACTGGAAGTACGTGGCGTAGGTCCTCGAGTTGACCTCTTCCAGGTGCACGCCCCTGGGCGACTCCTTGGCGAAGTTGAGGAGTTCCTGGAGCAGCGCCTTGGCGTCGGCGCGGTCGCCTCCCCCGACGAACATCGCGTTGGCCAGGAGCGCGCGGCCGAACAGCGAGAGCTTCTCCCGCCGGGCGTAGAACTCGGCGTAGCTGGACGCCTTCGGCTTCTGCATGCGCGCCAGCACGTAGGCGGCGAAGACGCGCGTCTCGTCGTCGCACCAGAGCTCGCACGGGTGGCAGGAGCCGCCCACCACCTTGTTGAGGAAGCCCTCCGCACGGGCCAGGCGATCGGCGGGCACGGTGAAGCCGACCTCCTTCGCGCGGGCCAGGGTCAGGGTGGCGTAGGCGCTGGTCCACGAGGACGCGCACCACGACGACGGCCAGTAGCGGAAGCTGCCGTCGCCGTCCTGCAGGGCGAGGATCGACTTCACGGTGGAGTTGATCACCTCGTCGGGGTGCTTCTTGTCGGACACGTCCAGCGTGGGGAACAGGTAGGTGTCGAGCCAGGCGTTGGCTTCGTTCTCCTTCGCCTGCTTCTTCGCGTCCGGCCCGGGCCAGGGCACGCCGAACTGCCCGGCGATCTCCCGCAGCGCGATGAAGGGCACCAGCCGGGAGGCCTGCTGCTCGAGGCACCCGTACGGGTACTCAATCAACTGCTGGAAGCCCTGGTCGAAGCCGCCCAGCGACGTCGACGCCATCGACACCGTCAGGCCGCCTTGTTCCTCGTAGACGTCCTTCGGCGGGACGATCCCCTCCACGCGCTCGCCGGTGGTGTCTCCGTAGGTGGCGACCGCGTCCAATTCCACCGGCAGCTCCAGGGGGATCTTCTCCTCCACGCCGTCGGACGCGCCGCCCGCGGTGGCCTTGAAGCGGAAGGTGGCCTTGCCCGGGGCCAGGGCCTTGAAGGCGAAGCGCACCTCCTTCGGCGCGCCGTCCGCCACCGGCACCGTCTGCGAGGCAGGCCCGGTCAGGCTCGCGCCGCCCTGCACCTCCGCCGTCACCGTCACGTCGCCGGCCGCCGCGCCGTGCTTGTGGACCACCACGCCGGCCTCGAAGGCGTCGCCCACGCGCGCGAAGCGGGGCAGCGCCGGAAGGGCCATCACCGGCATGTTCACCTGAATGGAGGACTCGCCCGAGCCGAAGCGATCGCTCTGGGTGATCACCACCGCCATCAGCCGGAAGGTGGTGAGGTTGTCGGGCAGCTTGAAGGACGTCTTCGCGGCGCCGTCGGCGAGCTCCAGTGTGGGGTTGAAGAGGACGGTGGTCTTGAAGTCGCTGCGGAAGCCGCCGCCCTCCCCTCGCCCGCCGCCGCCGCCCGACGGCTCGCCCTTCTCGCCGTAGCTCTTCTTGCGCACCAGGTGCAGGAGCGGCTCGCCCAGGCGCACCGACAGCGGCCGCTCGGGGAAGATGGCGGCGATCGGATCGGGCGTCTGGTAGCCGGTCAGCCGCAGCACCGCCTCGTCCACCACGTACAGCGTCACCTCGCCCGAGGCCGGCTTGCCCGCGGCGTCCTTCACGTCGATGGAGACGTTGACGGTGTCGCGCGGCTGGTAGTCCATCTTGTCCGTCTTGACAGTCACGGCGAGGCGCTTGGTCTTCCGCTCCACGCCCAGCTTCACCAGGCCGATGCGCGCGTTGGGGCGGCCGGGATCGTCGCCGGTCTCCACGCCGCCCTGGGCCACGCGGGGCCGCATGATCAGCACGCCGGCGAAGACGTTGGGCACCATGTCCTCGGTGATCGGCACGTCCACCGTCACCACGCTGCCCTTGAGATCGACGAGGCGCCGCGACAGCACCCCCTCGCGCTCCACCGTCACCATCGCCTTCGCCTCCGGGTACGGGGACTTGATCAACACCTTCGCCACGTCGCCCACGTCGTAGGTGGTCTTGTCGGTGATCAGCTCCACGCGATCGGTGTCGGTGCGCTGCCAGGCCACCCAGTCGCTGCCGGTGGCGTACACGCCCAGCGACGAGGAGTGGGTGCGGCCCTGGTCGTCCTTCACCGTGCCGCGGACGATGTAGAAGCCGGCCTTGTCGGGCTTGAAGGCGCAGGGCACCACCGCGTCGGCGCTGGTGAGCGCGCACTTCTTCACCTCGAGCTCCACCGGCTCGCTGACGGTGGAGAAGCCGCCCGAGGCGTCCTTCTTCTTCACCGACTTCCAGGTGCGGCTGGTGACGGTGACGGTGAGCGCTCGGCCCTTCGCGCGCTGGCCGGCGGTGTCCACCACCTGCGTCTCCAGGTTGTACTCGTTGCCGACGGACATGAAGTAGGACGGGCTGCGCAGGCCCACGTAATACTGGCCGGGGTGCACGGTGACGGAGGCGCGGCCGGCGACGGTCTGCCTGTTCACGTCGGTCACCTCGGCCTCCAGGGTGTACTCGTACGGCTTCTCACCCGGCGCGTCGGTGGTGCCGGCCTTCACCGCGAAGGCGCCCTTGCTGTCCACCCGGCCCTCGCCGCTGGCGAAGAAGCCCGAGGCGTCCTCCGGGTGGTTGTCGTCCCACCACCAGGTCTCCTGAGAGAAGGTGAAGTCGGGGGCGATCTCCGCGTGGAAGCTGGTGGAGGACTTGTGGGCGCTCCACTTCACCTGCGCGTCATTCATCGCGCCGCCGAAGAGGTAGCGGGCGAACACGCTGCCCTCGAAGACGTCCCCGGCCACCAGCGACTTCTTCGGGGTCTCCACGTCCACGCGGAACTGGGGCGCGCGGTACTCCTCAACGCGGAAGCTGCTCGACGTCTCCACGTTGCCGCCGGGCGCGCTGCCCCTGGCCTCCACGCGGAAGTAGCCGGTGGGCGCCTCCTTGGGGATGGTGACCTTCGTGGAGAAGGTGCCGAACTTCGTCACCTTCACGTTCTCGGCCTTCACCTTCTCGCCGCGCGAGTCGCTGACGGCCACGGTGACCAGGCTGCCTGCGGCCGGCGAGCGCAGCTCTCCGAGGGTCCGGTAGCGCACCACGCCCTTGATGAAGACCTCGTCGCCGGGGCGGTAGATGCCGCGATCGGTGAAGAGGAAGCCGGTGCTCTCGGGGGTCTCTCCTTCCCAGCCCTGGGAGAGGCCGAACTCGTAGGCCTCCACGCCGGAGGACCAGGTGTTGGCGGTGGCGGACAGATCGCCGTCCTTCTGGGCCACCACCAGCGCGAAGGGGTACTCCCAGTCGTAGCGGACGCTCTTGAGCTTCATCGCCACGGAGCCGGGGGCGTCGGCGAAGCCTTCGGCGTTGGTCTTCCCGGTCCACGCGGCGTTGGCGGACTCGTCGTAGACGGTGACGTCGGCGTCGGCGACCGGCTTGCCGTCGGACAGGCGCGTCACCCACACCAGCGAAGACTTGGGGCCGATCTTGATGTGCGCGGCGAGGTCGGTCACCTGCACCAACTGCCGGTAGCCGTCCTTCGGGTGGTACTCGAGCTGCGGCGAGTCGACGGAGACGAGCGCCACGCCGGTGAGGGCCTCGGCGCCCAGCACCTTGCGCAGCTCCAGCGGGTGCACGCGCGCGAGGTTCCTCGGGTACTTGAGCGCCTCGGCCTCGCTGAAGTCGGGCGCGCGGGTGAAGATCGGGCTGTCGTCGTAGTTGAGGTGGGACAGGCCCTTCACCAGCTCGGGCACGGACAGCTTCCACATCCGCACCTTGAGGGTGTTCAGGTTGGACACCTCCACCGGCAGGCGCGGCGCCTCCTTCGAGGCTTCGATCATCCCCAGGCCACCACCGATCACCAGCGCGGGGCGCAAGTCATCGGTGCGCAGCGTCGCGTCGAGGCCCTTCGCGTCGGCCTGCTTGAAGACGTCCGCGGCGCCGTTGCGGATCTTCACCGCATATTGGGTGCCGGGCTTGAACTTCCCGGGGATGGAGACGTACGGGCTGCGATCTATCTCCCACTGGGAGTGCGGGGCCCAGGCCTCGGCGCTGTCCCAGTCCAGCTCCACCGCCGGCTTGATGGTGAGGCGCTCCTTCAAGGTGGCCAGCTCGGCCATGTTGGAGGTGAAGATCACCAGCGGGCCGTACGGGCACTCGTAGTCCTGGCAGAAGCGCGCAGAGTCGAGGGTGAAGGGGCCGTAGGTGCGGAACTCCACCGTCTGGCCGGCGCTCCAGGGGAGCGGGCCTTCCTTGCCGTGGAGCGAAGCGTCGAGCGTCAGGTACAGGGCGGCGTTGAGCGGCAGCGGCTGGGACGGGGTGAGCGTGTAGCGGGTCTGCTTGTTGCGGTAGCCGCGGTCGTCGTCGGACAGCGCCTGGTAGCTCCGGCCCTGCTTGCGCGCCTCTTCGATCTGCGCCCGGCGCTCGTCCTGGATGGAGATCTCCTTCGTCACCTTGAGGGCCACCGCCGCGCCGTTGGCGGTCAGCTTGGTGGCCTTCTCCAGCTCGGCCCTGTCCACCGGCTGGTTGAAGAGCAGCGAGATGGTGGCGTCCGGGGTGAGCCAGCGGTGCCCTTGCGCGGGGGAGACGTCCTGCAGCTCCAGCTTGGGGGTGGAGAAGGAGAACACGTAGTCCTCCTTGAGCTCGGCGCCGTCGAGCGCGCGCAGCCCCTTGAACACGGTGACGGTGAACTGCGTGGAGTATGGGACCAGGCCCTTCGGCACGAACTCGGCCGACGCGGAGCCCAGCCAGCGCCACTCGCCCTCCACGGCGGGCTCCAGCTTCGCGAAGGGCTTCGCCGCGTCGCCGGCGCGCTGGGCTTCGACCATCTCCAGCGATTTCACAGGGAGGGAGAAGGTGACGGAGGGCCGCACCTCGCCCAGCTGCGCGCCCTGCGGCCGCGCGACCACGACGGTGAGATCTTTCCCCGCACCGGGCAGCTGATCCTGCTGCACGCCGATGCTGGGCGCCTGGGGGAGCGGCTTGAGATCGAGCGGCCGCTGCTCGCCCGGCGCGGTGAGGACGTCGGTGGGCGTCTTACCCTTGTCTCCGCAGGTACACGCGCCGACGCCCAGGACGAGTCCCACGAGCCACAGTCGACGAAGCATGGTGTTCCCCCTCGCAAGAAGAGTGCCCGGGCGTCATAGCCCAGAGGAAGGAAGAGATCGCGCCTCGTGAGTGTGGCGTGGCCCGGCTCGAGGCGCGAGGCTTAGCCGGCATGGCTTCTCGCATCGTCCACTGTTCCGACGGCGTCGCGTGGCTGAAGGAACACGAGCTGCCGGTGGGTCACGCCATCGTCACCTCGCTGCCAGACTCGTCCGAGCTGCCGGGCCTGGGCTTCGACGGGTGGCGCCGCTGGTTCCAGGAAGTGGCGGCGCTGTGCTGCCGGCAGGTGGAGGAGCAGTCGGTGGCGATCTTCTTCCAGACGGACGTGAAGCGGGACGGGCGGTGGGTAGACAAGGGCTACCTCGTCGCCGCGGGGGCGGAGGCGGCGGGCAGCCACTGCCTCTGGCACAAGGTGGTGTGCCGCGCGCCGGCAGGGGTGACGACCTTCGGGCGGCCGGCGTACGCGCACCTGCTGTGCTTCAGCCACGGTCTGTCGCTGGAGAAGGGCCAGTCCACCGCCGACGTGCTGCCCCGGCTGGGAGAGCTGCCGTGGGCGCGCGCGATGGGCGTGGAGGCCTGCGAGGCGGTGGCGAAGTTCCTCCTCTCGTACACGAAGTGCCGGACGGTGGTCGATCCGTTCTGCGGGGTGGGGACGATGCTGGCGGTGGCCAACCGGTACGGGCTGGACGCGGTGGGCGTGGAGCTGTCGGCGAAGCGCGCGGAGAAGGCCCGCCGGCTGGAGCTGCGCCCGTCAGGCGCCCGGTGAGTCGAGCAGCACCACCTCGCCGCGGTTCCCGTCGACGCGCACGCGCTGCCCGGTGCGGATGCTGACCGTCGCCGCCTGGGTGTTGACCACCGCTGGCAAACCGTACTCGCGCGCGACGACGCTGCCGTGGCTCAAGAGCCCGCCGTAGTCGGTGATCAGGCCGGCCGCGTTGATGAAGAGCGGGGTCCACCCGGGATCGGTGAAGGGCGCGACGAGGATCTCCCCGGGGAGGATCGCGTCACCGCCGGACGGCTCCACCAGCACCCGCGCGATGCCCTCTACCACGCCCGGGCTGGCCGCGATGCCCGTCATCGTGGCGCTGCCGGTGGGCTTCGGCGGGGCGATCGCGTCGCGCGGATCGAACTCACCCATGACCACGCCCGGCGGCGTCACCGCCTTCCAGCGGGCGAGCTCGGCCTGCCGCCGCGCGACGAGGGGCGCGAGGTCCAGGGTCCCCTCGAGCTCGTCGAGGGAGAGAAAGAAAATGTCGCTCGCGCTGCCGAGCCGGCCACAGGAGACGAAGCGGCGGCCGAGCTCCAGCAGGCTGGCCCGGGCGATCGCGACCCGCCGCACCGCCTCGGAGCGGCCGTTCTCCCGCGCGGTCAGCCCCGCGTCCACCCGCCGCAGCACCGCCCGGAAGATCGCCCGCCGCAGCGGGCCCAGCCGCGACCTGAGCTCTTCGATCAGCGCCGCCCGCTCCTGCTGGCGGAGCTGCTCTCGCGCCGCGAGCCCGGGCCCCGTCTGCGCCAGCGCCGCGCGTACCGCGGACAGCACCGGACCGGGATCCTCGCGCCAGCGCGGCGCCGCGACGTCACTCTCTCCTCTCGCGTGGTGCCCGTGCTTCACCAGGAACGCCCGCCACTCGGCGAGGAACGCACGGCCCGCCTCGTCCCGCTCCAGCCGGGCCTGGGCCGCGGGCCACTCCTCCTCCTCCGGAAGGAAGACGCCGAGCGCTCGCGCGTGCATCGCGAGTCGATCGATCGCCATGCCCGCGTCGGCGCTGGCGAAGCCTCCGATGCCCGTCATCAACCGTCCCGCGAGCGCGCCTTGCCGATCGTCGAACCAGCGGGCGCAGAGCTTCCGCAGGGCCTCGAGGGCGCCCATTCCCACGCCCGCGCAGGCCACCACCGTGTCGTCGGGCCCAAAGGCGCCGTGGAGCGCTGCCTTCAGGTGCAGCACCAGCGCGGCCTCGCCCAGGGCCGTGACGTCGACGGCCTCGAGCGTGTCCGCTTCCCGCGCCACCGCTGCCAGCGCTCGCGAGGCGTCAGCCCGGTGGTGGCGCAGCACCATGCTGATGCTGACGAGGGCGCCCCGCAGCGCGCGCCACGGTGAGACGAGGGCGGTGGGCAGCTCGTTCGGCTCCAGGCGGGCGATGGCCCCGGCGAGCTCCGCCCCAGATCCTCCCAGCAAGCGGGCCCACACCGTCGCGTCGTCGGCGCGCACTCCCGGTAACGAGCTCATCCACGCCATGATGGCGCTCAGGTTGAAGTACATGCGGCCGGCGATGACGCCGACGACGTCGAGGCGCTCGCTGTCCAGTTGGAATGGCGACAGCATGGGCCCGAGCAGCGCCTTCACGTACAGCTTCGCCACCGAGACGCTCATCGGCGTCAGCACGCCGGGCATCACCTCGGCCGCGTTGGTGTTGGCCCAGATCGGCGTGCGCCGCTTCTTCGCCAGCGTCGTGATGGGGCGCGCCTGAAGCAGGAAGACGTCGCCGTCGCGCACCGCCCACTCGAGATCCTGCGGGCCGCCCAGCTTCGCCTCGGCCTCGCCAACCAGTTGCAGCACGCGGGCCACCCAGGGCGCGGAGCCCGCCTTCGCGCGCACCGGCGCCACCCTGCCGGACACCAGCGCGTCCCCGCGGCCCGCGACGTACTCCACGACAGGGCCGGCCTCGCCGCTCACCGGATCGACGGTGAAGGCGACGCCTGCGAAGTCGGGCTCGACGAAGCGCTGCAGCACCACCGCCATCGCCGGCGCCTGGCCTGCGGCCCGCTCCCGCCGGTAGCTCAGCGCCCGCTCCGAGAAGGCCGAGGCCCAGCAGGTGCGCACCGCGGCCAGCACGGCCTCCGCGCCGCGGACGTCCAGCACCGTCTCGTGCGCGCCCGCGAAGGAGCTGTCGCCCCCGTCCTCGCCCAGCGCCGAGGAGCGCACCGCCAGCGGCAGCTCACCCAGCCGGCGCCGCGCCGCGTCGATCGCCGTCGTCACCCCTTCAGGCAGCGGCCCCTCCAAAAGCCACCGCGCCTCGTCGTCCTTGGTCGCGCCCGCGAGCGCGGCGTGGAAGACTTCCACCGGGATCACCACCGTCGGTGGGACCGGGAGCCCCAGCGCGAGCAGCCGCGAGAGGCCTTCGCCCTTCCCGCCCAGGCCGGGCTCCGCCGGCGCCGGGAGCTCAACGTGGCCTCTCATCTCGCCTCCTTGCGGCCGCGCGGCCGCACACCCGCGAGGAAGCGGCGGGCCACGCGCCTGGCCAGCGCCGCTGCGTCCTCGTCCACCGGCTCGCCAATAGCGGGCGCGAGCCACCCGAAGGTGAGGAGGAGTCCACAGAAGGCCACCGCCAGCTCGGCGGGATCGCCCTCGAGCTCTCCGCGCTTGATCCGTCCGGCGAAGGCCTCGCGCAGCGCCGCGATGGTGCCCCGGTGGCGCCGGCGGGCCGCGAGCATCCACTGGCGCGAGTCACCGGAGGCGACCAGCGCAGCGGACAGCACGCCGCCGTCCGAGCGCAGCGCCTCGATCAGCTCCTGCCCCAGGCCGGCCAGCGCCGGCTCCAGCGGCGAGTCCTCGTCGACCGCGAACCCCCGCGCCGCCCGTCGGGGTGCCAAGCCGTCGCCCCAGGCCCGGAGCAACGCCTCGCGCGACTCGAACAGCCGGTAGACGGAGGCCTGACCGCAGCCCGCCTGCTCCGCCACAGCCGCGATCGTGAGCCCGTCGAAGCCGAGGCGAGAGACGACTTCGCGAGTGGCCGCCAGGACGCGCGCGCGCAAGCTGGTGTCGCCGGCGCTCACCACCCCTTCCGCGGTCAGCCGCTCCACCACCACGCGCTGAGACTCGAGGACCCGGTACGCCGTCGCCCGGGACACGCCCGCCTCGAAGGCGATGTCCTCCATCGTGAAGCCGGGGCCGAGGCGCCGCGCCACTGCCCGCGCCGCCGCCCACAGCCGCTCTTCGCTCGAAAGAGACATGCCGATAGTAACCACTCTCACACAGTCTCATTCCCGGCGACCGGCGTCCAGCGGCGCGCTTCAGGGCGCGCAGAAGCGGCGGGCGTAGATGCGCGTGCGGGTGGCCCAGAAGACGGCGTACATCGGGTCGCCTGGGACATGCTCGAGCTTGATGTTCCCGGAGAAGGCGCCGCTGGGCACCACCACGTCGGCGGGGATGATGCGCGTCACCTGCAGATCGGTGTCGGTGCGCCCCTCGATGCGGGCGAGGACGATCCGCTGGGTGGCCTCGTCGCCGTACGCGGCGATCACGTCCTGGTTGTCGTCGAAGATGAAGTCGCTGTCGTGCCAGCGGCCGACCTGCTCCACCACGAAGTAGTCGGTGTTCGCCTGGGTGGCGAAGTCCAGCCAGAAGATCACCTTCTTGCCGGTGAAGTCGAGGATGTCGAGGTGGACCAGCTTCGAGTCGCGCATGCGGAAGCGCTCGGTCACCCAGTACGGCGCGGCGAGGGTGCGCGGGGCCGGCTCGTCGATGTCCTGCACCGCGTCCAGCGTCCCGCCGTCGTCCAGGTTGGCTTCGATGACCGCGAATTGGCCGTCGGTGCTGGAGTCGACCCAGTAGATGCTGCCACCGGGGATCTTCGCCAGATCGTACACGTTGGCCGCGCCGCCGTCGTCGGGCCACTTCGCGATGCGCACCGTCTCGTCCTGGGACACCCACATGTTGAGGAGCCCGCGCGGTCCCAGGCAGGTCTGGATCCGCGTGGAGTAGCCGGCGTCGGGAAGGTGCCATACCTGCTGGATCTGCCCACGCGCGCCGAGCCGGGTGAGCTCGACGTCGGTGCCGTTGGAGTAGCCCACGTAGATGGTGGACCCTTCGGAGGCGGAGGCGATGCGCTTGAAGCCGCTGGTGAAGACGGGCGACTCGCCGCGCGGCGCGAGCAGCGGGTCGAAGTACATGGCCTTGAAGTCGGCGCCGGCGTCGGGGAGCGCGCGCGGTGTGACCAGGGTGAAGCCGGCGTCGTCGGCGTGGAGGCGCCAGTGGCCCTCGTAGGGGGCGGTGTCTTGCAGCACCTCGGTCACCGGGCCGAGATCGGTGAGGCCGTCGCAGTCGTTGTCCTTCCCGTCGCAGAGTTCCTCAGTGGGCCCGGTGCCGCCGGCGCAGTCAGCCCACTCGCCGGACGCCGAGCAGGTGCGCTGGCCGAAGGCGCACTCGCCCACGTCGGTGCCACAGGCCTCGGAGCTGCCTGCGCGACAGGCGCAGTCCACCTCGGGGCCGCTGGTGGGCCGGCAGAAGTTGCCCCGGCAGGTGAAGCCACCCGGGCAGCCGCCTTCCCCGCAGGCCAGCGTGCAGTCGGCGATGGTGGGCGCGTAGAAGGAGCACCCGGACAGCCCGAGCGCGAGGATCAGAACGTTCCGCACGCGAAGACTCCTGTGGGGCCGGGGATCAACGACACCTCGGTGGACGAGCCGGGGTTGATCGCGATGAGCACGATGCCGGTGGCGGCCAGCGCACTGCCCACGCCGATCAACGACCAGGCGAGGGCGGTGTCCCGCTTGCCGGCCGACTCCGTGGCCGCGGCCGTCAGATCCCACGTCCCGCCCATCGAGGAGAGCTGGCTCACCTCGTTGGACGCGGAGCGCGCGAGGAGCGCGAACACGGCGCCCACGCCCGCAGCGACCACGCCGCCGGCGAGCAGGCTGACGCCCAGCACGGGGAACGGCCTGGACGGCGCGGCCATCGGCACCAGTGACAGCTTCACGGCGCGCGGCTCCGTTGGCTGGACGATCACCTCCGTGCGCAAGAGCGCGTGGCCGTCGGCGCGCGCGACCAGTTCGTGGGTGCCAGGCGGAAGGTCGACCTCGAAGGGACACGCCCGCTCGGCGCCGTTGTCCACCGCGACCATGGCCGTCGCCGGGGCGCACTCGACGCTGACCTTTCCCGGAGCGGTGAGCGAGCGGGGATCGAGCTCCACCGCCTGAGCCTGGCCGGAGACGACCTCGATCGCCTTCTCGTCGGGCGAGCACCCTTCCCGCTCGGCGCGAATGACGTGCTTGCCCGGACCGAGCAGCACCATCTCGGTCAGCGGCGTCGCGCCCAGCGCCTCTCCGTCCACCAGCACCTTCGCGGGCGCGCCCTTGACGATCACCGCGATCGGTGCGGTGAGCGCGCGGATCTGCTGCAGCTCTTGATCGACGGCGGCGCGGCGATCCTTCGGCACCTTCGCGCCGCCCGCGGCGAGGTAGCGGGTGAAGGTCTGGATCGCCTGGCCGTACTGGAAGAGCCGCCGCTGGCACAGGCCGATGTTGAAGAGCACCTCCCAGCTGGGCAGCGCGGCGTAGGCGGCCTTGAACTCGGACAGCGCCGCCGAGTAGTTGCTCTCTTTGTAGAGCGAGATGCCGCGCTGGTAGTGCGTGCCGGCTTCCTGCCTGGCGGACGGCGCCGCCCAGAGGACCACGGCGAGGACGAGCGGGAGCCCCACGGGTCGCGAGTGTACCTGGGCGCGCCCGCCGAGGCACGAAGTCACCTCGCCCGCTCTCACACAGGGTTATGACGCCCTGCATGGTGGGAAGGGCGCTCCCCGCCCCATTTCCTCTGGTCCCCCCCGGGTGGAATCGGCAGAATACCGAGCGCCAATCGCCGCGAAGGGTGCAGCAGCTCGCTGCAGGATCTGAGGTGGTCGGGCCGCCACCTCCAACGGGACGAAGATCCCTGAGGAGGACCTGCACGTGCGTCCAGGCCAGCACACCTCACCCGGCGGCAGGGCGACCTCGATTGTCTTCGGCACGACGCTGACACCCAACAGCCAGCCGCTGGCCGACGTGGCGGCGCTCCTGGCGAAGCGTCTGAGGGCGTCGCTGCGCCTCGTGCACGTGTCCGAGGACCCGCGCGCGCCAATCGTCCTCGGCACGGATGAGGAACACATCCTCGGTCGCGTTCGCGCAGAGCTGGACGAGGAAGCCGAGCGGCTCCGCACGAGCATGGGAGCGGAGGTTCAGGTCCACCTCGCCGCCGGCAGCGTCGTGGATGCGCTCACCTCCGTCGCGCGCTTCGAGGTGGCGACGGCGCTCGTCGTTGGCAGCTCCACGGGCGGGCGAGTCTTCCTCGGTACGACGGCGGAGCGCACGGCGCGGCAGAGCACCGTCCCGACGCTGACGCTTCGGGCCCCCGACCGCCTGTTGTCGTGGTTGCGAGGAGAGCGGCCCCTGCGCCTGCTCGTCGGCGCGGATCTGGGGCGGGCGTCCCAGGCGGCCCGTGCCTTCGCCAGCGCGCTGGGCGCGGCGGGACCTGTCGAGGTCGACGTCGTCCTGGTCGCCTCACCTGCAGAAGTGCACGAGCGCCTCGGCCTGAGGCCGCCCGAGAGCGAGCACCGCCTGTCGCCCGAGGCCGAGGAGTCGCTCGTGCGCGAGCTGCAGCGCACCGCCCCCCCGAGCGAGCCGAGGGCCAGGCACCGGGTGGTTGCTGCGCGCGGGAGCGCAGATGCCAACCTCGCGAGCCTCGCGGACCAGGGCGACTTCGACCTGGTCGTGGTGGGCCAGCGGACGAGCTCGCTGCTGGAGCAGCTCTGGTACGGCTCGGTCGCGCGCGGGGTGCTGCGTGCCGCTCCGGTGAGCGTCGCGTGTGTGCCACCGGCGGGCGCTGCTCCTCGACCAGCTCTGCGCGAACCGCGCACCGTCCTCGTAGCGACCGACCTCTCGGAGGCCGGTGAGTGCGCGGTGGCCCAGGCGCTCAGCATCGTCGCGGAGAATGGCACGGTTCACCTCGCTCACGTCATCCCGCCTGCGGGCCCCACCGAGGCAGCGGCTCGGCGGATCCGTGAGCAGGCGTGGTACGCGCTCTCGCGGCTCACGGCCACCAGGGACGTAGCTTCACCGGTGCGCCTGGAGAGGCACGTGCTCGAAGGGGCGCCCGCGGACCAGGTGCTCGCGCTGGCGGACCGCATTGGCGCCGACCTCATCGTCCTCGGGGCGCGGAGCCGCTCCGTGGTAGCCCGAGCGCTCCTCGGCTCGGTAGCGCAGGCGGTGAGTGAGAAGGCGAAGGTGCCGGTTCTTCTTGTCCCGGTAACGGCTGCCTGAAAGGTGCACGAATGCGACGTGGTGACCACCGGACCGGTCCCGGCAGACCGGAAGATCTCTGATGGAGACGGTCTACATCATCGGCCCGTTGCTGCTGCTGGGGGTCGTCCTGGCGGCTGTCTGGCTCGATCGGTTCAGCGTGCCGGTCATCCTCGTAGCGCTGGGGCTCGGGCTGCTGGCCGGCAGCGATGTCCTCCGGCTGTGGCACTTCGACGACGTCGAGCTGGCCAACCAGCTCGCCAACGCGGGCCTGGTGTTCATCCTGTTTCACGGTGGGCTGGTCACGAAGCGCAGCATCCTCAAGTCGGTGCTGCTCCCCGCGGGTGGGATGGCGACCTGGGGGGTCGTGCTGACGGCGGCGGCGGTGTTCTGCGTCCTTCGTCTCGGGCTGGGCTGGGCCTTCGAGCGATCGCTCCTCCTGGCCGCGGTGATCTCGTCGACTGACGCGGCCGCGACGTTCTCGATCCTCCGTCGCCAGTCGCTTGGGCCCCGGCTCGCGTCGACGATCGAGGTCGAGAGCGCGGCGAACGATCCGATGGCGATCCTGCTCACGCTCGTCGTCGTCGAAGCGCTGACCTCCGGCGCAGGCATGGGCTGGACGATCCTGGCCGTGTTCGCCTGGAAGTTCCTCGCCGGTCCAGTGGTGGGCTGGCTGCTCGCGCGCGCCGCCGTCGCGATCTTCGACCGGCTCAACCCGCAGGATCGGGGCTACTACTACGTGCTGCTGCTCGCCGTGGTCCTGCTGACGTACGGCCTCGCGGAGGCGGCGAGCGCCAGCGGGATGCTCGCGGTCTTCACCGCGGGCCTGGTCATGGGGAACCGGAAGTTCATCTACCAGCAGGGGATCCGGAACTTCTCGGCGGCACTTTCGATGATCGCGAACATCGGTGTGTTCGTGATGATGGGGCTGCTGGTCTTTCCGAGCCAGTGGAGCACCCTGTGGCTCGACGGCGTCCTCTTGTTTCTGGCGCTGACGTTCGTCGCCCGGCCGGCGGCCGTCTGGCTGGGCACGCTGGGGATGGGGTTCGCGGCGAAGGAGCGCGTCTTCATGTGCTGGGCCGGCCTTCGCGGCGCGGTACCGATCGTCCTCGCGACGTATCCGATGGCCGCCGGGATCCAGGCCGGGCAGGACGTGTTCAACCTGGTCTTCTTCGCGGTCATCCTGTCGGTGGCGATTCAGGGTTCGACGCTCGGCACGCTGGCGCGAAGGCTCGGCCTGTCGACGCCGTCGCGTCCGCAGCCCCGCTACGGCCTCGAGCTCGTCACCATGGCGCACAGCCACCTCGACTTGATCGTCGTCGATCTGCCGGACCCGAAGGGCCGGCCCGGCCCACGAATTCGCGATCTCACCCTCCCGCCGGGCGCGATCCTGACGCTCGTCACGCGCGGTGACGAGGTCGTCGCGCCGACCGGCAACACGAGGCTGCTCGGCTGGGATCAGGTCACGGTGCTCGCGCACGCCGCCGACGAAGCCGACGTGCGGGCGGCGTTGCTCGAGCCATTCGAGCAGCCCGTCCCGCCGAAGGCAGCCGGGGCGGACGCCGTCGACTCCATGCCAGCCGGGGGCGAAGGGCCGCTTCGCGATCACGTCGTGCTCCTCGGCCATGGCGACGTCGGCAGCGTGCTCACCCGCTTCCTGCGGCTGCGGGAGATCCCCTTCGTCGTGATCGAGCAGGACCAGACAACGGCGGAGGCGCTGCGCGCCCAGGGCGTGCACGTCCTGCACGGCCATGGAGAGGACCCCGAGTTGCTGGGCCGCGCCGGCATCAAGGACGCGCGGATGTTCCTCGTCACCGCGACGCAGCCCGTGGCCACGCGCCGCGCGATCGAGAACGCGCACCACATGAATCCGCGGCTCGAGGTGATCGCCCGCGTGCACCACGACTCGGTGCTGAGCGCCCTGTCCGCCCTGCCGCGGACCCGGATCGTCCAGGGCGACGTCGAGCTCGCGTACGCGATGGCCCGGTTCATGCTGCTCGCGTCCGGGGTGAGCGCCATCGAGACGGAGGCGCTGATCGTCGACGCGCGGCGTGGCGATCCAGGCAGCACGCCCACGCGGTTCATCGAGATCCCCGTCCCGCCAGCCTCACCCGTGGTCGGTCAGCGGCTCGCCGAGCTGGCGATCCCACCCGGGCTGCTGGTGGTGAAGATCCTGCGGGGCGGTGAGATCATCGTCCCGGGAGGCCAGACCGCGATCCGCGCGGACGACGTGCTCTTCGTGCTGACGGATCTCGAGCAGGCGCGCGCGATCGAGCACCTGGTCACCGGGGCAGCTCAGGCGTAGCGGCCTTTGAGCACGAACAGCTCGTCGCCCGAGAGATCGAACTTCTCGCCGGCGCTCAGCCGCCTGGTGGCCACCACCTGGCCGCTCATCGGGTCGATCACGTCGAACTCGACGTTGCGCCGCGCCTCCAAGGTGACCCGGTCCTTGACGCCCATGGGCAGCACGAAGAACTCGTTCCCCTTCACCGCCGCGTAGCTGCGCACCGCGCCCGTTCCGCCCGGGAGGTCGGGCCACATGCGATCGGCGATCAGCGCGCCGCGATCGTCGCGGGCGTAGACCTTGAAGGGCGAGTCAGCCCAGTGCGCGTTCTTCGGCGTCCACGAGGCGAGATCGGCGGGCACGTACTGCTTCATCGCCGAGAAGGCAGTGAAGCCCGCCTGCGACGCGAAATCCTCGTCGCCGCGGACGCCGGCGCGCGTGTGGTACACGTAGCCGGGCAGCCCCGAGAGGTACGAGACGAGCGCCGCCGCGACGAGCTTCTTGGGATCGTTCTCTGACGCCACCGACGCGCCGGGGCCGATGGGCTCGTTGTTCGTCGCCACCCGAGGAACGCCGTTCTGCCCGCCGGTGAACTGCCATTCCCAGGGCTGTCGCACCGGGCGCCAGTGGCCGTCGGCCTTCGAGACGTCGCGATCGAAGTGGAAGGTGGCGAGATCGGCGACCCCGCCCCCGTACAGCTTCTCCACGTCGGCCTGCTCGTAGCCATCGGGCGCGCTGGCTGCGACCAGGACCTCGGTGCGCTCATTGAGGTACCTGGTCAGCCGGCGCAGTTGGTCGACCCCCTCGTCGCCCGCGAAGCCGTTCTGCCAGGCCTCGTTGGCCACCTCGAAGTGCAGGATCTTCTGCTCGCGGCCCCTCGACATGTCGAGGAACGTGTCCATCAGCCTGAAGCGGTCCGCCTCGTTGGGGATGTTCTTCTGCCCGTCGCCGATGAGCGTCCACTCCACGCGCAGGCCGTACTTGTCGTACGCGAGATCGGTGAGCCCCTTGATGGAGTCCTGGTACTCGGGCTTGCGCCAGTCGATCTCTCGCCCGTCCCAGTAGTCGGGGCGCGCGTAGTCGCCGACGGTACCCAGCACGCGGATGTAGTCGACGCCGTTCTTCTTCATCTCGGCCAGCGTCTGCTCGAGGCGGGGCCGGTCGTTCTGATACTGCCACAGCGCGCTCATGTACGTGGCGCCCAGCGCGTTGAACTTCCCTTGATCGTCGGCGAACGAGTTGCCCTCCAGACGCACGCGGCCGGTGCGGGTCGGCGCGGGCGGCGGGTTGGGATCCACCGGGCCGGGCTCGACGGGGCCTTGCCCGTGTAGCTGCCGGTACTCGTCGGAGGCGCGCAGCGCGTCGCGCAGGCCGTCGACGTCGAGGCGCTGGTTGAGCAGCGAGGCCGAGTAGTGCGACAGGCCGGACACGTCGGGGTTGCGCTCGAGCACCTCGCGGTACAGGTACTTCACCGCCTGGGCGGTGGCTGCAAGCTCCTCGCCCGTCAGCAGGTTCCTGCTGCGCCCGCCGGCCGGCCCCGGGCCCGCGTCCTCACCGGGGTGCTTCGCGCGCCACTCGTCGGACTGGCGGACCGCTGCGCGCACCTGCTCCAGGCTCCACCCCTCGTTGACGTGCAGCGCCCCGAAGGTGCCCACGCCCGAGACGTCGGTGTCGTCGCCCAGCAGGGGCCGGCCGAGCTCTTCCTGGTACACGCGATCTGCGCCCTCGAGGAAGCGCTGGAGCCCGTCGGGGTCCGGCACCTTCGTCTTGGCCACCGCCAGCCGCGCCGCCGTGATCGGGGCGCTGGTGGCGCGCACCGTGGCCAGGTCGGCGTTGATCGGCCCCGGCGCGTCGGCGTGCAGCGCCACCCTCGCGGGGCGCGTCGCGTCGAAGCCGTCAGCGCGCGCTGACGCCACCTGCCGCTTCACCTCGCGGGCTTTTGCCTCGGCCTGCTTCACCAACTTCGTCATCGTGCTGCGGAGCTTCGTCAAGGCGGTCATGGCGTTTCTCATTCCTCGAGAGGAGGTGTCCTGGTTTGTGCCGAATGGCTGCAAATAGACTCGATGCACGACCTGGGCCGAGCGAAGCCACGGTCCAACCACGCCATCTACGTGGCGGCGTGGGGCCTCAATGGAGCGGGGACACGCCAGGTGGGCAGCGCGTCCATGCGCCACCTGGAGCCGGGCACCGAGCGGCCTCTACTACCCGGGGGCGGTCACCGGGCAGACGGGGAACAAGGGCCTGAGGGCCGTCTTCTTCCAGTCCCTCACCTCGGCAGGCGCCCAGCGGCAGGGCGTCCCGCGCGCCACCGGGACGGGGAATGAGGACTCCGTCGGTTCTGCGGTGCTGGACTCGTCGCAGGGCAGCGTGTGGCTGCTGTGGGTAGCGGCGGCCCCGCCCATCACGGCGAAGCTGACGCGCTTCCCCGCCGACTGAAGTTGGCCAGCCCCGGGGAGCGGCGGGCACGCCTCTGGCATAGGCCCTGGGCGCATGGCCGCCATCGGACACGTCGCCGTGGGGATCGCCGTAGCCCGCGCGCGGCGCTGGGATTGGCGGCACGCGCTCGCCTTCAGCGCGTTGGCGCTCCTGCCCGACGTGGACGTGATCGCCTTCGTCCTGCGCATCCCCTACTCCGCCCCCTTCGGACACCGGGGCGCGACGCATTCCTTCGCGTTCGCCGCGCTGTGCGGCCTGGCGGCGTGGGCGTGGCGCCGCGACTCGAAGCTGGCGTGGCTGGTGGGCCTCACCGTGGCCACGCACCCGCTGCTGGACGCGCTCACCGACGGAGGCCTCGGGGTGGCCTGCTTCTGGCCGGTGTCCGACGAGCGCTTCTTTTTTCCCTGGCAGCCGCTGCCGGTCGCGCCGATCGGCCAGCACATGCTGTCGGCCCGAGGCGGATTCGTCGTCGCCGTCGAGGCGCTCGCCTTTCTCCCCTTGTGGCTCTACGCGCTCTGGCCCCGGAAGGGATTCCAGCGTCAGTGTCGGCCGGGCGTGCCGAGCAAGCCTCCAATCACAGATCGGCATTGACCTGAACGCGCGTTCCGGTCGAAGTATGGGCAGCGCCCCCGCTGCGGCGCTAGACAAGGCACCGCCATGGCTGAACCCGAAGTCATCTCCGTCCGCGGGGCCCGCGAGCACAACCTGAAGGGGATCACCCTGGAGATCCCCAAGAAGAAGCTGGTCGTCTTCTCCGGCGTGTCCGGCTCGGGCAAGTCCAGCCTGGCCTTCGACACGCTCTACGCGGAAGGCCAGCGGCGCTACGTGGAGTCCCTGTCCGCCTACGCCCGGCAGTTCCTCGGGCAGATGGAGAAGCCGAAGTACGACACCATTCGCGGGCTGTCCCCCACCATCTCCATCGAGCAGAAGGCGGCGTCGAACAACCCGCGCTCGACGGTGGGCACCGTCACCGAGGTGCACGACTACCTGCGCGTCCTCTACGCGAACATCGGCGTGCAGCACTGCCACAACTGCGGCCGCAAGGTGGGCAAGCAGTCGGCGCAGCAGATCGTCGAAGAGATCCTCAAGTCCCCCGCCGGCACGAAGCTCCAGCTGCTGGCGCCGGTGGTGGTCAACCGCAAGGGCGAGCACAAGGACGTCCTGGCCGACGCGCTCAAGCGGGGCTTCGCCCGCGCGCGGGTGGACGGCAAGGTGCGCGGCCTCGAGGAGAAGATCGACCTCGACAAGAAGTCGAAGCACGACGTCGAGCTGGTGATCGATCGCCTCGTCCTGAAGCCGGACCTGAAGCCGCGGCTCACCGACTCGGTGGAGCAGGCGCTCAAGGAAGGCAAGGGCGTGCTGATCGTCACCGACGAGACGGGCGCGAGGTCGGCGGATCGCCCGATGAGTGAGTTGAACGCCTGCCACCACTGCGGGCTGTCCTTCCCCGAGCTGACGCCGGCCTCCTTCTCGTTCAACAACCCGCTGGGCATGTGCCAGGACTGCAGCGGCCTGGGCACCCGCCCGGAGATGGATCCGGATCTGATCATCCCCGACAAAGCGCGCTCCATTCGCGAGGGCGCGGTGGAGATCTGGGCCACCGGCATGGCGCGCGGCGAAGGCTGGACGGCCGATCTCGTCGACACCCTGGCGAAGTCCTTCGGCATCGATCTCGACACGCCGTGGGAGAAGCTGCCGAAGAAGCAGCAGGACGTGCTGCTCTATGGCTCGGGCGGGCGCGAGGTGACGATGAAGTGGGGCGACGCCCGCTGGCGCATGGAGTGGGAAGGCGTCGTCAACAAGCTGATGCGCAGCTTCAAGTCGACCGGCTCCGAGGCGATGCGGCAGTACTACATGAAGTACCTGAGCGACAAGCCGTGCCCCACCTGCGCCGGCGAGCGGCTCAAGCCCGAGTCCCGGGCGGTGGAGGTGCACGGGAAGTCGATCGTGGAGATGTCGCGGCTCACCATCGCCGACGCGCTCGACTTCCTCGACGCGATGCCGCTGACGAAGACGGAGGCGCAGATCGCCGCCGAGCTCAACAAGGAGATCAAGAGCCGCCTGGGCTTCCTCGCCGACGTCGGCCTCACCTACCTGACGCTCGATCGCTCGGCCTCCTCGCTGTCCGGCGGTGAGAGCCAGCGGATCCGCCTCGCCTCGCAGATGGGCAGCGAGCTGACCGGGGTCATCTACATCCTCGACGAGCCGTCGATCGGCCTGCACCAGCGGGACAACGCGCGCCTGATCGCCACCTTGAAGCGGCTGCGGGACCTGGGCAACACCGTGCTGGTGGTGGAACACGACGAAGAGACGATGGAGGAGGCCGACTGGATCATCGACTTCGGCCCCGGCGCCGGGGAGATCGGCGGTGAAGTGGTGGCGGAGGGTGCGCCGAAGCAGGTGATGGCCAACGCCGCGTCGCTCACCGGCGGTTACCTGTCGGGCCGGCTGGAGATCGAGGTGCCGGCCACCCGCCGCAAGCCCGGCAAGTCGAAGCTGACCATCAAGGGCGCGCGGGAGAACAACCTCAAGAACATCGACGCGGAGATCCCGCTCGGGCTCTTCGTGGCGGTGACGGGCGTGTCCGGCGCGGGCAAGTCCACGCTGGTGAACGAGATCCTCTACCCGGCGCTGGCGAAGCACATCAACGAGTCGCGAGAGGTGCCCGGCCGGCACCAGGCGATCCTCGGCATCGAGCACCTCGACAAGGTGATCGACATCGATCAGCGCCCCATCGGCCGCACTCCGAGGTCCAACCCGTCCACGTACACCAAGGTGTTCGACGCGATCCGCGAGGTGCTGGCGCAGACGCCCGAGGCGCGCGCCTACGGGTACACCCCGGGCCGCTTCAGCTTCAACGTGAAGGGCGGGCGCTGCGAGGCGTGCGAAGGCGACGGGGTGAAGAAGGTGGAGATGCACTTCCTCGCCGACGTGTACGTGCCGTGCGAGGTGTGCGGCGGCAAGCGCTTCAACGACGCCACCCTGCGCGTCCGCTACAAGGGGAAGAACGTCGCGGAGATCCTCGAGCTCTCGGTGCGCGAGGCGATGCACCACTTCGAGGTGCACCGCGACATCATGCGGATCCTCACCACCCTGGACGACGTGGGGCTCTCGTACATCCGCCTGGGCCAGCCGTCCCCCACCCTGTCCGGCGGCGAGGCGCAGCGGATCAAGCTGTCACGCGAGCTGGCCAAGGTGGCCACCGGGAGGACGCTCTACCTCCTCGACGAGCCCACCACCGGCCTACACTTCGAGGACATTCGCAAGCTGCTCACAGTGCTCAACCGGCTGGTGGAGGCCGGGAACACCGTGCTGGTCATCGAGCACAACCTGGACGTCATCAAGTCCGCGGACTGGGTGATCGATCTCGGGCCCGAGGGCGGCGCGGGCGGCGGTGAAGTGCTGGCGGTGGGCACCCCCGAGGAAGTGGCCGACGTGAAGCAGAGCTACACCGGGAAATACCTGAAGCACGTGCTGGAGAAGGCGCGCAAGCAGCGCGTCGGCAAGCGCGTGGGCTGACTCCCTCTCCTCCATCGGAGGAGAGGGCCGGGTGAGGAGGCGTTCCTCCGTCAGCGCATCGCCACGGCGCGGCCGTTCGGCAACAGCTCACCGGCGGCGGCCACGTAGTTCTTCGACGCGGCGATCTGCTCCTGCTGCGCGGGCGAGACGAAGGTGGTCTCACCGTTGAACGTCACCGCCAGGGTCCCGTCGGACAGGCGCTCGTTGGTGACCAGCACCTCGCCTTCCAGGGTGCGGACCTGGCCGGCGCGCTCGCCTTCCATCTGGATCTCGAAGCCGTCGAGGAAGCGCCCTTCAGGATCCCGCCGGGCGACGCGCATCGTGGTGCCGTCGACGCGAGAGAGGGTCGTCTTCGTGCCGTCGCCGTTGTCGATGGTGCGCTCCTTCTCCGCAGTGCCGGGCGCGGTCGGCGCGTTGTGGCCCATGGGGTTGCTGCCGGACCAGAACTCGATGGAGTTGATCACCAGGCAGTCCACCAGCAGGCACACGCCGTACACGGGGATGATCGCGAACAGGAAGAAGACCAGCCACACCACCCACTTGCTGCCGATGCCGCCGTTCCAGTCGTACAGCTTCTTCGTCAGCCCAAAGCCACCCCAGCAACCGGAAGCACCCAACGCGAGGCCAGCACCGAGGAGCAGTCGACGAGACATCATTGCTGAATCCCTCCTTCCGCGGTGGATTCCGCGGCCGCAGGCGAACGTAGCAACCTCGTCGCGACGTGGAGCAAAAAGTTAGGGCCCGCAGGCGTGGGTGACTTGAGCGTGCACCCACAGCACCGCGTTGCCTTCGCTGCGGGTGGGATCGTCGAAGAGGACCTCAGGCGGGCGATGGTGCCGGCGAAGCGCATGGCTCAGGCCTTCCGGTAGTAGTCCACGACGGTGTAGCGCCTGGCGTACCAGACGAAGAGCATCGCCGACGCGAAGGCGAAGCCAGCGAAGAAGAACATCTGGAAGGCGATGACCCCGAAGCCGGTGTCGGTGATGGCCTTCGTCACACCTTCCCCCTTCACGGTGCCGTTCACCACCAGCACCCAGAGATTGCCGACGGTGGTGGCGAGGCTCCAAAAGCTGAGCAGGACTCCCTTCAGCTTCCCCGGGGCCTGCGAGTACGCGAACTCGAGACCGGTGGCCGACACCAGCACCTCGCCCAGCGTCAGCAAGGCGTAGGGCAGCACCTGCCAGGCGATGTGCAGCTTCGTGCCGCCGTCCATCGTCACCTGCATCAGCCCGATGACGACCCACGACAGGCTGGCGAAGATGATGCCGGTGCCCATGCGCCGCAGCGGCGTGGGCTCGATGCCCCGCTTCCGGAGGAAGGGGAAGATCACCAGGTTGTTGAGCGGAATGAGCAGCATCACCAGCGCGGGGTTGAGCGCCTGCATCTGCGCGGCGGCGGCGATCGGCCTCCACCCCAGGATCGTCCACTCGGGGAGCACCATCCCGTTCCCCTGAATCACCCACGTCGACGCCTTCTGATCGAAGAGCGAGAAGAACGGCGTCACGAGCGCGAAGATCACCAGCACGCGCAACACCGCCCGCGCGCCGTCCACGTCCTCGTCGGGGTGCCTGCCCCGTGCGCGTTCGAGCTGCAGCCACACGCCGCCGCCCGCGAAGGCCATCAGCGCGACGATCGCCAGGAGCACCGCCGCCACCACCCCCAGGCGCGGAAAGGTGGCCAGGGCGGCCACCGCGCCGACGCCTCCCACGACGGCGAGCCACAGCCCCGGCCGGCTCCCCGTCGGTCCCGGGGCTCGCAGCGCGGTGAGGCAGATGCGGCTGAACGCATTCGGGTCCGCCGGCGACGGTGGCACATGCACGTACTTCTTCCGGCCGGCCCAGAAGATGATGGTGGCGACCCCCATCAACGCCGCGGGCACCGCGAACGCGAGCTGCGGGTGTCCTGCCTTCAGGATGCGCGGGATGAAGAGCGACGCGAAGAACGAGCCGAAGTTGATGATCCAGTAGAAGGCGTCGAACACCAGCTTCGCGAGGTGCTTGTTCGACTGATCGAACTGGTCGCCCACGAAGGCCGACACACACGGCTTGATGCCGCCCGAGCCGAGCGCGATCAGGAACAGGCCAGCGTAGAAGCTGCGCTGGTCGTCGACCGACAGCGCGAACAGGGCTTGGCCCGCGCAGTACACGAGGGAGAGCCAGAAGATGGTCCGGTACTTCCCCAGAAAGCGGTCGGACAGCCAGCCGCCCAGCAGCGGGAAGAAGTACACGCCGATCACGAAGACGTGGAAGATCTCCTTCGCCGCGGTCTGACGCTCGGACTCCAACAGGCCGATCAGCAGGTAGCCCACCAGGAAGTCGGTGAGCACGTTGCGCATCCCGTAGAAGCTGAAGCGCTCGGCGCCCTCGTTGCCGATGATGTAGGGGATCTGCGAAGGCAGCTTGCCCTTCGGCTTCTCGGCGGCGGCGTCAGTCATGGGGAGGAGCCGCTCAGGCGGCGCGATCGATGGGCGCGATTCCCTGCGCGGCGAGCCAGGCGCGGGCGCGGCGGGCGCACCGGGCGTGGCGGAAGTCGTGCCAGTGCTGCTGCTGATCGGGCAGCCACCCCAGCACCGCGCGGAAGCGGCGATCGGGCCGGGGAGCGGAGAGCGCCAGCTCCAGCGACTCCTTGAGCTGGCTGTCCGAAAGCTGGGCGGCGAAGGCCTTCATGTCGTCCACCGCGTGCGCGGGATCGCCCGGAGGGATGCGGCGGAAGCGCGACGGCGTGCCTTCGATTTCGTCTACCGTCAGCCCGGCGTGCTCGGCTGCCTCGTACTCGTGCGTCACCAGGATCACGTCACCCGAGGCGAGGTCCAGGTACCAGCGCAGATCGCCCGCCTCCGCCTCCAGAGCAATACACAGCTCCTCGAGGTCGACCGGCAGCGGCTGGAGAGGCGCGTCGGACATTTCCAAGCGTGCGCCAATACCGGAGCCGTCCGCCCTGGGCAAGCCGGCCTCGGTCGATTTCCCAAGTCAACGCGGGCCGAAAGCGCTTCGTTGACTCACCGGGCCCGCTCGACGAAGGTGCGCGCCTTTCGAGGGCTACGAGGGGAGCTTCGCCATGAGCAGCAGCGCAGGCAGCGGGACCGAGGAGTTCGTTCCACCTCCGGGCGGCGAGGTGATGGGCCACCCCAGGGCGCTCTGGAACCTCTTCGGCACCGAGTTCTGGGAGCGGTTCATGTACTACGGCATGCGCGCCATGCTGGCGGTGCATGTCGCCGCGGCCTTCTTCTCGCACCTCAACGAGGCCGCCGCGAAGGAGGCCGCCAGCCTGACCTACGGCGGCTACACCTCGATGGTGTACATGACGGGCATCCTCGGCGGCTTCGTGGCCGATCGGATCCTCGGCTACCAGCGGTCGATCATGCTGGGCGGCGTGCTGATGGCGGTCGGCATGACCATGCTGATGGCGCCGGATCTGACGACGTTCCTCCTCGGCCTGGCGGTGATCGTCGCGGGCAACGGGCTGTTCAAGCCGAACATCTCCACCATGGTGGGCAAGCTGTACGCCCCGGGTGACGCCCGCCGCGACTCGGGCTTCACCATCTTCTACATGGGGATCAACCTGGGCGCCTTCTTCGCGCCCCTCATCTGCGCCAACGTCGTGGGCCAGAAGTTCGGCTACCGCTGGGGCTTCTTCACCGCGGCGGTAGGCATGCTGCTGGGCCTCGCCATGTTCCAGGTGCTCAAGGGCTGGCTGGGCCACGTCGGCAAGGCGCCCGCCAACCGCCCCGGCTTCATGCCGCTGGTGCAGGTGCTGGTGGGCGCGCTGGTGCTGGTCGGGCCGGTGTACCTGCTGCTCAGCAAGTCCGAGGTCCTCGGCACCCTGCTGATCTTCATGATGATCGGCCTGGCCGGATACTTCGTCTTCAGCGGCATCCGCAGCGGCCAGAAGGAGCAACTGCACAAGTACATCGCGATGCTCATCCTCTTCCTCTCGAACATCCTCTTCTGGGCGCTGTTCGAGCAGGCCGGCTCCTCGCTCAACTTCCTGGCGAAGGACTTCGTGCGCATGCCGGACGTGGAGATCTTCGGCTGGCGCCCCACCTTCGAGCTGTTCCAGTCGGTCAACGCGATCTTCATCGTGATCTTCGCGCCCGTCTTCGCCGCGCTGTGGCCGAAGCTGGACAAGGTGAAGCTGAACCCGTCCATCCCCCGGAAGTTCGGCTTCGGGCTGGCCGGCGCCGCGGTGGGCTTCTACGTGCTGGTGTTCGCCATTCGCCACAGCGTGGGCGACGACGGGAAGCTGTCGTGGCTGTGGCTCACCCTGACGTTCCTCATTCACACCTTCGGCGAGCTCTGCCTGTCGCCCATCGGCCTGGCCATGGTCACCAAGCTGGCCCGCCCGCAGGAGACCGGGCTCGCCATGGGCGGCTGGTTCCTGTCCATCGCCATGGCCAACTACGTGGCCGGGCGCATCGCGGCCATCGCCTCGGGCGGCGGCGGCCACGGCGCGGAGGCGGCCCAGGGCCTCTCCAACTACGCCGCGGCCCAGGGCCTCTCCAACTACGCCGAGGTCTTCCAGCAGCTCTTCTTCATCGGCATCGTCATCGCCGCGCTGTACCTCTTGCTCGCGCCCCTCATCAACAAGCTGATGCACGGGGTGAAGTAGGCCCTTCAGAGCTCGTCCGAGCGCGACAGCATGCCCGCGTGGCCGAGGAGCCGCCGCTCCTCGCGCTCCATCCGCCGCGCGGCCGTCCTGGTGTGGTGATCGTGCCCCAGCAGGTGCAGCAGGCCGTGCGCGAGGTAGAGGGCCAGCTCGCGCTCCAGGGTAGAGCGGAACGTCTTCGCCGCCCGACGCGCCGTGTCCAGGGAGATGATCACGTCGCCCAGCGGCAGGAGGCCCGGTGCCGGGGAGTCGCCCGCGGGAAAGGAGAGGACGTCGGTGGGCCTGTCCAGGCTGCGCCACTCACGGTTCAACCGGCGGATTTCCGCGTCAGTCACGAGGGACAAGGAGAGCTCCACCGCGGTCAGGCCGAGCTCGTCCAGGAAGGCGCGCGCCAGCGAGGAGAGCTTCGTCAGGTGCACAGACTTCTTGTTGGTGAGGATCCGGTTGAGGTCCTTCCCCTCACCCCGGCCCCCTGCCCCGACGGGGGAGAGGGAGGATGTTCCCGAGCTACGGGTTGGCGCGCTTCTGCGGCCCATCGCCCTTCACCACCGTCAGCGACTGCTTCACCACCTCGCTCGCCGGAGGCTTCCCGCCGCCCACCGCGCCCGCCGGGTACGACGGCCGCGCGTGGTAGATGCCTTCCAGCGTGCGCGTGAAGGACACGGCGATCAGGTGCAGATCCTTCAGCGTCAGATCGCACTCGTCCAGCTGCCCCTCGCTGAAGATCAGGTTGATCATCCGCTGCACCAGCGCGTGCAGCTTCTCGGCGCTCGGCTCCGCCATCGACCGGCTCGCCGCCTCGCAGGCGTCGGCGATCATCACCAGCGCCGTCTCGCGCGACTGCGGCCTTGGCCCCGGGTAGCGGAAGGGCACGTCGACCAGGCCCTCCCGCCCTTCCCCCTTCGCCTCCAGCTCCTTCTGCGCCTTGTGGAAGAAGAAGCCCACCAGCCGCGTCCCGTGGTGCTCGGGGATCGCCGCCGCCACCCGCTGCGGCAGCTTGTACTGCCGCGCCATGTCCAGCCCCTCGCTGACGTGGCGCTTGATGACCGCCGCGCTCATCGGCGGCGCCATCGTGTCGTGCGGGTTCTCCCCCTTCTGGTTCTCCCCGAAGTAGGCCGGGTTCCGGCCCTTGCCGATGTCGTGGTAGTAGGCGCAGCTGCGCGCCAGCAGCGGGTTGGCGCCGATCGCCTCGGCCGCCGCCTCCACCAGCGAGCCCATCACGATGCTGTGGTGGTAGGTGCCCGGCGCGTTCAGCACCAGCTCCTTCAACGCCGGGTGGTTCAAGTTCGCCAGCTCCAGCAGCTTGATGTCCGAGGCGTAGCCGAACGCCGTCTCCACCAGCGGCGTCAGCGCCAGCACCAGCATCGGCACCGCCATGCCCGCCGCCACGAAGGCGAACACCCCGCCCAGCACCGTCTCGGCCCCCACGCCCTTGCCGCCCGCGAGCCCCAGGAAGACAACCATGCCCAGGGCCACCACCCCCACCGCCACGCCCGAGCGGAAGATGCCCGCGCGATCCTTGGCCCGGGCGATCCGATCCGACGCCACCAGCGAGGTGAGCAGCGCGAAGAGCGCGAAGGGCAGCGAGTTGCCCAGCATCACCCCCGCCAGCGCACTGAAGATGAGCGCGAAGAAGAGCGCGCACTCCTCGGACAGCACGAAGCGCACCAGCATGGCGCCCGCGGCCACCGGGAAGGCGAAGTGCAGCGCCTCCACCGGCAACGAGGGGTAGCGATCGTGCACAGCGTCGGCGATCAACACCCACAGGTGCAGGGCGCCCTGCAGCACCAGCGCCAGCAGCGCCATGAAGGCCGCGTCCCGCCGCGACGGCCGGAAGCGCCGCAGCGCGGTTCGGAAGAAGAGCCACCCGCCCGCCACCAGGAGCGCCACCACCCCCGCCCCGCCCAGCTGGAGCTGGAGCAGATCCAGCTCGTTCATCTGGGTGCGCAGCCCCTTCAGCACCAACAGGTGCGTCTCGTTGATCAGCTCGCCGTCGCCGATCAGCCGCTGCCCCTTCTTGATGCTGATGACCACCGGCTTCACCGCCTCGAAGGCCTGCCGGCGCCGCGACTCCGTCTCCGCGATGTTGACGGTGAGGTTGACGCGCACCTGTTTGCGGGCCAGGCGCAGCACCGCGCGGCGCAGCGGCACCGGCGCCTCGGGCAGGAGGTTCCCCGGCACCGAGGCGAAGCGATCCAGCTCCGCCGCCGCCTCGCGAAGATCCATCACCGCAGGCGAGGCCGTGGACATCTCGAACTCGGTGGGGGCGCCCAGCAGGCGCACGGTGATCCCGTTGGCGTCGATGCGGGACAGCTCGTCCCGGTTGGCCACCACCTTGGCGCGGTAAGCCAGCTCGATCAGGCTCACCACCGCCTGCTCCAGCTCGGGCGCGAAGCGGGCCTGGGCCAGCACCTCGAAGTCCTCGTCGTCGGGCAGCACGGCGTGGGCCTCGAAGCGATCGCGCACCTTGGACAGCGCCGCCAGCAGCTCCTGCTCCTCCTTCGAGCCCTTCTCCGGCCGGCGGGTGGGATCGGCCGGCGGGTGCTTCTCCAGGTGCAGGGTGGCTGCGTCCTGCAGCTCGCCGAAGGCCTCGCGCACCCCCTTCTTCACCTTCGACTCGATGGAGGGATCGAGATCGAACACCGGGCGGACCCGCTGGCGAGCCTCCTCCCGGCGCGCCTGGGTGCGGGCCTCGTCGGCCACCTCGAAGTCCCGGCTGGCCTTGAAGCCCGCCACCGAAGAGGCGCGGAAGGGGCGCCCCACGTCCTCCTCGGTCAAGTCCGGCAGCCGCCGGCCCGACAGCCCCGGCGACATCAGGAAGGCGGAACCCAGCGCCACCCCCACCAGCAGGCCCCCCAACACCAGCGGGCGCGGCAGCCCCTTCCACGGCGGTACAAGGGGCCCGGGCCGCTCCTGGTCGTCGTGACTGGCAGGGTCAGGCATGGGTGAGGCGGCACCCTACGCCCCGCTTCCCGCTTCTTCAAGACGCGCAGCCCCTTGATCTCAGGCGCGTTTCCCGGGGGCGAGGCCACCGGAGGTGCTGGTGAAGAGGAACAGCGTGGGGCCGGCCTGAGCCACCCCGAAGTGCTGCTTCATGGGGCGCTTCTCGTTGGCCACGAAGGCCTTGAGGCCGGGGTACAGGGCCATGAGCGTCTGGAGCACATCGGCCACGTCGCTGGAGGGGGGCACGCCCAGCTCGATCCGCGCCCGCCCTTCGCAGGCGGCCTGGAGCGGCTTGGGAATGATGACGGTGACGTTCATCCCTCGCGGGTCAACACCCGCCGGTAGCGGAGTCTGCCACGCTCTGCGTCGGCGAGGGCAAGCAACTCGCGGGCGGGGCCCAGCACCTGGAAGAGGCCGGCGAGGGAGGCGGGCACCTCCACCAGCCCGCCATGGCGCACGCGCTCGGCTTCGGCGGCGCCCACCACCAGCTCGGGCACGTCGACCAGGGCGTCGGCCAGGGACACCAGGCAGGCCGCCAGCGCTGGGCCTTTGGCCTGCACCTCGGCCAGAGGGAGCGCCTGGGCCAGGGTGAAGGGGCCGGACTGGGTGCGACGCAGGGCGGTGAGGTGGGCGCCGCAGCCCAGGGCCTCGCCCAGGTCGGCCGCCAGGCTGCGCACGAAGAAGCCCTTGCTGCAGCGCACCGACAGCTTGAGCTCGTCGGCGGAGAAGTCGCGCAGGGTGAGCTCGAAGACGGTCACCAGGCGGGGAGCGCGCTCCACCTGCTCCCCCGCGCGGGCCAATTCATACAGCCGGCGGCCGTTCACCTTCACCGCGGAGTACATGGGCGGCGTCTGAGGGAAGGCGCCGCGGAAGCGGCTCAGGGCCACCTCGAGCAGCTCGCGGGTGACGGGGGGCACCGGGCGCTGCTGCTCCACCTTCCCTTCCGCGTCCAGCGTGTCGGTGGTGATCCCCAGGCGGACGGTGGCGTCGTAGGCCTTGGTGGCCTCGGTGATGAACTGGGCGATCCGCGTGGCGTCGCCCACGCAGACGGGCAGAACGCCGGTGGCCAGCGGATCGAGCGTGCCGGTGTGGCCGGCCTTCTTCACGCCCAGCGCGCGGCGGACCAACCGCACCACGTCGAAGGACGTGAGGCCCTGCGGCTTGTCCACCACCAGCACGCCGTTCATCGCGTCACCTCGAGGTGGCAGGCTCACCACCCCTCCTTGGTCCGGACCTCCTTGAGCAGGCGCTCGATCTTGTCACCTTCGTCGAGCGACTTGTCGAAGCGGAAGAAGACCTCGGGGGAGACGCGCAGCTTCACCCGCCGCGTCACCTCCCGGCGCACGAAGCCCTTGGCGGCGTCGAGGCCCTTCTGCGTCTGGGCCCGCTCCTCTTCGCTGCCCAGCATCGAATAGAAGATCTGCGCGGTGGAGAGATCGGGCGACACCTTCACCCCGGTGATGGTGATGAAGCCCACCCTTGGGTCCTTGAGCTGGCCTCGGGTGAGGAGGTCGGCCACCGCGGCCTGGATCTCCTGGGCGACGCGCTCCACGCGGATGGAGGTGCTCATGGCTTGCCTTTCTCCCACTCCCGCCGGTTGCGCAGGCCGCGGGCCAGCGCCCGGGCGTCGTCGAGCGACAGCTTGTCCTTCTTCACCACGCCCTTCTTGCCGCCCGGCGCCGAGGGGGTGGGCGGAGGCACCTGCCGCTCGTGCCGCGTCTCCCACGCGCCCAGCCCTTCCGCCTCGGCCAGGGAGCGCTCGCCTCTGGGGATGGTGAGGAGCCCGGGTTCCACCCCAGAGCCGCCGGCGAACAGATCTTCCCCGAAGGCGAGGATTTCCAGCTCCCTCGAGGCCACCGGGGCCACGTAGAGGTCGTCGATGAACTGGAGGATCTTGTCCATCTGCTCGTTGACGTGGCGGCGCTCGTTGCCCACCACCGCCAGGGCCACCACCGCCCGGTTCCACACGTCGTTGTCTTCCACCTCGGCGACGGCGACGTTGAACTTCGCCTTGACGCGATCGGTGACACGGCGCAGCACCTGCCGCTTCGCCTTGAGCGACGCGGCGGCGGGGATGTCGAGGGTCAAGCGGGCGACGCAGACGAACATGACGACTCCGACGGACGACCACGCGGGCTGCTTTCCTGACAGTGTGTCAGGAAAGGGCCCGCGCACGCCAACAACGCCTCACTTCAGTGGAGCGACTGCCGCGTCTCCTCGATCTCGTAGGCCTCGATCACGTCGCCGGCCTGCAGCTCGGAGAAGCCCTCGACGCCGATGCCGCACTCGTAGCCCTGGGCGACTTCCCGCACGTCGTCCTTGAAGCGCTTCAAGCTGGCCAGCTTGCCTTCGAAGATCTGCTTGTTGGCCCGCCAGATGCGCGCGTGGGCAGCGCGCTTGATCACGCCTTCGGTGACGGCGGAGCCCGCCACCACGCCCAGCTTCGGCACGTTGAAGAGGTTGCGCACCTCGGCCTTGCCCAGCTTCTTCTCGGTGCGGATCGGCTCGAGCAGGTCTTCCATCTGGTGCGTCACCACGTCGAGCAGCTCATAGATGACGCCGTACGTCGACCACTTGACTTCCTTCTGCTTGGCGGCGGCCTCGGCGCCCGACTCGGGGCGGCTGTTGAAGCCCACCACCACCGCGCCGAAGGCCTCGGCGTTGCCGATGTCCGTCTCGGTCATCATGCCCACGCCCTTCTGGACGATGGTGACCTTCACCTTGGGCGTGGACAGCTTGTTGATCGCGTCGGCCACCGCCTCCAGCGAGCCGGACACGTCGGCCTTGAGGACGATCTTGAGCTCCTTCTGCTCGGCCGTCTTCTGCCGGGCCAGCAGATCGTCCAGCGTCTCGCGGCTCGTCTTGCCGGCCTCGGCCTGCCGGCCCTTGAGGACGCGGTGATCTGAGATCTGCTTGGCCGCCTTCTCGTCGGCCACGGCGTTGACCACGTCACCGGCCACCGGCACCGTCGACAGGCCGATCACCTCGGCGGAGTAGCCGGGCTTCACCTCGTCGATGAGCTCGCCGCGATCGTTCATCATCATCCGCACCCGGCCGTAGCTGATGCCGGACACCACGGCGTCGCCCTTCTTCAGGGTGCCTTCCTGGACCAGCACGGTGGCCACCGGGCCGCGGCCCTTCTCCAGCCGCGCCTCGAGGATCGTCCCCACCGCCGGGCGATCGGGGTTGGCCTGCAGCTCCAGCACCTCGGCCTGCAGGGAGATGTTCTCGAGCAGCAGCTCCAGGCCCATGCGCGTCTTGGCGGACACCGGTACGGTGATCGTCTCACCGCCCCAGTCTTCGGGCAGCAGGCCCGCGTCGGCGAGCTCTTTCTTCACCCGGTCCGGGTTGGCGCCGGGCAGGTCCATCTTGTTGATGGCGACGACGATCGGCACCTCGGCCTTGAGCGCGTGGCTGATCGCCTCCTTCGTCTGGGGCATCACGCCGTCGTCGGCGGCCACCACCAGCACCACCACGTCGGTGATGTTGGCGCCGCGGGCGCGCATGGCCGAGAAGGCCTCGTGGCCGGGCGTGTCGAGGAAGGTGACGTCGCCCTGCGTGGACTTCACCGTGTAGGCGCCCACGTGCTGGGTGATGCCGCCGGCCTCGCCGGCCGCCACGTTGGCCTGGCGGATCGCGTCGAGCAGCGACGTCTTGCCGTGGTCGACGTGGCCCATCACCGTCACCACCGGCGGGCGGGCGATGAGCGCCTCGGGCTTCTCTTCGATCCGGGGCAGGAAGTCCTCGACCTCGAAGCCCACCTTCTTCACCGTCCAGCCGAAGTCGGTGGCGAGGATGGTGGCGGTCTCGACGTCGATCATCTGGTTGGCGGTGGCCATCTTGCCGCCCTGCATCAGCTTCTTGATGAGCTCGGTCGTCTTCACGCCCATGCGCTGGGAGAGATCGCTGACGGTGATCCCCTCCTGCACCTTGATGACCTTCTTCTCCTCGGCCATCTCGGTGATCTGCGTCTTCATCCCCTTCTTGGTGGGCTTGCGCTTCTTCCCGCGGATGGGGATCGCCACGCGGCCGAACATGATTTCCCGCATGTCGGTGGTGGCGGTGGTCTCCTTGTCGCGGTCGCGGCGGGCGCCGGTGCCCCTGCGCTCGCGCTCCTTGGCGCGGGCGTCACCCGCTTCCCGCTGACCGGGGGCGAAGCTGGGGACGACCTTGAACTCGCGCACCTGGCCGACGGCGGACCTGCCCGGAGCCATGGGGAAGGACTTCCGGGGCTGGCTGGGGGTGACGCGCTTGATGGGGATGAGGGGGCGGCTCACCACCACGGCCTGGGTGGCGGTGGGGACGGTGGGGCGGGTGGGCGCGGCCGGGGTGGTGGGGCCGGTGGCGGTGGCGCCGACGCCGGCCGAGCGCACGGTGACGCCAGGCCGGGGCGCCGAGGCGCGCGGAGGGACGGTGCCCGCGGGCCGGACGATGGGCGGCACGGCCACCGGGGGCGGCGCGGCGGTGGTGACGGCGCCGGGGCGGGGAGCCGAGGCGCGGACGCCGGCGCGCGGCGCAGAGGCGCGTGGGCCCACGGCGGCAGGGGCTGCCGCGGGCGGAGGCACCACCGTGGCCTCGACGGGAGGCACGGCGACGGGCGCGGCGGCGGCCACAGCGGGAGCCTCGGTGGCCGGGGGCATGTTGGCGGGCGGCACCGCGGTGGCGACGGCGGTGTGCGAGTCGGCCGGCAGGGGCGCCTCGACGGGGGCCGGCGGAGGCGGCGCCACCTCGACGGGGGCGTGCGGCGGCGCCACGACGGTGGTGGTGTGGCCTTCGCCCACCTTGCGGCGGACCACGAAGCCCTTGGGGGCCACCGGTGCGGGCGGGGCCTTCGGCTTGCGCTTGTCGACGATCTTCTGGATCGCCGCGACGGCCTGATCGTCTTCCAGCGACGACGAGTGACTCTTCACGTCGTAGCCGAGCGACTGCAGCTCGGTGACGACCTGCTTGTTGTCGAGCTCGATGCCGTGGCCTTCCTTGAGCTCTTTGGCGATTTCGTGAACGCGCTTCTTGGACATAGGGCAGGGCCCCCCGTACTTCAGAAAGGAAGAAAAAAACAGCGAATGGACTGGGAGAAACGGCCGGTTCCATGGGCTCCCGGTGTCGGGGGCGTCACAGCACCGTCTGTCAGGGACGAAGAGCTCTTACTGCGCTTCAGCTTCGCGTCTGCAGGGCCGCCTCCAGGTCGATCACCACATCCAGCGCCACGTGCATCTTGAAGGCCCGCTGGAGAGCCTTTCGCTTGATGGCCGCCGCGAGGCAGCCTGGTCCGCAGAGGTACGCCCCCCTGCCAGGGGCGGCTTGCGTCCTGTCGAGCACCGGCTGGTGCTGCTCGTTGAGCACCAGCCGATGGAGCAGCGACTTCGGCTGCTTCTTTCCGCACCCCACGCACGTCCTTTCCGGCGCGTGGGCTTGTGTCATCACACCGTCCTCGCTGAAGCGAGCGGCCTGACCATCAGGCCGTCGCCGTCGCCGTCGCCGACACCTCCGCCTTCTTGAGCGCGTCGAGCTCGGCGCGCCGGCGGTTCTCTTCCTGCAGGTAGTGATCGGCGGCGGCCTTGATCTGCCGCGCCTTCTTGATCCCGATGCCAGCCACGTTGCCGAGGCGGGTGAGATCGGTCTCCTTCACGATGTCCTCGACGGTGCCGTAGCCGGACGTCTTGAAGGAGTCCACGTTGGTGGAGCCGATGCCGCGGACGCGGGCCAGGCGCTCCTCCTGCGACAGCTCGTCGGGGTGCCGGCGCTCCTCTTCCAGGCGGCGCGTCTCGCGCTCCTTCGCCAGGCGCTCCAGCTCCTCCGCGTCGCTCCCTTCCTGGTTGCGGGCCGCTTCCTGCATGGCGGGCACCTTCGCCGGGTCGACGCCGGGGATCTGCGCCAGCACCTCGGGGTTGGCCGCGGCGACGTCGCGGGCCATGCGGAAGCCGTGGGCGTAGAGGGTCTCGACCAGCATCTCGTTCACGCCGGGCAGGCCGCCCAGGGAGCGCTCGGCGAACTCGCGCATCTCCTTCACGCGGCTCTCGGAGTTGATGTCCAGCTTCCAACCGGTGAGCTGCGCGCCCAGGCGCACGTTCTGACCGGAGCGGCCGATGGCCAGCGACAGCTGGTCGTCGGGGACGATGATCTCCATCGCGTGGTTGGCCTCGTCGATGATCACGCGGCTCACCTCGGCCGGGGCCAGCGCGGCGCAGACGAAGCGGGCCGGATCCTCGTCGAACTCGACGATGTCGATCTTCTCCCCGCGCAGCTCCTGCACCACGGCCTGCACCCGGCTGCCCTTGATGCCCACGCAGGCGCCCACCGGGTCGACGTCGCCGTCGCGGCTGGACACGGCGATCTTCGAGCGGCGGCCCGGCTCGCGCGCGGCGGCCTCGATCACCACGATGCCCTCGGCGATCTCGGGCACCTCCATCTCGAACAGCTTGGTGAGCAGGTTGACCGAAGCGCGAGAGAGGATGATCTGCGGCCCCTTGGCCTCGCGCAGCACGTCCAGCACGAAGGCCTGGACGCGGTCGCCCGGGCGGTACACCTCGCGGGGAGCCTGCTCGCGCACCGGCAGGACGGACTCGGCGCGGCCCAGGTCGACGATCAGGTTGCCGCGCTCCAGGCGGCGGGCGATGCCGGTGACGATCTCGCCCTTGCGATCCTTGTACTCGTTGAAGACGTTTTCCCGCTCCACGTCGCGGGTGCGCTGCAGCAGCACCTGCTTGGCGGTCTGCGCGGCGATGCGGCCGAAGCCGCGGCGGAAGGTCTTGAGGCCCAGGATGTCGCCGTACTGCTCGTCCTGCGCCTTGGCCTCGGCGGCGTCCTCGTCGCGGTAGAAGATCTGGAAGACGAGCTCGTCGCCCACCGCCACCTCCATGCCCCGGGCGGCCGCCTGCTCGACGGTGATCTGGTTCACCGCGTTGATGGGATCGGTGACCTGGTCCACGACGGTGATGGCCTGGAAGATCTCCACGACGCCCTTGGACGGCTCGAACTTGGCCTCCAGCGCCCGGTCCTGCCCGAAGTGCTTCTTGGCGGCGGTCTGCATGGCGTCCTCGAGCGTCAGCACGAGCACGGCCTTGTCGATGCCCTTGTCCTTGGCGACCTGGGTGAGGACGTCGTCGAGGCGGAGGGTGGCGGCGGCTGGGGTCATGGGAGTTTCTCCTTCTCTTCCTCGGCCCGCGCTCGCGGACCTGTATGTGCACTGCGCTTGGTTGTGGGTGCTGCTCTTCTTTGTTGCGTGGGCTTCGGTGCTGCTGGCGCTCTTCGACGGCGGCGCTACGGCGACTCGGGTGGCGGGGAGCCGAGCTTCCCGTGCTTCCCTGGCTTCCCGGGCTTCCCGGGCTTCGCCGCCTTCTGGCCCTTGTCCGCCTCGAAGTCGAACTCGAGGTTGGCGCGGGCGATGTCCTTGAGGGGGATGGTGAAGGGGCCGGCGCCGTCCACCTCCACCACCACGGCCTCGGGCTGCACGTCGGTGAGGGTGCCCACGAAGTTCTTCCGCGGGGGCTCGAAGAGCGGGCCGTACGTCTTCACTCGGACCTGCTTGCCCTTCACCTGCTCGAAGTGCTTCGCCTTCCTCAAGGGGCGGTTTAACCCCGGGCTGGACACCTCGAGGCTGTACTCGTGGGGGATGAAGTCCTCGACGTCGAGCGCGCGATCCACGGCGCGGCTGGCGATGGCGCACTCATCGACGCCCACCTGGTCGCCAGGGACGTCGATGTACAGGCGGAGGATCCACCCGTGCTCGCGGACGAACTCCACGTCGAGCAGCTCGAGCCCCTCCGCGGCGAGCAGCGGCTCGGCCAGGGCCCAGGCCTTGTCCTCGATGCTCTGTCGCGGGTTCGACTCAGCCATGGCTCACGTGACGACACCCTTGTCGGGCCCTGAAAAAACAAAAGTGGGCGAGAGGCCCACTTTTCAGTACTTCGAAAATGACCGAGGCGGGCATCTACGCCAGGGGGCATCCCGCTGTAAACAGCCTGCTCGGAGGGAGTTCAAATGCTCATCGCCGCCGTCCAGATGACCAGCGGAGCCGATCGCCAGAAGAACCTGGAGATTGCCGCGCGCCTGCTGCGTAAGGCCGCGGATCGCGGGGCGAAATTCGTCGGGTTACCCGAGAACTTCTCGTGGATGGGACCGGAGTCAGAGCGCAGCAACCACGCGGAAGGACTGGACGGGGCCACGTTTGGCTGGGTGGGGGCGATGGCGCGGGAGCTGGGGGTGACGGTGCTGGGGGGCTCAATCCTGGAGGAAGGCGGGCCGGGCGGGCGGCTCTACAACACCTCGGTGCTGCACGGGCCGGACGGGGCGCGGCTGGGAGTGTACCGGAAGATCCACCTCTTCGACGTGGAGGTGGGCGATGGGCAGAGCTACCGGGAGTCGGCGGCGGTGGCGCCCGGGACGGAGGTGGTGGTGGCGGACAGCCCGGCTGGCAAGGTGGGGTTGTCCATCTGCTACGACCTGCGCTTCCCCGAGCTGTACCGCAAGCAGTCGGAGGCGGGCGCGGTGCTGCTCACGGTGCCGGCGGCCTTCACGCTGGCGACGGGGAAGGATCACTGGGAGGTGCTGCTGCGCGCGCGGGCGATCGAGAACCTGGCGTACGTGATCGCGCCGGCGCAGCAGGGCCGGCACCCGAAGGATCGGATGACGTGGGGCCACGCGATGGTGGTGGATCCCTGGGGGCTGGTGGTCGCGCGCTGCAGCGAAGGGGAAGGCGTGGCGGTGGCCGAGCTGGACCACGAGCTGGTGGCGCGGGTGCGGAAGGCGCTTCCGGCGCTGCAGCACCGGCGGCTGTAGGTGGCCCGCGCCCTGGGGTTGTCCGTCTCCTCCGGCATGCTCTCCCTGCTGGTGCCGTTGCTCTTGCCGAGTGCTCCCCTCCTCTCGTCGCTCGAGATCGGCCCCGAGGGGCATCGGACCTTCTGAGGGAGGTGACGATCTGCGTGGGCCCGGAGGTGACGATGTAGATCTCGGCCGGGGCGTCGCTGCGAGTGCAGGACCTGCTGCGCTTCGTCTCTGGGCCGGATGCGTGGAGGGGCTGGCGCTGATCGACTGGAACTGGACGACCCAGGCGGGCGAACGTAGAGGGCACCCTGTTCACCTTCGAGCGCCCGGTGTCTTTCTTCTCGCTGGAGGCGGGTGACTGGCGCTCGGACGATGATGGCCTCTGGAGTTGATCGCCTTCGACTGTGACGGCCGGGAGGTGGCTCGGGACAGCGCGCCGTGGCCGGTGACGCAGAACCCGCCGTTTCGTCGCCTGAGCGTGCACGGGAAGTGGATCTGCCGGGTGAGGTACCGCTCGGGAGGGACGTACGCGGGCAGCACCTTCTTCCGGGGCCTGCGCGCCGAGTAAGGAGATTGGAAAATTCCGGGTTGCACTCGGCACCGGCGCCGCGGGTCGAGCGCCCATGGTTCGCCCAAGCGTCATCGCCTTCGCGCTGCTCCTCGCGGGGTGCGGTTCGACCTCGCGCGACGTGTGCGGGCCGACCACGTGTGCCAGCGGGTGCTGCGATGCCCTGGGTGAGTGCCAGGGAGGCTTCACCCAGGAGGCCTGCGGCAGCAACGGGCTGGCGTGCTTCTCCTGCGGAGCGGGGGACAGCTGCCGATTCGGCGTGTGCGTCCCCACGGGGACTGGGCTGGGAGGGGGCGGCGGAAGCGTCGGTGGAGGCTCGGGCGGAGGACTCGGCGGTGGAGCGGGTGGAGGACTCGGCGGTGGAGCGGGTGGAGGACTCGGCGGTGGAGCGGGTGGAGGACTCGGCGGCGGAGCGGGTGGAGGACTCGGCGGCGGCGTGGGCGGAGGACTCGGCGGTGGAGCGGGCGGGGGACTCGGCGGCGGAGCGGGTGGAGGACTCGGCGGCGGCGTGGGCGGAGGACTCGGCGGTGGAGCGGGCGGGGGACTCGGCGGCGGAGCGGGCGGCGGCGCGGGCGGCGGCGCGGGCGGCGGACTCGGCGGCGGCGGGGGCGGCGGGAGCTGCGTGCCGAAGACGTGCGCGGAGCTGGGGAAGGACTGCGGGAGTGTGTCGAACGGCTGCGGCGCGATGATCGCTTGTGGCTCGTGCACGGCGCCGCTCAGTTGCGGAGAGGGCGGCGTGGCGAACGTCTGCGGCTCGCCCAACCAGCGCGTCGTGATCGGCCAGGTCTACGGCGGGGGCGGCAACGCGGGCGCGACCTGGACTCATGACTTCGTGGAGGTGTTCAACCCCGGCGGCGTGGCGGTGAACCTGTCGGGCTGGTCGCTGCAGTACAGCTCGGCGAGCGGCACGACGTGGCAGGTGACGCCGTTGTCGGGGACGGTGACGCCGGGACGGTACCTGCTGGTCCAGCAACTGCCGGGTTCGGGCGGCACGATGCCGCTCCCAACTCCGGACGTGGTGGGCAGCGTGGGCCTGGCAGCCGGCGCAGGCAAGGTGGCGCTGGTCCGCAGCACCACGGCGCTCTCCGGGGCCTGCCCGGTGGGCGGCGAGATCGTCGACTTCGTGGGCTACGGCGGCGTCAGTTGCTTCGAGGGTGCAGCGCCCGCCCCTGCTCCGGGCGCGACGCTGTCGGTGATGCGAGGCGCGGGCGGGTGTGCTGACACGCAGAACAACGGCTCCGACTTCACGGTGGCCAGCCCGACACCGAGGAACACGTCGACGGGGCCGCAGACGTGCGGCGGCACACCCTGAGCGCCAGCGGGCGTCGCGCCCGCAAATGTCATCAGTGATGCTCCCTCGCCAGGCGCCGAGGGGCTGGCCGCGCACCCCACCGCGTCCCTGACGGCCTCCATCCCGGCCGAACCCTGCGATTGTGCCCGGCCGACTCAGCCGCGATGGTGCGCAGGTGACCTGGTACACCGGGGACGGCACCTACGACACGCTGCTGGCGATCGGCCTCGCCTTCGGCGGCTTCGTCTTCTTCGTCTCCTGGTTTCTGCCGTCCCCCTACGGCCGCTTCGCGTCGAAGCGCTTCGGGGTGAGCGTCAACCCGAAGCTGGGGTGGTTCCTGATGGAGCTTCCGGCGACGGTAAGCTTCCTCGTCTTCTTCGCCTGGGGGCCACGCCGCGGCGAGCTGGTCCCGCTGGTGCTGCTCGTCGTCTGGCTCCTCCACTACGGGAACCGCGGCTTCTTCTTTCCCTTCTCGATGCGCGTGGCGCGCGGGGAGAAAGGCACCTTCAGCCTGGTGGTGCTGGGCACCGGCTGGCTCGTCACCACGCTGCACGGCTACCTGCACGCCACCTTCTTCACGCGGCTCGGTCCGCACTACGGGCCGGAGTGGCTGATCGATCCCCGCTTCCTGGGTGGCCTTTCGCTGTGGGCGATCAGCCTGGCGCTCAACATCCAGTCCGATGCGATCATCCGCGACCTCCGCACCCGCGAAGAAATCGCCGCGGGCGTACGCGAGTACCGGATTCCGCGGGGAGGCCTCTTCCGTTTCGTCACCAGCCCCAGCTACCTCACCGAGCTGCTCGCGTGGACGGGCTTCGCCCTCTTCACCTGGTCGCTGGCGTCCGTCTTCATCCTGGTGGTGAGCGCGGCCAACCTGGTGCCCCGGGCGTGGGCCTCGCACCGCTGGTACCGCGAGCGCTTCCCCGACTACCCAAAGGAGCGGAAGGCGCTGGTTCCCTTCGTGTGGTGACGGCCGTCAGGGCGGAAAGAAACGGGCGCGGGCGATCCGCCCACTGGTGGCAGAGACCTCGAGGAGCGCCAGCCCCTCGGAAGGCTGGGCGCCCCGCAGGGTGAAGCGGAAGGACACGGTGTACCCGGCAGTCACGGGCGCCTCGGCCGCCAGGGTGGTGCCCGGAGGCAGCGCTTCCAGCAGAGCGCCCACCGTCACCACGCGCTCGCCCAGCTCGATCGCCGCATCCGGTTCGAAGAGCGAGCCCAGCACCGTCCCGTTGCGCGCCTCGATGCCGCGCCGGAGCGACTCGAGCAGCGCGATCCCTTGCGCCCCCACCGTGCGCCACAGCGACGCGAGGTAGGCCGCCACCCAGCGCAGGCCGAGGTGGCGGATCATCCCCACGAAGAGCCAGGTCATCGCCCACCAGGCGCGCGGGCCCATGCGCATCGCCAGCCCCACCATCTTCGAGAGCTGCCAGTGCGCGGCCATCCGGCGGGCGGCGAGGCGGCCGTCGCGCTCGGCCACCTGGTAGAGGAGGTACGCGGGCACCTCCACGTTCACGCCTTCACGCACCCGGGTGTGGATCACCGCGTCGCGGAACACGTCCCCTGCGAGGAACTGGTCGCGGCGGATCTCGAAGCGGATGCCGTGGGGGGCGATGAAGGCGTCGTAGAAGCGGCCCAGGGTGCCGTCGCGCTTGGGGGCCGGCGCGGAGCCGACTGGGTCCTCCACCACCGCGTCGTCGCTGAAGATCGCCAGCCAGGCGGCGCGATCGTGCACCGCCACCGCGGCGGGGGAGCGCTCGACCACGGCCAGCACCTCGGAGCGGGAGGGCGCCACGCGGCGGGAGTGTGCCACTGAGGCCCAGCCCCCGCAGCAGCCAGCTCACTTGAGCGGCCGCGCGCATCGCCTTCTCGATCAGCGGCACCTGCGCGGGGTTGGCCAGCCGGCGGGCGCGCTCCAGGGTGCACCAGGCGGCGCGATCGACCTCGGGGAAGCGGAGGACCTTGCCCGAGCCCTTCGGGTGCTCGAGCTCCACGTCGTTGGACTTCAGCGCTGTCACCTCGAGGTCGCCCCGCGCGGCGAAGGCGTGGACGTGCTTGCCGCTCTTCTGGATCACCTCGCCGAGCTCCTCGTACGGAGGGGGCGGAGGGGCCGCGCCGGTCTCTTCGGAGAACTCGCGCAGCGCCGCGGACAAGGCGTCTTCCCCGGGCTCCAGGACGCCTTTGGGCAGGGTCCACGCGCCGGCGTCCTTCTTCGCCCAGAAGGGGCCGCCGGGGTGGACCAGTAGCACCTCGCGGGCGTCGCCGTCTCCGCGCACCAGCGCCAGGGCCGCCGAGGTGAGCTCCTTCGCCATGACGAGACTGTACGCGCTTCCCGCTGGTAGGGGACCAGCAGGCGCATTAGGGAGATCCGCATCCGATGCGTCGCGGGCTCGCTCTCATCGCGCTCTTCCTCTCCACCGGCTGCGCCACCGCGAAGCTGGCCCAGCAGAAGTCCGTGGTGCCGCCGGATCCGGGCGTGCCGAAGAACGTGGTGCTCGAGCCGTTCTTCGAGCTGGCCGACTGGCAGACCACCACCCGCACCGACTACGCCGAGGTGCCGCCGGGGTACGGGTACGGCGGCTATGGCTATGGGCCGTACGGCTCGGGGACGGTGCCCGTCACCACGGTTATCACCGTAAAGCCGCTCTTCGCGCGCGCGCAGATCCTGGTGGAGCTGCACAAGCGGCTGCTCTTCGAGGTGCAGAAGGCGCGGCCATCGTGGCGGGTGACGTCGACGGGCGGGGCCAGCCTGCTGTCGGGGGAGGCGGTGGTGGTGCGGACGATCATCGAGGGCAACGAGGTGACGGTGTCGGATCGGACGCTCAAGGGCTTCTGCTTCGGCGTGGGGCTCTTGATCTGGCCCTTGCTCTTCTGCGCCGCGCAGCCGGTGGAGGAGACCGAGCACGTCACCGGGATGGTCGAGCGCTTCACCACCAGCGCGGAGGTGGTGAAGGCCCGGCTGGTGCGCTACCCCACCCAACCGGACTACGCGGTGAACCTGGGCGGCATCACGCCGCTGCGGCGGAACTTCGGCCTCGACGTCACCTACACCGAGGGCGTGGTGGCCAACGAGGGCCCGCGCCAGGGCGTGCTCATCGAAGGGCTCGTCGATCGCCTCACCGCCGCGGTCATCGCGCTCGTGGAAGAAGCCGCGCCCCCGCCGGCGCCCCCCCCCACCCCACCGGTGAATCCGCCATGAGCTTCTGGAACAGCCTCAAGCCCGCGCAGCAGTCGCCCGTCGCCACGCAGGTGTCGCTGTCCGTCGATCAGCGACTGTTGGAGCTGACCTGGAGCGACGGGGCGCAGACCAAGGTGGCCGCGCGCACGCTGCGCCAGTACTGCCCGTGCGCCGAGTGCGTCGAGGAGTGGAGCGGCAAGCGCACCTACGAGGTGGAGTCGATTCCGGTGGAGATGAAGGTCGTCGAGGTCCACCCGGTGGGCAACTACGCGCTGTCCTTCACCTTTGGAGATCTCCACCGGACCGGCATCTTCCAGTGGAGCTACCTGCGCGAGCTGTCCCAGGCGAGGCCGGCCGGGTGACAGCCCGACGGGAGTTGCGCCCGCCCTTCGGTAGGATGATTCTTCAGGCATGAGGACGCTCGCCCTCATCCTCGCGGTGGCCGCCTGGCCTGCCTTCGGTCAAGTGCGCGGCTTCGTGGCCTTCGGTTACGGCGGCGGGCAGGTGCCCGTGGCTCAGCCTTCCAGCGGGGCCTGGGGCGGCTACGTGAGCGGCTTCCGGGAGCCCGGCGTGTCCACCGGCACGTGGACGGGCTACGTCGGAGGCTTCCGGCCCAGCCATGGCGTGCCGGTCTACCCCGTGGCGCCGGTGTACCCGGTGCCGCCCGTCTACCTGGCGCCCGGGTACCGGACGCCGTACGTCGCCGGCCCAGTCTGGATGGGCACCACCTCGTCGACGACGGACGACACGGGAGAACGGGAGGCGGCCCAGCGGGAGTGGGCGATCGCGGAGGCGGCGCGAGTCGAGCGGGAGGCCAGCGATCGGCGCCTGGCCGAGTCCCGGCAGCGGGAGGCGGAGGAGCGGCAGCGCGTGGCAGAGGAGCGCCAGCGCGTGGCGGAGGAGCGGCAGCGGGCGGCGGAGGAGCGGCTGGTCGCCGAGCAGGCCCTGGCGACGCAGCGCGCGCTGATCGAGCTCCAGAGGGCGGCGCTGGAGAAGCAGGCCTCCCTGGAGCGCGCCCCACGCGCGGAGCCCAAGCCCGAGACGCCCGGCAATGACGTGTACCGGTGGACCGATGACGAAGGCGTGGTGCACTACTCCACGCGCGTGCCGACCGAGGTCGCGTCACGTGCGGTGATCGTCGGCGGTAAGAAGAAGTAGCGCAAAGCAAGGGAGGACAGCTCCTGCGCTGGGAGCCGGCCAACGAGCTCCTCTGCGGCTACCGGGTTTGAGGGCCCGTTCAACAGCTCCTGCTCGCGCTCGGACGAACCGGCTAGACTGGCCGCATGTCGGAGAACGAGCCTTCGGACTTCCTCAAGGGTGGCCCTTCCTTGAGCGCCGACGGGAAGCTGGAGGGCCGCCTCAACCGGATCGAAGGCGAGGGCGGACCGCCTCCGGTGGAGCCCGCGCCGGTGCTGGAGCTGGCGGAGAAGGCCCCGGCCCGGCCCGAGCCGCTCCAAGAAGGCTACCGCGCCCCCCTCCCCCAACCCGCGCGGAGGCTGGCGGTGCGGATCCTGATCGCGGCCCTCGCGGTGGGCGCCGTGCTCCTGGCGGCGGGGCTGGTGTCGTCGCGGCCACGTCCGGGCCAGGCGCCCGACCGGGTGCGCACCAACACCCCGCTCGACTCGCTGCTGGCGGGCGGTGAGAAGCGGCCGGTGATCATCTCCAGCGAGCCTGCGGGCGCGGCGGTCAGGATCGCCGGGCAGGTGGTGGGCGTGACGCCCTGGGCCGGCGACAACCTGTGGGTGGGCGACACTCCGGTGGTGCTCGAGCTGCCCGGCTTCAAGGACTGGAAGGGCACCTTGAAGGGCGGCGAAGAAGTCCACCTGAACGCGCGCCTCACGAAGTAGGGCGGCCGCCAGAAGGGCCCGGGTATATGGTCCGGCCATGGTGAAGCACATCCTGATCGGCGTGGACGGCTCGAAGGAGTCCCTGGAGGCGGCGCGGTACGGGCAGGGGCTGGCCGAGCAGCTCGGGGGCCGGGTGACGCTGGTGTTCGCCCTCGAGCCACCGCAGGTCATCCCCGTGGGCCCGCTGTCCGGCTACGTGATGACCTCGGCCCCGCGCTCCGAAGAGGACGTGAAGAAGGCGCAGCGCGTGCTGGACGAGCTGCTCGCCGAGCGCCCGAAGGTGCCCACCACCGCGCGCGTCGAGCTGGGCAAGGCCGCCGACACCCTGTGCGATCTGGCCGGACACCTGGGCGCGGATCTGGTGATCGTCGGCTCCCGCGGGCTGGGCGCCGGCCGGCGGCTCATCCTCGGCTCGGTCAGCGATCGCGTCGTCCACCACGCGCCCTGCCCCGTCCTCGTGCTGCGCCCCCACCAGGCCTGACGTGCACCCCAACGCCCTGCTGATCACCGGCTTCTACGAGGCCTTCGCGCGCCAGGATCCCGGCCCGATGCGCGCCGTCTACGCCGACGACGCGCGCTTTGGCGACGGCGCCTTTCCCGACCTCCGCGGCAGGGACATCGGTGACATGTGGGCCATGCTCTGCGAGCGCGCCCAGGGCTTCTCGCTCACCTTCCGCGACGTACAGGCCGACGACGCGAAGGGCAGCGCCCACTGGGAAGCGCGCTACCTCTTCGGCGGCAAGCGGAAGGTGCACAACGTGATCGACGCGGCCTTCGTCTTCCGCGACGGGCGCGTGGTGCAGCACACCGACACCTTCGACTTCTACCGCTGGAGCCGGCAGGCCCTTGGAGCCGCCGGCTGGCTTCTGGGCTGGAGCGGCTTCCTCCAGCGCCAGGTGCAGCGCCGCTCGGCGAAGCTGCTCTCCGGCTGGCAGCGCCGGAGCGCCTGAGGCCAGGCACCCCGGCGCGACGGCGGCCTGCCCTCCCCGTGGAAGAGGAGGGCCGGCCGGTCAGATCACTGCACGGTGAAGCTGCCTGACACCGTGCCGCCGCCCGAGAAGGTGAGCTGGAAGCTGCCCGCCGTCACCGCGCCCACCGAACTGAAGGTGATGGTGCCGCCCGACGCGGCCTTCGCCACGAAGAGCTGCGTGTCGGCGCTGGCCGGGACCTCCGCATAGAGCGCCGCGTCGCCCGCCTGGATCGCCACCTGGCCCGCGCCCGACGGGCACGCGCCCAGCTCGATCACCACCCCCGCGCTGGAGGACGAGGGATCCGCGACGATCAACGCCGGCGCCCCATTGCTGTCGTCGATCCACGCCTGGCCGTTGGACACGCCCACCGAGCCCGAGCCGGCCGCGGTGCACTGGGCCACCCCGCCCCAGCCGCCGCTGTAGCCGCCCGAGCCCTGCTGGCCGCCGCAGGTCGCCGGCGGGGTGGTGGAAACGCACTGCCCCGCCTGGCACACCCAGCCGCGCGGGCACTGCACGTTCGAGGTGCACGCGGGCGACGGCGGCACGCACACGCCGGCCTGGCACGTCTCGCCCGGGGCGCACTGGGCGTTCGAAGTGCACTGCGCGGGACCGCGCACGCAGAGGCCTGCGGAGCACGTCTCACCCGGGGCGCAGTCCGCGTCCACCACGCAGCCGGGAGGAGGCAGCGCCACGCACACGCCTGCCTGACACGCCTCACCCGCGGCGCAGTCCGCGTCCACCACGCAGCCGGGAGGGGGCGGCGTCACGCACTGGCCGGCCTGGCACACCTGGCCCGCGGCGCACTGCGCGTTGGAGGTGCAGCCCGACGGCGCCACCACGCACACGCCGGCCTGGCAGACCTCTCCGCGCGCGCAGTCGGCGTTGGACTGACAGCCGGGCGGCGGGGGCGTCGGCGGGTACATGACGAAGCTGCCGGACAGGGAGCCGGTGACGCGCTGGTTCAACTGCGCGCCCGCGGCGGTGAGGGTGATGGTGCCCGAGCTGGCCTCGCCGATCGTGTCGCCGGTGGTGACATCGAAGATCAGGGCGAAGCGGTGGACGCCGTCGAGAGGAGAGGGCCCCAGCGCCCAGGGCAGATCGCTCAGCACCGCCAGCCCCGTCCCGGTGTTGCCGTTGAAGTTGCCGATCACCACGTACTGGAAGCCTTGATCGCTGGCGGCGATGGACGCGGGGCCGCCGGTGAGCGTCGGCGTGGCGGCGATGGTGTAGCTGCCAGTGCCCGCCGGCGGCTGGCCGCTCCAGGTGTTGGGATCGATGACGGGCGCGTCGAACTGCGCGGCGCCATTCACCGGACTGCCTCCCAGAGCCGAGCGCGACGGCTTCGGCGCCGGCAACTTGAGCGTCACCGATGGCTGGGACTGGGTACAGCCGAACAAGGCCACCGCGAGGCAACACGACACCCACCCGGTCGCGCGGCGCGCGCCGGAAGACGACGTTGACATGTGCGCTTCCCCTCTGTCCGCGGGAAACTCGCCCCGGCCCTGCTGGCGTGTGCGGACGCGACGCCTGTGTGCCCCGCCCCCCGGGGGACATTCATGCGCGCTCAGGAAAGGGCTACTTGACGATGCGCAGGTGCCCGCGCCGCGGAGGGGTCTGCTCCTTCGGGGCCTCGGGGCTGCTCTCGGGCTTGTCGAGGATGACTTCCCTCAGGATGGCTCGGGGGTTCTTCGCCTCGCCGGCGTCGGAGCTGGGCCGGCCGCCGGAGCGCTGGGCTTCCAGCTCCTCGGTGTTGATCCGCTCGGTGGCCGCGTCGGCCAGCTCCTGCGGCATGTCGTCCGGGTACATCCAGAACTCGCGGCTGACGTGCGAGGCGATCGCATACACCGCGCTCCACGGCACGCCCACGGTGAAGCGGCTGCCCCCGAAGGACAGGGTCTCCCGCACCCCCCACTCGGACACGGTGAGATCCGGCGGATCGAAGCGGTACGAGACGTTCAGCACCAGGTGGTGGTTCACCTTGTACTTCTCGGGCACCAACACCCCGGGGCGGCGGGCGTCGAGGTGCAGCTGCGCCATGCCGCTCTCCAGGGCGCTCAGGAGGCGCTGCTTCTTCTCGTCCACCCGTGCGTCCATTCAGCGCCGCCTCTTCAATCGGTCCAGCTCGCGTTTGGTCTCCCGCTCGCGGATCCCTTCGCGGCGATCGATGGTGTTCTTCCCCTTCCCCAACCCCAGGCGCACCTTGGCCCGGCCGTCTTTGAAGTACATCACCAACGGGACGATGGTGTAACCGCGCTCGCGGACTTTCGCCGCCCACTTCTCGATCTCCGCCTTGTGCATCAACAGCTTGCGCGGGCGCGTGGGGAGGTGGGCGAAGGTCGCCGCCGGCGTGTACGCCCCGATGTGCGCGTTCAAGAGGAACAGCTCCCCCTTGTCGGGCAGGGCGTAGGAGTCGCTCAAGGACGCCTCGTGGTTGCGCAGCGCCTTCACCTCGCTGCCGGTCAGCATCAGCCCGGCCTCGACGGTGTCATCGATGGCGTAGTCGAAGCGGGCGCGCCGGTTCTCGCAGATCACCTTCTCGGCCGACGCGACCTTCTCCGCCATGCGGCGCCTCTTCTCCGGTCGCGCGCGGGAAAGCAACACCCGTCACTGGATGTCGATGATGCACACGTTCATCGAGCAGACGAGCCCACGGCCCGGGCAGCAGTCGCCGGTGGCCCCGCACGTCTCCCCCTCGTTGCGGCAGCGCTCCGGCGGCGGGGGCGAGCAGACCAGGGGCCCACCTGAGGTGCCCGCCCGGCAGTCCCCGCTGCAGCACTCGCTGCCCACCGTGCACGAGTCCCCGGCCTGGCGGCAGGGGCGCGGCGCCCAGTACGCGGCAATGTTGCGCGATCGGGTGTCCTGGCCCGGCAGCCAGAAGGCCACCTCGCTGGGATCGGTGCCCGGCACGGCGTTCTCCTTGATGCCCACCACCCAGATCTGCTGGAAGCCGCTGCCCCGCGTGCCCACCTGCGCGTTGCCATAGTCCCGGCGCGAGAGGTAGGTGAGCCAGTAGTAGCCCCCGGCGCGGAAGGGCGAGAAGCGCGGCTGGAAGGAGTCGTTGGACGACGGCCCGCCGGTGGAATTGGACAGGCGGACCACGTTGGTGCCGTCCGCGTCCATCAGGTACAGCGCGGCCTGGTGCGTCTCGCTGCGGCAGCCGTTCCCGTGGGCGAAGGCCACCTTCTTCGAGTCGGGTGTCCAGGTCGGGTAGCTGTCGGCGTTGCCCGACGGCGTGGAGCCGGCCAGCGAAGCGCCGGTGTGCAGAACGCTGGGCGTCCCCAGGGTGTCGGGCGCGGTCACCGGTACCACGTGGAGATCCGCGGCGGTGAAGTCCCCGCCCCAGCCGTTCAGGTTGACCGCGTAGGCGATCTTCTGCCCGTCGGGCGACCAGGCCGGGTGCGTCATCTTCCCCGCAGGGACGTTGGCGACCGCCACGCTCTGCCCGTTGAGCGGATCGATGAAGGCCATGCCGCCGGTGGCGCCCTCGTTGATGGACAGCACCATGCGCGTCTCGTCGGGGCTCCAGGAGGAGAACCACCAGTGCTGGCTGTTGGGCGTGGACGTCACCACCGGCCACACCGTGGGCGGCGGGTTGGCGGTGAGGTTGACGGTGAGATCGAACACCGCGCCGACGTTCTCTCCGCCGCCCAGGCGCCCGGCCATGTAGCGCCCCTTGGGGCTGACCGCGTGGCAGCCGACGCACTGGCTGTTGTCCGTCGCGACCGGCGGGCTGGGCATGAACTCGCTGCGGGTGGTGGTGCCGTCGTCGATGCGGACGATCCGCCCGCGCTGGATGTCCCAGTAGTAGATGCTGCCGGTGAGCGCGGCGGGGACGAAGCGCAGGGTGATCGGCGCGCCGGAGATCACCTGCTGGGTGGACGCCTCCCAGCGATCGACGGTGAGGGTGGCGTCGCTCGAGATGCTGGACTGCGCCAGCGCGCGCCAGGCATCCAGATCCACCAGCCAGTGGTGATCGCCGTCCTCGGCCACGTAGCCCACCACCCGCACGTTGGGCTTGGTGAGGGTGACGCGGAACAGATCGCCCGAGACGCCGGTGAGCCACTGCACGTCCGCCGGGGCGACGTTCTGGGGGAAGACCACCCTATCCAGCGGGTACACCACGCCGGCCGCGCGCGAGGGATCCTGCACGGGCGTCACCCCGAACTTCGCGCCCACGTCCACCGGCACGCCCACACCCACCGTGGTGCGCTGGAGCGACACCGTCACCAGCGCGGAGGCGGACAGCGTGCGTCCTCCCGTCACCAACTGCGCGCGCACCGTCACCGGGCCGCCCACCCGGCCGCTCGCGGTGAAGAGGCCGTCATTCGGCCCCACCGTGCCCACCACCGGGACGTCCACGTCGAAGACGGCGTTGGCGGTGGTGCCGGAGGTGCCGTCGTCGTAGTGCACCACGGCGGTGAAGGCCTGCGTGGGCTGGGATCCATCGATCGAGCTGAGCCCCGCGTTGGGAGGCGTCAGCTCGAGGCTGGTGGCTGTCTTCGTCCCCGCGTCGCCGCCGCCGCTCCCGCCGCCGACGACGCCGCCTCCTCCTCCCGCGCCGCCGTCGCTGTCGCCCCCTCCCCCGCCCGCCCCGGAGCGCTGACACACGCCGCGCGAGCAGACAGAGCCGGGATCGCAGTCGGCGGTGGTGCTGCATGGCTTGGAGGGAGAGCAGTTGCAGGCAGCCAGACTCAGCGACAGGAGCACAGGGACGAGGCGACGCATGGGGGTGGACTCTCCCCGCGGAAGGGCCCCGAAAGCAACCGGCTCAGCCCAGAGCGATGGCCACGTTGTCGATGAGGCGCGTCTTGCCCAGAAAGCCCGCCACCAGCAGCCGCCCCGGGACTGTTGGCGCCAGCACCTCCAGGGGCGCGAGCGTCTCGGCGTGGCGGAGCTCCACGTAGTCCTCCCGCACCTCCGCCTGGGCCAGCCGCGCGCGCACTCTTGCCAGCAGCACCGCCGCCTTCGTCTCTCCGGCCTTCGCCGCCGCCTGGGCCTCGAAGAGCCCCTGGGAGAGCGCCAGCGCCCGCCTCCGCTCGTCCGGCGAGAGGTACGCGTTGCGGCTGGACATCGCCAGCCCGTCGGTCTCGCGGATGGTGGGCTGCCCGGCGATCTCCACGCCCAGCTCGAGATCGGCGGTGAGCCGGCGGATCACCTGCAACTGCTGGAAGTCCTTCTCGCCGAAGAGCGCCACCTGGGGGCGAAACAGGGCGAGCAGCTTCGTCACCACCGTGGCCACGCCGCGGAAGTGCCCCGGCCGGCGATCGCCACAGAGGCCCTTCGACACCTCGTCCACCGTCACCCAGGTCTGGTAGCCGGGCGGATACACGATCGCTGGCTCCGGCGTGTAGAGCAGCGCCACGCCGGCCGACGCGCACTTCTTCGCGTCGCCTTCCGGATCTCTCGGGTAGCGAGCGAGATCCTCGGTGGGGCCGAACTGCGCGGGGTTGACGAAGATGGTGGCGGCCACCACGTCGGCGCGGCGCCCTCCCTCGCGCATCAGCGACAGGTGGCCTTCGTGCAGGAAGCCCATGGTGGGCACGAGCGCCAACCGCTTCCCTTCCCGCGCTAGCGCGGCGGTGAAGGCCCGCACCTCCTCGGGGGTGGTGACCGTCTTCATTCCGTGAGCCCCTCGCCAGGGGTGAGGAAGACCAGCGCCGTCACGAAGGCGGCCAGCACCAGCAGGGTGAAGAGTACCGGGAGGACGCGGCTGGCGGACTGCGCCCCGGCGGCCTTGAGCCGCTCCCAGGTCTCGTGGAAACTCCGCCCCAGGTACAGCCCCAGGCCGATGCCCACGCCCAGCAGCACGCCCCTGGGGATCTGCACTTCAGTGGCGAGCACGGCGCCGTAGCAGAGCAGCAGCACCACCGCGTTGATCCACGCCTGCCGGGCCTTCGCCGCCTCCCCCAGGCGCTGGTAGTTGAGCGCCAGCAGCACGGCCGCCGCGGTGGGGTTGAGCAGCACGCCGACGCCGGTGAGGTACCGCGAGGACCAGAAGCGCGCGCCCTGCACCAGGTGGGTGACGCAGGCCGGGCAGAGCTGCCGGCTCCCCAGGGGCTTCCGATCCGGGCTGAAGGTGCCGCAGCGATCGCAGGCGGCCGAGGCCGCCACCGCGTCCACCGTCATACCGGCACGCCGTAGATGCCGCTCTTCTCCTCGCGCTCCGAGGGCTGCACGTCGGGGTTGGACGCGACCAGCCGCATGGTGGCGGAGCGGAAGGAGTGCTCCTCGTCGGGGAAGACGCCGCCGCGCACCTCGTCGAAGAAGGCCCGCGCCGCGCCGCCGATCGCCTCGAAGTGGTTGGCGTAGCGCTTGACGAACTTCGGCTTGAAGTCCGGGTTCATCCCCAACAGATCGTAGCAGACCAGCACCTGCCCATCGCAGTGCTTGCCGGCGCCGATGCCGATGGTGGGGATCGCCAGGCGCGCGCTGATCGTCTTCGCCAGCTCCAACGGTACGCCTTCCAGCACCAGCGCGTAGCAGCCGGCCTTCTCCAGGGCCACCGCGTCGTCGAGCAGCTTGCGGGCCGTCTCTTCGTCGCGGCCCTGCACCACGTAGCCGCCCATCTTGTGCACCGACTGGGGGGTGAGGCCGAGGTGCCCCATCACCGGGATGGAGGCGCGGACGATGCGGGAGATGACGTCGGAGAACTCCGCGCCGCCTTCCAGCTTCACGCTGCCCACGCCGCCTTCCGCCACCAGCCGGCCGGCGTTCTTCACCGCGTCCTCGACGCCGTTCTGGTAGCTCATGAAGGGCAGATCGCCCACCACGTGCGCGCGCTTCGCGCCGCGGGTGACGGCCTTCGAGTGGTACACCATCTGGTCCATGGTGACGGGCAGCGTCGAGTCGTGCCCCTGCACCACCATGCCCAGGGAGTCGCCCACCAGCAGCACGTCGGCGCCGGCCTCGTCGAGGATGCGCGCGAACGTCGCGTCGTAGGCGGTGACCATGCAGATCCTCTGACCTGCATGCTTCAACTTCTTCAGCGTGTGGATGGTGACCTTGTCCTTCACAGGGTTCACCTCCTGCATACGTCGGGGGATGTGTCACCGGGACTGCACCGTTGACCGCCTCCTGGTGGAGGTCGCTCACGGCCCGATGGGCTTCTTCGTCGATGAGTCTACTGGAGTCCTTTAACGCCTGCTGGGCAGGGGCTGGTAGTGAACGATGCCCTTCTTCGTCTGGCGGACCACCGAGAGGAGATTCTCCAGGTCTTCCGGGTTGTTGACGAAGTCGATCTCGCTGGTGTTGACCACCAGCAGGGGCGTGTCGACGTAGTGGAAGAAGAAGTCGTTGTACGCGCGGCAGAGCGACTCCAGGTAGTCGGCGTCGAACCTGCGCTCGAACTCGCGCGCCCGCTTCTTGATGCGGCCCAAGAGGACGTCGAGGCGCGCCTGGAGGTAGATGACCAGGTCCGGCTTGGTGACGCGCGGGCCGATCTCGTCGAAGACGCGCTCGTAGAGGGACAGCTCGTTGGGATCGAGCGTGAGCGCCGCGAAGATCCGATCCTTCGCGAACAGGTAGTCGCTCACCGTGACGGCCGCGAACAAGTCCTGCTGGAAGAGCTCCTGCTGCTGCTTGAAGCGCGAGAGCAGGAAGAACATCTGCGTCTGGAAGGCGTACTTGTTCCGGTCCGTGTAGAAGCTGGCGAGGAAGGGGTTCTCTTCCACCACCTCCATCACCCGGCGGGCCTGCAGCCGCTCGGCGAGGATGTTGGTCAGCGACGACTTGCCGACCCCAATCGGGCCCTCCACGACGATGTACCGATGGCTCGATGTCATGCGTCGCGCGGCGTCTTGCGGGTCGTTTTCGAGGCCGATTTACCGGCCCGGGAGCGAATTCGGCACACAACCACACTCGCCCTCGTCCCGCAACGCTTCGCGGGATTTTCGCAGCAAGATCAAGCAGTTGTTTGACGTGTAGTGCCATGTCATGTATGGTCACGTCATGCCCATTCCCGGGAGGGGGAAGTCGAGGATCGCGGCGCTGTCGGCCGCGGCGGAAGCAGGCGACGAGGCGGTGCCGACGGAGGTCTCGGCGAGCCCCTTGTACGGCGTGGCGATGTTGAAGATCGCCATGGAGCTGAAGAAGGCGGACGCGCGGCCGCTCGAGGACTTGATCAGCGGAGTGCTGACGCGGATGCGGCTGGACGAAGGCGACTTTCGCCGCTTCCTCGACGCGAACGGGGGCCTGCTGCGCACCATCGCTCAGCGGCGCCGGTACTAGGGGATGACGGCCCGGACGAAGAAGGTCCCGGTGGTGGTGTTCGAGCGGGCGAAGGCGGTCGCGGCTACCAGCGCGGTGAAGAAGCCGCCGCAGCCGACGGCGCCAGGCCGACGCAGGCCGCTTGGGGCGCGCGAGAAGGTGGTGGCGGCCCTGAAGAAGCTCCACCCGATGGACTGAATTTCTCCTCTCCCCTTGGGGAGTGGGGCAGTCAGAGGGCTACGCTGGCGCGCATGCCGCTGCCCCGCCTCCAGCTCTTCGAGTTCAACGACTCCCCGTGGGCCCCCAAGGTCCTGCGCGACACGGTGGTGGAGTCGCTGTCCCGTTCGCTCAAGTGGGGGCGCATCCTCGACGGGCTGGTGGCGCCGTTCTCCGAGCTCCTGGACCGGTGTGGAACCCAAGAGGTGCTGGATCTCTGCGCGGGGGCGGGGGGGCCGGCGGCGGTGCTCTCGGAGGCGCTGTCCCGGCGCGGCGTGCCGGCGCACTTCCTCCTCACCGATCTCTTCCCTCAGGTGCGGCACTGGGAGGCGCTGCGCGAGGAGCGCCCCGGGCAGATCGACTTCGCGCCGGAGCCGGTGGACGCGACGAGGATCCCCTCTTCTCTGGGGGCAGGGCGTGCGCGGGCGATCATCAACGCGCTGCACCACTTCCCTCCCCCGCTGGCGCGGCAGGTGTTGCGCGGGGCGTGCGAAGGCGCGCCGGGCGTCTTCGTGGCCGAGGGGCTCATTCGCAACCCGTTGCGCTTCGCGGCGTTCGCGTCGACCGGCCTGCCGGCGCTGTTCGCGGCGCCGGTGCTGGCGGACGATCGCCGGCTGTTGCGCGCGCTGCTCACCTGGCTGACACCGGTGGCCCTCGCCGTCAGCGTCTGGGACGGGACGGTCAGCACGCTGCGCGCCTACGAGCCGGAGGACCTCCACGAGATGGTTTCGGATCTCCCCGGCTGGAGCTGGACGCACGGCACGTTCACCTACGGCGGCTTCGGCCGCGGCATCTGGTTCTCGGGCGTGCGCCGCTGACCCCAGTCCAGGCCAACGAGTTCCTGTCCGAGGACGCTCAGCGCGGGCGCCTCGCCGGGACGGGACCCCTTCACCTGAGCGCCTACAGGCTCCGCTCGAGGCGGGCGAACTCCTCCACGGACAGCGTCTCTGCCCGCCTCTTCCCGTCGATGCCCGCCCGCTCCAGCGCTGCCGCGAAGTCCACCTGCTCCGCCAGCGCCTTGTCTGACTTGAGCGAGTTGGACAGCGTCTTCCTGCGCTGGGCGAACGCCGCCTTCACCACCCGGCGGAAGCGCGCCTCGTCGGCCACCTCCGCCACGGGCTTGGGTCGCCGCGTCAGGCGCAGCACCGCCGAGTCCACCTTCGGCGGAGGATGAAACCGCGCCGCCGGCACGTCGAAGCAGCGCTCCACCTCGAAGGACAGGCCCAGCATCACCGTCAACACCCCGTAGTCGCGCCCGCCCGGCTTCGCCGCCAGGCGATCGACGACCTCCTTCTGCAGGGTGAAGACCGCCCGCGGCACGTGCGCCTTCTGATCCAGCACCTCGAAGAGGATCGGGCTGGTCAGGTGGTACGGCAGGTTGCCCACCACCACCACCTGGTCAGCCCCCGCCGTCTTCGCGAAGTCCAGCTCGGACGCGTTGGCCTCCACCAGGACCAGGCCGTCCAGCTTCTGCCGGCGCAGCGCCTCGGCGAGATCGCGATCGCGCTCCACCGCCGTCACCTTCGCCCCCGTCGCCAGCAGGTACCGCGTCAGATGCCCCAGGCCCGCGCCCAGCTCCACGCAGGGCTCGTCCTTCCGCAGGAGCGCCTGCTCGGCGATGCCCTCCAGCACCACCTCATCGGACAGAAAGTTCTGCCCCCAGCTGTGCTTCGCCTGAAGCCCCAGCCGCTTGAGCATGTCCCGCGGGTGATCGACCATGTGCCGTCCTCCTACAGCCGCCACGAAGGATCGGCGTTGAGCGTCGAGGCGCTGCGCAGTCCGCGCTTGAAGGCCTCCGCACCAGCCACGGCGATCATCGCCCCGTTGTCCGTGCACAGGCGCTTCGGCGGGAGGTAGAGCTTCAACCCCGCGTCCACCGCGCGCTCCTCGGCCAAGGCGCGCAGCCGCGAGTTCGCCGCCACGCCGCCACAGAGCACCACCTGCCTTCCGCCCGCCTTCTTCGCGCCGGCGATGAGCTTCTTCGTCAGCGCGTCCGCCACGGCCTCCTGGAAGGACGCGCACAAGTCGTTGAGCGCCTGGCCCGCCGGCACGCCGTGCTCCTTCACGTGCACCAGCACCGCCGTCTTGAGGCCCGAGAAGCTCCAGTCCAGCACGTCGTGCTGCTTGAGCGCCCGGGGGAACTGGATGGCCTTTGGATCGCCCGTCTGCGCCAGCGCGTCGATCGGCTGCCCGCCCGGGTACGGCAGCCCGAGGATCTTCGCCACCTTGTCGTAGGCCTCGCCCGCCGCGTCGTCGCGCGTGGTGCCCAGCTTCCGGTACGTGCCGAAGGCCGGCACCTCGTACAGCGTGGTGTGCCCTCCGGACACCACCAGCCCGAGGAACGGCGGCTCCGGCGCGTCGTCCGCCAACCGAATCGCCAGCAAGTGCCCCTCGAGGTGATTCACGCCTACGAAGGGCAGCCCCTTCGCCAGCGCCAGCGACTTGGCCACCTGCAGCCCCACCAGCAGCGCGCCCTGCAGCCCCGGCCCGCTCGTCACCGAGATGACGTCGAGCTGCGAGAGGCCCACGCCCGCCCGGGAAAGCGCCTCGTCGATGACGGGCATCACCTGCACCACGTGGTTGCGGCTGGCCAGCTCCGGCACCACGCCGCCCCAGCGCCGGTGGATGTCGATCTGCGTGGACACCACGTCGGACAGGGCGACGCGCGCGTCCTTCACCACGGCCGCGGCCGTCTCGTCGCACGACGTCTCGATGCCCAGGCACAGCACGGGGACGCTTTATTACGGAATCATCTTCAGCGTCTCGCGCACGTCCCGCGCTTCCGGGCTGTTGGGCTTGAGCTTCAGGTACTCCTGGAAGGGCGCCTTGGCGTCCTTCTCGCGCCCCAGGTTGTACAGGGCCACGCCCAGGGCCATCCACGCCGAGGCGTTCTCCGGATCGTCCTTCACCGCGTCCCTGAGGTACGGCACCGCCTCCCGGTAGCCCTGATCGGACATCACCAGGGCGATGCCCAGGCCCGCGCGGATCGACGGATCGTCCGGGCGCTCCTTCTGCGCGGTGCGGAACAGCGTCACCGCCTTGCGGTACCTCTGCGCCACCAGCGCGGCGCGCGCGTCGGCCAGCGTCGCGGCCATGGAAGGGCCTCCTCCGGCGTCCGGCGCCGCCGCCAACGTCACGCCGGCGTCCTTCACTGCCGCGCTCACCGCCACCCCGGCGTCCTTCGCAGCCGCTGCGATCACCCCGGCGTCTGGCGCCGCCACCGCCACCGCGCCCGCGTCCTTCCCCACGGCGGCCACCGCTCCGGCGTCCACCGGCGCCACGGCCAGCGCCCCGGCGTCCCGCGCGGCACCGGCGTCGACCGCGGCCACCGCCACCGCCCCGGCATCCGCCACCGCGCCCGCGTCCACCAGCGCGACAGCCACCGCTCCGGCGTCCGTCTGAGGCACCTGGGCCCCTCCGGCGTCCACCAGCACCACCACCACCGCGGTCCCGGCGTCGCGCAGGGGCGCCACCACCGGGACGCCCGCGTCCTGCCCGTGCGTCGCCTGCTGGCCGCTCATCACCCACACGGTGCCCAGCACGCCCAGCACCAGGCCGGCCACCACCACGATGGGCAGCGCCTTCGAGGTCCTCGGGGGCAGCGGATTTTCTACCGACAACGGCTGCGAGGCCTCGGTGTCGGAAAAGAAGCCAGCCTCCAGGGCTGACGGCGGCGAGGCCCGCGGGGGCGACACCTTGCCTACCGGTGTCGGCTGGCGCGAGGGCGGTGACGCGGCCGGCGGCCTGGGGTGGGACGAGGTCACCGGCGCGGGCGCCTGTGGCGGCTTCGACGGAGAGGACGTCATCGGCCCCGGAGCCATCGGCGGCCTCGACGGAGAGGACGTCATCGGCGCAGCCGGGGCGGCCTGCGGCGGCGGATGGGGGGCCGGGGGGGGGGCCGGCGTCGGGGAGATGGCGGTGGGCGGCGTGGTGTGCGGCGGGGGAATCCCTTCGGGGTCGGTCGGCTCCTCGGTCAGCTCGACGGGCTCGGGCTCCTCGGCGGGCGGGGGGACGGCAGGCTTCGCCACCGGAGGCAGGACGTAGCGCTCCAGGGCCGCGCCGCCGAAGACAGGTGGCTTGAGCGCGATCGCCGGCGCCGGCGGCTTGAGCCGGAAGGGCTCGGGCGACCGGCTCCAACCCACCGGGGCCCAGGTGGACTGCGACTCGAGGCCCTCCTCGTCCACCACCGCCCACTTCTCCAGCAGGCGGCTGCGGGCGCGCTCCAGCTCTCGAGGCGCTGACTCCACCAGGAACTGCGAGGGCTCGGGCGCGGCCGGAGGTGGAGGCGGCGCAGCGGACGCGGGCGGCCGGGCCCTGGGCTCGAACACCACCACCGGGGCCTTGGACTGGGCCGGCGGAGGGGCCACCGGGGGGATGGCCGGGGCCACGGGCACCGGCACCGGCTCCGGCTCCAGCTCGACGGACTCTTCTTCCCCCAGGGGCGGCAGCTCCGGCTCGGTCACCAGCTCCTGCGGCGTCGCCAGCTCGATCGGCACCTCGGTGACGGCCGGCTGGGCGGGGGGCATGGGCGCGGCCGGCGTCACCGCGGGCGCCGCCGCGGGCTCTGCGCCTACCGGGCGTGGGCCGGTGTTGAGCCACTCCTCGATGCCTGGCTTCTTCACCCGTTCACCGGCCGGACCGGCCGCCGCACCCGACTCGCGGATCAGCCCCTCGAAGTACAGCTTGGAGATGATCCCCAGCGCGGCGAGATCCTCGAAGTCCGAGTCGTCCACCACCCGGGCCAGCGAGCGGCGCCCGTCGAAGAGGCGCAAGAGCCCGTTCACCTCGTCGGGGATCTCCGCCAGGCGATCGGCCAGTTGATCGTAGTCGAGCTCGAAGACGGTCTCGAGCGGGGGTAGTTGCTCCAGCATGCGGCCCCACTCGTCGAGGCGGCGCATGCCTTCCATCAGCAGGCCCTGGGTGGACACCTCGATCCGCTCCGGGCGATCGACCGGGGTGAAGGACACCTCGAACTGCCCTTCGAAGGTGTTCAACATCCGGTAGAAGGCGTTCTCGCCGCGCAGCCGCCCGAGCTCCGCGTCGGTCACCCGGCCTTCCTTGAAGTACACGGTGCCGGTGCGCTCGCCTTCCAGCTTGATCACGCCCGTCTTGCGGCCGATCTCGAAGGTCTGCACCAGGTCGACGACGCCCATGTCCGCCAGGCTGCCGGTGAAGCCCGCGCGGGTCTCCTTCTTCTCGATGCGCTCCTTCTCCACCTTCTGGAGAATCATGCGCACCCGCGTGACGACCTCTTTGATGTAGATGGGCTTGGTCAGGTAGTCCTCGGCGCCCGTCTCGAGACCCTTCACCTTCGACTCCACCGCCTTCTGGCTGGTGAGGAAGACGAAGGGGATGTGGCGGAAGCGATCGTCGCTCTTGAGGACCTTGCACAGCTCGAAGCCGTCCATCTCCGCCATCCGCGTCTCGGACAGCACGAGATCGGGCGGGCTGATCTGCACCTTCTCCAGCGCGTCCTTGCCGTGGATGGCGGTGGTCACCTGGAAGCCCGCCTTCTTCAGGCTGACCTCCATCACGCGAAGGCTCTTCGCGTCCCCATCCACCAGAAGCAGGTGCTGCTTGGCCAAAGAGAGCCCTTTCGCGCGGAAGACGGGGCATGTTTCGCCTTGCAACGCAGCAAGTCAACGTTTCCAATGCCCCCATGGCACCCCAGCAGCGACGGCATGAACGAAAGGCCTTCGCCGTCCAGTTTCAGGCCCGCGAGGCCCACGGGGTGGGCCAGTTGATCTTCACCAGCGCGGATCTGTCAGCCGGGGGCACCTTCCTCACTTCAGACCTGTTGCTCGAGCAGGGCGAGCCGTTGAACCTGGAGTTCTCCCTGCCCGGCCAGGCCAGCCCGGTGCGGGTGCAGGCGCGGGTGGCGTGGGTGCGGCGCTTCCCGGAGGCGGGTGAGAAGCCGGGCATGGGCGTGGAGTTCGTCACGATGAAGGACGAGGACCGCGCGCGGATCGAAGCCCAGCTGCGCTGAGGTCAGCGGAAGAAGCCGCCGCCCTTTTTCCCCGAGTCCTTCTTCTTCTGGCGCATCTCGATCAGGCGGATTTCCTGGTTGGCCTCGAGGTGGCGCGGGTTGACGCGCACCGCCTCGCGGAAGTGGCGCTCGGCCGACTCCATGTCGCCCTCCACGCGGGCGATCACCCCCAGTTGATAGTGGGCGCGATCGCAGTCGGGATCGATGGCCAGCGCCTTCTGCATCAGGGTGCGGGCTTCGCCGCCTTCGGCTTTGCGCGCGGGATCCATGTAGATGGACCAGGCGGCCGCGGCGAGCGAGTGGCCGCCCTTGTCGAGGGCGTGGGCCTTCTGGAAGTGCTGCTCGGCCTGTCGGTAGTCGCGCTTCTTGAAGAACACCTCGGCCATCTTCATCAGGTCGGCGGCCTGCTGGCTGGGAGCGGGCGCGGCGGACTGCGCGGCCTGTCCCCCGCGATTGGCGTAGGCGGCACGGCGGGTGTCGTCGTGCAGCACCTCGTAGGCGTTGCGGATCGCCTCGAACACCCCGCTCATCTTCTGGGCCAGGTGAGGCAGCGAGGGCGGCAGGCGATCGGGGTGGAACACCTTGGCGAGGCTCAAGAAGGCCGTCTTCACCTGCTCGCGGGTGGCGCTGGGCGACAGGCCGAGCGTGGCGAAGTGGTCCTTCAGCTTGAGCGCCTCGAAGCGAGCCTCGATCTGCGAGGCCAGCTGCTGCTCCCCGGCCGTGGCCGTGGGAACGCTTCGCTGCCCGGACGGAGAGGACGGCGCCGGTGGCGGAGGCGCGGCAGGCGAAGGCTCGGGCGTGGGCGGGACGACCTGGGCGCCCTCGGTGCGCGGAGCCTGCGGCTGCTGGATCGCGCCCAGGTTCTCCATGGCGCGGCGGAGCAGACGCTGGCGACGGAGGCGGGCGGCCTCGGCTGGGTCAGAAGGATCCCCCACGTCGAAATCCTCCAATCGTGCGGCGTCAGACGCAAGGGGAGGCGGCGACTCGACCTCTCCTTCGATGATGGGCTCGACCAGCGGTTCTGACTGACCGCCGGGGGCGCCGGGCTCTCCGACGAGGGCCTCGAGGCTGGAGTCCACGCGGCGCAGCGCTTCTTCGAAGCTCTGGACGGAGGTGGGTGGCGCGGCCTGGGGGCTGGCCGGCTGGACGATGTTCCAGAGATCGGCCTCTTCGCTGGGCCCGCCTTGTCCGCCGAGGACCAGGGGACGGCGCGGGGGCTGGGGATCCTGGTAGCCGGGGGGCACCTGGTAGTGCGGATCGGTGCCGTAGTCGCGGGTGCGGGTGGGAATGGCGTCGGCGTTGGTGAGGGGAATGGGCGTGGGCCGGACGCCGATGGCGGACTGGCGGAGCGCCTCGTTCATCCGCTCGAGGAGGGACTTCGCGCGCTCCGGGGCGACCGGCGCGGCGGCTGGAGGGGGCGGCCCGACGTGGGTAGGGCCCTCCCTGGCGGACTGGGCCAGGCGGTCGGCCTCGGCGCGCAGTTGGGCCACGCGGGCGGCCTCGGCGCGGCGGAGCAGCTCAGCCTCCTCCTCCTCCTCGCGGCGGCGTTCTTCTGCGAGGCGCTGCTCCTCGGCAGCGCGGCGGGCTTCTTCTTCCTGGCGAGCGCGACGGGCGGTCTGGGCCTTCGCGAGGAGCTCGGCTTCTTCGCGCGCCCAGGCTTCCTCTTCGGCGGCGGCGGCGCGGGCGGCCTCCTCGGCCTGGCGGCGGGCGTCTTCCTCGGCGGCGAGGCGGGCGGCGGCTTCGGCCTGCTCGCGGGCGGCTTCTTCGGCGACGCGACGGGCGGCGTCTTCGGCCTGAAGGCGGGCCTCTTCACGCGCGGCCAGTGCAGCCTGTTCTTCGGCGCGGAGGCGGGCGGCTTCCTCGGCCTCGACACGGGCGGCTTCCTCGGCCTCGCGACGGAGCTGCTCGCTGCGCAGGCGCGCGGCCTCGATGGTGGCCTCCTCGGCCTCGCGGCGGGACTCTTCCTCGGCGCGCAGCTGGGCTTCGCGCTGGAAGCGCTCCTCTTCCTCGCGCCGAGCGTCCTCCTCGGCCCTCAACCGGGCGGCCTGCACCTCGCGGAGGGCGGCTTCTTCGGCGTCGCGCTGCTGCGCCTCTCTGGCCGCGCGCTCCTGCGCCTCGCGATGAGCCTGCGCCTCGGCCTCGCGCCGGGCCGTCTCTTCCGCTTCGCGCTGCTGCGCCTCCAGGCGCGCGCGCTCCTCCGCCTCGCGATGAGCCTGCGCCTCGGCCTCGCGCCGCGCCGTCTCTTCCGCTTCGCGAGCCTGCTCCTCGGCCGCCCGCCGGGCCTGCTCCTCCGCCTCGCGCCGCGCCGTCTCTTCCGCTTCGCGAGCCTGCTCCTCGGCCGCCCGCCGGGCCTGCTCCTCCGCCTCGCGCCGCGCCTGCTCCTCCGCTTCGAGTCGGAGTCGCTCTTCGGCTTCGCGACGGGCGCGATCCTGAGCTTCCCGGAGCTCCTGCGCTTCGGCCTCGCGCCGCGCCTGCTCCTCTGCGTCACGGCGCGCCTGCTCCTCCGCCTCGCGCCGCGCCTGCTCCTCCGCTTCGCGTCGCGCCTGCTCCTCTGCGTCACGGCGCGCCTGCTCCTCCGCTTCGCGCCGCGCCTGCTCCTCCGCGTCCCGGCGCGCCTGCTCCTCCGCTTCGCGTCGCGCCTGCTCCTCTGCGTCACGGCGCGCCTGCTCCTCCGCCTCGCGCCGCGCCTGCTCCTCCGCGTCACGGCGCGCCTGCTCCTCCGCCTCGCGCCGCGCCTGCTCCTCCGCTTCGCGTCGCGCCTGCTCCTCTGCGTCACGGCGCGCCTGCTCCTCCGCTTCGCGCCGCGCCTG
>JADLDB010000159.1 GCA_020846875.1 Myxococcales bacterium | reverse complement strand
GTGACGGCACCGTCTACAGGGCGGCGCCGGGCAGCGACGTCCTCACCCTCGTGCCGGGCTTCCCGGTGCCCACCGGCAGCACCGAGTTGAGGAGCCTGGCCGCCACCGACACCGAAGTCCTCCTGCTGCGCGGCGCCACGGTGATGGCCTGCAGCAGCGCCTGCACCGCCTTCGCGGACTTCGGCACGGTGCTGACGCTGACTTTCGGAGAGGACGGCCAGGACCTCTGCGCGAAGGGCGCGCGCGGCTTCCTCACCGTCGACGCCGTCACCGGCGGGCTGTACGAGCTCGAGCGTGACGGGGGCGCGGTGTCCTTCGTCCAGCGCGCGGCCAACCTGGGCGTGGGCGACGTGGCGGGGTGCTCCATCGCCGAGACAGGCGACGTGTACGTTGCGGGCGACACGGGCGTGGCCCTCTTCCGCGCCACCGGCGGCGTGGCTACCGAGCCCATCGACTTGATGGGGCAGCCCGGCGCGGCCTGGCGCGACGTCGCCACCTTCGGCAGCAGCACCGCGCTGACGGGCTTCCTGGTGGGCGGAGGATCCGGCTACCGCAGCGCGCAGCGCCTGACCGGCACCTGGAGTTCTCTTCCACCGGACACCTCGGGCGCGCTGCTCACCACCGTGCTGGCGCTGGCTGCGGACGAGGCGCTGGCGGGCGGCGTCGTCAACAGCGGCAGCACCGCCGCCCCGGGCATCCTCGGGTGGAATGGCGCGCGCTTCACCGCGCTCTCGCCCCCCGCGCCCGCCTTCGAGGTGCAGCAGGGCCTCGCGGTCAGCGCCGACGAGGTGTACTTCGGCGGCGGCGAGCGGACCGGCGGCGGCTACGTCGTCGTCCGCGGCACTCGCTGAGCTGCGCGGAGGAGTCCTGGGCGTCCTGACGCGGGCCTGCGCCGCCCGCGCCGCACCAGGCAGTCAGCGCACGGACTCCAGGCGCAGGTCGCTGACCTCGAAAGTCACGGTTGCGCCGACGAAGTCCTCGGGGCCGAGGTGGGCCGTGTACAAGACCGTGTGGCCAGTCGGCAGCGGCTGACCGCAGGCGGCGGCGAGCTCGCGAGCCCTTCGCGCCGCGGCCTCCAGGTCGACATCGACGTCCGTCCACGGCCCCCAGCCCGACGGGCTGACGTAGAGCTGGTCGCGCCACCAGCTCCCCCAGTACAGGTTGTTCCAGTGGCCACGGCAGTCGTAGCGCGTCGTCGCGGCGAGGGCCGCCGTGTCGTAGCCCGTGTCGTTGAAGGCGACGATGCGCTCCGCGCTCTTGTCGGGCGGATAGAAGCCATACACCCCGCCCGCGAGCAGGGCTCGCGCGGCCCAGTACTGGTCGACGCCGACGTCGTGATGGACGCGCAGCCGGCCGCGCAGGTGGAGCTCGGCGAAGCCCCGGCCGGTGAGGTCGAGGTTCCACACGCGGTCTCCGGGCTTCACGTCGCGCAGGTGGCACAGCCCGTTCGAGACGACGAACGGGGACATCACCCCGACGTACAGCCAGTACTTGTTGTCGAAGGCAGGGCCCTGGTCCGACACGTACCGCGTCCGCGGGTGGAACCGCACGGTGATGGTCGAGCCTGTCACCGTGAACTCGGCCTCCTTGTCTGGACCAAACTCGGGAATCGTCGCCCAGCCGTTGTAGGCGGTGAGGCCGACGCCCACGCGCCAGCCCAGGTCCTCGCCGTCAAGCAGGACGGGGACATCGGTGCAGCCCCGTGAGGCGCCGGAGACCGAGGCGTCCGGCACCGGCGCGGGCTTCTGTCCCGCGCTGCACGCGAGCATGACGCCGAGGCTCACTGCGCACAGGAAGGGTCGCGCCATCGGCTCGTCATACCCGGGAAACCGGGCCCGGTTAAGGACCCAGTCGGGCTGGCGCAAGCGCAGCTCGTGCTGGCCAGGACTCGCCCCACGCCGGCGGCTGTTTCGGGCGGCGGCCCGCGCTTTGGGGCACACTCGTCCCACGCCATGCGCCACGTCGTCTTCCGCCTCGAGCGAGACAGGTACGCGCTGCCCTTGTCCTCCATTCGCGAGGTGGTGGAGGCGCCGGCCCACTACACCCGCGTGCCCCGCGCGCCCGTCAGCGTGAAGGGCGTGATGAACCTGCGGGGCCGGGTGGTGCCGGTGGTGGACTTGAAGACGCTGCTGGAAGTGACGACGCCGGCCATCCAGCCGCTGGGGAAGGTGGTGCTGCTGGACCGCGGCCGGCGCGAGCTGGGGCTGCTCATCACCGACGTCGACGGCATCGAGTCCATCGAGAAGGTGGGCGGCGTCCGCAGCTCTCCGGCGGTGCGCGGGCTGGCCCGCGTGGGCGCCCTGGCCATCACCGTGCTGGACGCGGACGGGCTCGACAGCGCGGTGGCCCGGGCCTTCACAACCCGCTAAGGTCCGCCGCAGGACATGCCCATGACAAAGCGGGTGCTGGTCGTCGACGACAGCGTCTTCATGCGCGACATCATCAAGGACATCTTCGCCGCCGGAGGCTTCTCCGTGGTGGGCGAGGCTGGCAATGGCGTGGAGGCGGTGGAGAAGTACAAGGAGCTCAAGCCCGACCTGGTCACCATGGACCTGGTGATGCCGTACCGAAACGGCATCGACGCCACGCGGGAAATCCTGCGCAACGACGGCAAGGCGCTGGTGGTGATGTGCAGCGCGCTGGGCCAGGAGACGATGGTGATGGAAGCCATCGAGGCCGGCGCGGTGGACTTCATCGTCAAGCCGCCGCGCGCCGAGGACGTGCTGGCGGTGGTGAAGAAGGTGCTGGGCGAGAACTGACTTCTGCGCGTCCTCGCTCTCCTCCCCTGCTTCGACGAAGAAGCGCGCCTGCCCGGCGTGCTGCGGCGCTTTCCGCAGCGGCGGGGTGAGGAGGAGTCGCTCCACGCGGCCGAGGTGCTGGTGGTGGCCGACGGCTGCACCGACGCGTCGGCCGCCCTGGCCCGCGCGCACGGGGCGACCGTCCTCGAGCAACCCCGCCGGGGTGTGGGCGCGGCCTTGCGCACCGGCTTCGGGTACGCCCTCTCCCACGGCTTCGACGTGGTGGTGGTGCTGGCGGCCAACGGGAAGGACGACCCGGCGGAGCTCCCGCGCCTCGTCGAGCCCATCGCGCACGGCCTGGCGGACCTGGTGCAAGGCAGCCGCTACCTTACTCGCGCGGCGGACTTCGGCGGCATGCCGGCGTACCGGCGCCTCGCCACCCGGGCGCACCCCCTCCTCTTCTCGGCGGTGGCGGGGCGCTTCGTCACCGAGTCCACCAACGGCTTCCGCGCGGTGCACCGGCGGGTGCTGGAGGACGCGCGCGTGGACCTCTCGCGCGCCCACCTCGACGGCTACGCGCTGGAGCCCACCTTGTACCTGCGCGCGGTGCGGGCGGGTTACCGCACGGTGGAGGTGCCAGTGACGAAGCGCTACCCGCCGCCCGGCGAGGCCTTCACCAAGGTGCCGCCCGTCACCGGGTGGTGGAGCCTCCTGGAGCCGCTGGTGCGCGCGGGCCTCGGAGGCCGCGGGTGAGGCCGCGCTTCATCCACCCCCAGGCGCTGTGCGAGTCCGACGAGGTGGGGGAAGGCACCCGCGTCTGGGCCTTCGCCCACGTGCTGAAGGGCGCGCGCGTGGGCCGCGACTGCAACGTGGGCGACCACGCGTACCTCGAGGCGGGCGCGGTGGTGGGCGACCGGGTGACGGTGAAGAACGGCGTGCTGCTGTGGGACAAAGTGACGGTGGAGGACGACGTCTTCCTCGGGCCGCACGTCGTCTTCACCAACGACGTGAATCCGCGCGCCGCCTACAAGAAGGCCGCGAAGGACTTCCTGCCCACCCGCGTCGGGCGCGGCGCCACCGTGGGGGCCAACGCCACCATCGTCTGCGGCGTCACCCTGGGGCCGGGCTGCTTCGTGGGCGCGGGGTGCGTCGTCGTCGAGGACGTGCCGGCGCACGCGCTGGTGGTGGGCAACCCGGCGCGGCAGGTGGGCTGGGTGTGCGCCTGCGGGCAACGGCTCGGCGGCGAGGTGGGCGAGGGCGTGCGGTGTGGTGGGTGCGGGAAGGCCTTTCGCCTGCAAGCCGGCGTGGGCCTGGTGCCGGGCTGACGAAGCCTCCGCGTCCCCACATTTCCTCCGTGGCGGCTGTCATGAAAGACCGTAATCTCGCGTCATTGAGGCGGCTCTTGGGGCGTCGTCTAAAGGTAGGACATCAGACTTTGACTCTGAGTATCGTGGTTCGAATCCACGCGCCCCAGTAGACAGTGACACCCACCCCGGAGACGGCGCTACACTTCGCCTCATGCGCGGCGGGGGCCACGAGCGATGACGATGCGGGAGCTGCAGCTCGTCGTAGTGGGTGACGTCCAGGCGGCCTTCCTGCGAGAGCTCGAGCAGCCGATTTCGCAGGTGCTGGGGGTGGCCTCGTACCTGGGCAAGGCGTTGATGCCCACGCCCGGCTTCGCCTTCAACAAGGACCGGCACCAGTTCCACACCACCGCCATCATGCGGCGGCTGCTCACCATCAAGGACACCGGCACGCCGCTCATCCTGGGCGTGGCCGACGTGGACCTCTTCGTGCCGGACTCGCCCTTCGTCTACGGGGAAGCGGACCGCGAGTCCCACGTGGCCCTCATGTCGTTACACCGGCTCAAGGCCGACGGCGAGACGTGGAAGCGGCGCACCTTCGTGGAGGCGGTGCACCAGGCCGGCCACCTCATCGGGCTGTCCTATTGCGAGGACGCCCGCTGCGCGATGTTCCTCGCCACCACCATCACCGACGCCGAGCGCCGGCAACTGCAGTTGTGCAACAACTGCCGCAACGAGTTGGTGAAGCTGCGCCGGGTGTAGGCGAAATACCCTTGTCCGGCGGGCGGTTGTGGCGTTGAAGCCGGCCGTGGTGCAGGGCGTCTGACGCGACGGCCGAAGCGTCAGCCTTCCGAGGACAGAAAAGAATGCGCGTCATCCTGGTGGTCGCGGTGTGCGTCATGGCGTTGTCGGGCTGCGAGCTCCTGGGCGGTGGTGGTGGCACCGGCGGCGGGGCGGGCGGCGGCACGGGCGGCGGCGGCGCGTCAGTCACCTTCACCCAGGGCTTCACCTTCGTGCGGAAGGACGACCGGAACGTCTACGTGGCGGACCAGTCGGACTACTCGACGGTGGCGGTGCTGAGCCAGTCGGCCAACGTGCGCACTCCTTCCTTCTCCAAGAATGGCAGCCGCATCGTCTTCGTGCGCGGCACCGGGATGGAGGCGGAAATCGCCACCGTGTCTCCCCAGGGAGGCACCATCAGCACGGTGCTGGCCTCCACCGCGCAGGCCAGCAACTTCAAGACGCCCGTCTTCTCGCCGGACGGCACGCGCATCGCCTTCTCCTACGACGACGGCATCGCCTCCAGCCTCGGGCTGGTGAACGCGGACGGGACGAGCTTCCAGAAGCTCATCGGCGGCTCCAGCCTGTCCTACGCCATGCCGTCCTTTTCGCCCGACGGGGCCTTCGTGGTGGCGGCGGCGGGGAACGTGGGCCTGCCCTTGACGCAGGTGGAGCGCATCAACGTGTCCACCGGCATGCCCACCAGCGTCACCAACACCCTGGGGAGCGAGGCGCAGGGCATCGCCGGGCGGCTGCTGGTGTCCCCTGACGGGACGCGGGCGGCCTTCGACGGGCGGGTGTCCAGCGGGGTGACGCGCCTCTTCGTGCTGGATTTGGCGACGAGGGCGGTGGTGAAGGTGAACGAATACCCCGGGGACCCGAACGCCAACGACAGCTTCCCCTGCTGGGTGTCAGCCAGCGTGCTGGCCTTCTCCTCGGACTCGGGCGGCAACGACAGCGTGTACCAGAAGGCGGCGGACGGCTCGGGCGGCGTGACGCTGCTGGTGCCCAAGGCCATCGAGCCCTGGTACGGGTCCACGCTGTGACGCACCCCAACGAGGCGGTGGCGCGGGCCTGGCTTACGGCCTTCAACCGGTACGACGTGGACGCGCTGGTGCAGGGCGGGCGCATCGTGGCCTCCCGCGTGGACCACGGGTAGCGAGCGGCCCTCTGGCCGTCATCGGCTACACTGCGGGGCCTCCCCATGCTCGCCTCCTCTCTGCTCGCCGGCGCCGCCGCGCTCCTCCTCACCCAGGCCGAGCGCCCGAAGCTGGCCGTCCTCGAGCTCTCGGCCGGCGCCGGGGTGGAGTCCGCCACCACCGGCCCCTTCACCGACGCCATCACCGCCGAGGTGCAGGCCCGCGGCTTCTTCGACGTCATCTCCTCCCGCGACATCCAGGCGCTGCTGGGGGTGGAGCGCCAGCGCCAGTTGCTCGGCTGCTCCGAGGACTCGAGGTCCTGCATGGCGGAGCTCTCTGGGGCGCTGGGCGCCCGCTTCGTCCTCACCGGCTCGCTGGCGAAGCTGGGCGACGCCTTTCAGTTGACGCTGTCCACCCTCGACTCGCAGAAGGTCCAGCCCATCGGCCGCGCCACCCGCATCGCGAAGGACCTGGAGGCGCTGCGGGCGACCCTCCCTTCCGCCGTCGCCGAGGCCACCGCCACGCCGCTGCCGCCGCCGCCGTCGCGTGCGCTGCCCATTTCCCTCATCGCCACCGGCTCCGCGGCCGCCCTCTTCGGGGTGGTGTGGGGCGCCCTGGCCTTGACGCAGCAGGCGCAGCTGGCCGCCACCCTCGACGCCGGCGCCTCCCAGCCCGGCGTCCTTGGCACCCGCGCCAGCTACGAGCAGCAGGTGGCCGCCCTCAACACCCAGAAGTGGGTGGCCCTGGCCAGCCTCCTCACCGGCGCCGCCCTCGTCACCACTGGCCTGGTGCTGCTGCCTCCAGACGACGGGCGCGCCGCGTTGAGCCTCGTCCCCTTCGGCGCCGGCCTCGGGCTGGTGGGGAGGTGGTGATGCGGCTGCGCTGGCGGTGGCTCGTCCTCGGCGCCCTGGCCGGCTTCACCGCCGCCTGCCCGCCCGACCTCTCGGTGGGCCGGGCCTACCGCTGCACGCCGGGAGGTGCCTCCGCCCAGTGCCAGCCCTGGGCCTGTCGCCTCGACGGCTTCTGCCATGACCCCGCGGTGGGAGAGCCCCTCACCTGCGCGTCGGAAGACGACTGTGGCGGTGGCTGGTTCTGCGGAAAGGACGGCCGCTGCCGTGACCCGGCGCTGCCTGCCGCGCTGCCGTGCGACGACGACACGCAGTGCGCCGGCGGCTGGCGCTGCAGCACCGAAGGCGCGTGCGTCGACCCCGGCCAGCCTCCCGCCGGCGCTCCAGGGCGCGTCGAAGGACTCCTCCTCCATTCGCCCGCTCTCGCCGGAATGGAGCACGTGGCCTTCGGCCCCACCGTCTTCCCCGGCACGCAGGAGTTCGTCTCCTCGGTGGCCTTCGCCTCCGGCCCGGGCGTGGACATCCTCCTTCTCAACGCCAGCACCTCCAGCTCGGCCATCGCCCACGGGGTGCGCCATGAACGCCTGGAGCTCAACGGAGCCGTCGCCGACGTCGCCTTGTCGCTGCCCTTCCTCGCCGTCACCGTGGAGGACGGAGGCACCTTCATCGGCCGCGAGGACCCGGACGCCGGCACCGTGAGCGTCTTCTCCAGCACCACACCCGCCCGCCTCTGGCCACTCCCCGTGCGGGCGCCCGACGACGGCCTGCGCCCCTTCGCCGTCGCGACGGGCGACGAGGTGCGGGTGGTGTGCGAGGCGTCCTGCGCAGCGGGTGGCGACCTGCTGTGGAGTGGGGGCTCCCGCCAACGGTTGGTGGACGTCGCCAGCACTGGCCTCCAGACGGGCGGCGCGAGCAGCCTCGACATTCCCCTGGCCGTCCTCACCCTCACCTCCGTCGACACGCTGTCGCCTGGTAACCCGGCCGTGGCCGACTCCACGCCCTTCGGCACCAACCTGGCGCGCCTGGGCACCCTCACCGCCGTCGCGCTGCGCGCGGTGCCGGAAGGCTTCGCGGTGGCCTTCGAGTTGCTCCCTCCGGGACAGCGCACGCCGGAGTCCTACGTCGCCGTCGCCGGCTGGGAGGCGCGCGGCTCCCTGCCGGTCCCGGAAGGCAGCACCCTGCCCGACGGAGGGGTGACGGCCATCACCCTGAAGCCCCAGCCGGCCTGCGCCCACGACGAGGTGCTGCTGGACTTCGCCATCATTCCGCCCGAGGTGTCCGGCGGGGGCCCGCTGGGCCTGGAGGTGGTGTGCGAGGACCGGGCGACGAAGCGGCAGCGCCTCTACGGCGGCTCCCCGCTGCGGCCCATCGCCGAGCGCGAGGAGGGCGTCGTCGACGGGCGCACCTCCGGCGCTCACGCCTACCTCTCCCGTCAAGGGCACCTGGCCCTGGGCTCGGGCGTGGTGGACCCGCCGCGCTTCGTGCTTTCGTCTACGCCCGACTGGATGGGCTTCCTCGGCGGCGCGTTGTTGGCGCGCACCGGGCCGTGGCTCTACGAGGAAAGCGAGCTCGGGCTCTTCCTGGCCGTCCTCTCCTTCAGCCCGGTGGCCATCATCGAGCGAATCGCCGAGAGCGACTTCCCGGTGGCCCTGTTCCGCCAGGGGTACGCGTCGCGCTACGTCGCGGACGGCGGGTCCGACGTCCTCTTCGTGATGCCGGAGCTCCCCACCAGCACCCAGTGCGCCGGCGCCTGGCACTTCGAGGACGACGTCGCGGGCGACGTGCTGGTGGCCGCCCTGGGCGACGCCTTCTACACCGGGGCCCGCGACGCCGGGCTGGGCAACCTGGTCCCCGTGACGCGCCCTGCGCCGGGCTTCGACGTGTCGGCGGCGGCCTTCACGAGGAGCACGGACGCCGGCGTCTTCGAGGCGTGGGCGGTGGCCAACAGGCGCCTGTTCCGCCTGGTGGCGCGCAGCGTCGACCGCTGGAGCTCCAGCGAGCTGCCGCTGACGGGCGTGGAGCCGCTGGCC
>JADLDB010000158.1 GCA_020846875.1 Myxococcales bacterium | reverse complement strand
GAGCATGCCCTCGAAGACGCCCAGCCGGTACCCATTCATCACGGACAGCTCGTGTGGGGTGATGCGCCCGCGGAACTCCGGCAGCACGTGCGTCACCACCCGCACGGACTTCGGATCGAGCTCGCTGACCTCCGCCTCCAGGTAGTTGCCCGTGGTGCGGAGGTTCCGCCCCATGCGCAGGAGCGAGCGCTTCACCCCGATCGCCCGGCCCATGGTCAAGATGGCCAGGCCGATCGCGGTCTCCCGGTAGCCGGCTAGGAACTCGCGCCCCAGGAGGCGGTGCTGCTCCTCCGGAGGACAGCCGGGCAGCAGCGCGTCACACAGCACGCCGATCGCCCGGATGAAGGGCCCCACCGGGTAGGCCGCCTGGATGTTCTGCAGATCGAATCCCGCCACTTTCAGCTTCGCGTGCAGCTCGGGGGTGAGCCGCGGCCCGAAGGCCCTGCGGGCGCCCTCGGCGACGGTGCTGAAGACGACGGGTTCGCTGCTCATGCAGGTGGGTTACTGCACGGTGAGGGTGAAGGCGCCGAAGGTGTTGGGCTGGCTCGAGTCCCAGCTGTCCACCACCAGGTAATACGTCTGCCCCTGGGTGACGGAGAAGGTGAAGGACTCCGGCACGCCCGGCCCGCCCGAGTCCGAGAAGCGCACGCAGGAGGCCGCGCCGCACACCGGCTGAAGCAGCATCAGCGCGGGATCGAACAGGCCCTGGGGCACCAGGCTGGCCGTCACAGTCCCGGTGGCGCTGGCGGTGTACTGGTAGGCGAGATCGCGCCCGCTGAAGAAGTACGTGCGGCAGGCCGACGAGTAGTTGGGCGTCGACGAGATGGAGTAGTCGTCTCGCGCGCCGGTGGTGTCGCCGCTGACGCCCGTCGGCCCCTGCATCACCGCCGCCGGGGCGGTGCACGAGTCGTTGGCGGGGGGCAGCGTGGCCGGCAGCTTGCGCACCGTCAGCGTGAAGCCGCCCGTCTCGTAGCCATTCGAGTCCACGAAGAGCGGGTACGTCCCCGCGGCCTGGTTGGGCAGGTACAGCCTGGTCTCCAGCGGCTGGGTGTGGGCCATGCACGCCACCTCGCTGCCCGCCCCGAAGCTGGCGCACTGGCCGGGCAGGCGCACGTAGACAGCCGGCACGTACGGGCTACCCGCGGTGGGCGTGACGCGGATGTCTACGTCCTGTGCGCCGGTGAGGGTATACGTGTACACGAGATCGCGCCCGTAGCGCCGCGGGAGGAAGTTGGTGCCGCAGGCGGGCGCGTTGTCGCTGGGCGAGTTCAAGTTGGTGGCCCCGAAGGTGGTGCCCGTCACCGTGGCGGTGTCACCGGTGAAGGTGAGCGGCTGGGCGCCTCCGCAGCCGTCGTTGGCGGGCGGGGGCGTGGGCGGCGCCAGCGTGGCGGTGAGGGTGAAGGTGCCAGAGGTGCCTCCCGCGCCGTCGACCCAGATCCAGTAGGTGCCCGCAGCCAGCGCCGTCAGCGTGGTGGTGACCGGCCCCACCCTCTGCAGGCACACCAGCTCGTCGGCGAGCAACTGGCTGGTGCACAGCGCCTTGCGCACGTACAGCGTGGGGTTGAGCGTCGAGCCCGAGCCGGGCGTCACGGTGAGCGTCACGTCCTGCGGGGCGGCGAGCGTCATCGCGTACACCACGTCGCGCCCGGTCTGCCGCGCAGTCGTCGAGCAGGTGGGCGAGACGTCGAAGGCGTTGTTGTCGTTGGCCGCCTGCAGCGTGGAGGAGGACACCGTGGCCGTCCCGGAGACGAAGGTGAGGGCCTCCGGCGCGGCGCAGGAGTCGTTGGCCGGCGGGGGCGTGGGCGGCGCGGTGGTGACCTCGAGCTGGAAGGGCCCGGCGGTGTCCACCGAGCCGTCGACCCACACCACGTAGGTACCGGCCGGCTGGTTCACCAGCGTCAGCGTGGCCGGGGCAGCCGACAGCGGAGAGACGCAGCCCTTCTCCGCCGGGCGGGTGGCGTCGGTGCAGGTGGTGCGCACCGAGACGACGGGCTGGAAGGTGGGGCTCGCACCCGTCGGAGTCACCGCCACCGTCACGTCCTGCGGCTGGGTGAGGGTGAAGGAGTACACGACGTCGCGCCCGGTCCCGCGCGCCGAGTCGCTGCAGCTGGGCGTTTGATCTCCCAGCACGTTGCCGTTGGTGGCGAAGCTGGTGTCGCCCGTGGCCGTGGCCGTAGTGCCGGAGAAGGTGAGCGGCTGGAGGCCGCTGCAGACGTCGTTGTCCACTGCGGGCACGGCGGTCACCTCCACCTGGAAGGCGCCGTCGGTGCCGTCCGCGGCGTCCACCCAGACGAAGTACGTGCCCGGGAGTTGCCCGTTGATCGTCACCTGGGCCGCCGCCGCCACCGCCTGGGCCTGGCAGCCCACCTCCGAGGAAGGGGTGGCGCACGCGCTGCGCACGGAGACGACGGGGTGCAACGCGCTGCCCGGCATCGGCCGCGCCACCACCGTCACGTTGCTGCGCGCGGCGAGGGTGTACGAGTAGAGGAGATCCTTCCCGGAGGCGCGGGCCGTCGCGCTGCAGGAGGGATCATTCGCAGCGGTGGTGGAGTCGTTGGCCGCCAACGCGGTGTTCCCCACCGCCACCGCGGTCTGCCCGCTGAAGACCAACGCCTGGGGCGCGACGCAGCTGTCGTTGGCCGGCGGGAGCGACGGGGCCAGCAGGCTGACCTGCACGGTGACGCGGCCGGGCGCGCCGTTGGCGCTCTCCACGAAGAGGAACCAGTCGCCCGCCGGCAGGTTGGAGATCGCCAGCCCCGCCGCGCCCGACGCCGGCGCATCACACGCCGCCTGGGGCCCCGCCGTGCACGAAGGGCCGCGGAGGTAGACGACTGGACGCGCCGCGCTCCCGCTGAAGGGCGTGACGCTGACGGTCAAGTCCCGCACCTGCGAGGTGGTGAAGCGGTACACCAGCTCCGGGCCCGTCGCGTTGCAGGTGCCCGCGGTGTCGTCGATCGCTTGACCGGGCTCGGCAGAGAAGGACGCGGTGCCCAGGCCCGAGGGGAGGATCACCTTCGGGTTGGCGCAGGAGTCGGGCAGCGCCAGGCAGTTGCCGGAGAGGAGCGGATCGCACTCGCGCCCCGGCCCGCACTCCGCGTTGGTGCTGCACGGCTGACACTGCCGCATCAGGCAGATCGGCAGCGGGTTGGCGCAGTCCGAGTTGCCCACGCAGCCCTGGCAGGAGTGATCGCGCACGTCACACACCGGGGCGACGGAGGAGAGGCAGTGGGAGTTGAGGAAGCACTCCACGCACTCGCGCGTCGAGGGATCGCAGTGCGACGCGATGCCCAGGCAGTCGTTGTCCGAGCCGCAGCCCGCGTCGACGCCCGAGTCCGGCGCGCCCGCGTCCACAGGCCCCGCGTCCATCGATCCTGCATCGGGTGGACCGGCGTCCCCCTGGCCCCCGTCCGGGGAGCCCGCGTCGGAGAGCCCCGCGTCCCCTGCCCCACCGCCCGCGCCCGCGTCGCCGCCTGCATCCGCGCCACCGCCGTCCGTGGATCCCGCGTCGGAAGAGCCCCCGTCGCGCGGCTCGCAGCGGCCGGTGTTGGAGTTGCACACGTCGGTGCCGGTGCAGCGCACCCCGTCACAGCGGTTCGCGGGAGGCGTGTCCGTGCAGCTCACCAACAGCACGACGGCGACAGCGACTGCCAGTGCGCGGGACATCGTCCGGCGGAGTGTAGCCCGCCCGCGTTTTCCCGTAAGGTCCAAGGCCATGCCCTCCCCCATCAGTCAACGCATCGCCACCGCCCTCGCGGATCGCAGCTTGAGCGCACAGGAGGTGAGCGAGCTGGTCGCCGCGGCGAAGGCGGAGAAGAAGTTCACCCCCGAGCTGAAGGCCGAGCTGCAGCAGTTGCTCACCCAGCACGCGGACGCCTTCGAGCCTTCCGCCCGCCAGGAACTGCAGGCCTTCGTGGACGGCACGCCGACGCGGAAGGACCTCGCGGATCCGACGGTGCTGAACAAGCACGCCACCAGCGTGTCGTGGAACCCGGTATCGCCCACGGGCGCGCTGTACGTGGACGACGTGAGCTTCGACGACGTGATCCAGGGCTCGATCGCCAACTGCTACCTGGTGAGCGCGTTCTCCGCGGTCGCCCAGGCCAACCCCAGCGCGATCAAGGACGCGATCAAGGACCACGGCGACGGCACCTACACGGTGCGCTTCTTCGAGGACGCCTACGGCGGCTTTCGCCCGGTGGAGGTGACGGTGGACTCGGATCTCGCCACCGAGTTCGGGCCGGCCAACAAGTACGCCAAGGCGCGGGACGGCAACGAGCAGTGGGTGACGATCCTCGAGAAGGCCTACGCCCAGTGGAAGGGCGGCTACGAGGCGATCGGCAACGGCGGGCGCGCGGGCGACGTGATGGAGGCCCTCACCGGCAAGCCGTCCAACTGGACCTCGACGTCGTGGACGCCGGCGGACGAGGTGTACACGTCGATCTCCACGGCGATCGCGGCGCACCAGCCGGTCACCGCGGGCACGCACGGCAAGGACTCGGGCGTGGACTACACCGGCACCGGCGTCTACGCGTGGCACGCCTACACGGTGCTGGGCGCGTCCGAGGAGAGCGGGACCAAGTACCTCCAGCTGCGCAACCCCTGGGGCAAGTCCGAGCACGGCAGCGATGGCAAGGACGAGGGGATCTTCAAGATGAAGCTGGACGACTTCATGAAGCTGTACAGCAGCGTGTACGTGGGCGGCTGACGAGGCACGGCCATGGACTTAAGCGCGGCGCTGGCGGCGGCGAAGCCGGGCGACACCCTGCGCATCCCCGCGGGGCGCTACGCGGTCAACCTGATCATCGACAAGGCGATCACGTTGGTGGGCGTGGGCCAGGTGGTGTTGGACGGGACGCACCGGGGCTCGGTGGTGCGGATCCAGGCGCCCAACGCGGCGGTGACGCTGTCGGGCCTGATGCTGGTGGGCGGCGCGGCGGACGAGGCCGGCGGCGGTGTGGCGGTGATGAACGGCGACGTGGAGCTGGTGGACTGCACGCTGCGCTTCAACAAGGCGCCTCAGTACGGCGGTGGAGGGCTGTACGTGCGCCACGGGCCGACGCGCGTCATCCGTTGCCGGATCGAGGCCAACACCGGGCGGCAGGGCGGCGGCGTGCTGGTGGACGACGTGGCGGAGCTGTCGATGCGGGACTCGACGATCCTCCAGAACGCGGCGCTCGACGGCGGGGCCTTGAAGGTGAAGGAAGGCGGCAAGGCGGCGCTGCTGGGCTGCACCCTGGCGGACAACAAGGTGGTGGGCGACAGGGCGAAGGGCGCGGCGGTGTCGCTCGCGGGGACGTCCAGCCGGGCGCCGGCGGTGGCGGTCAAGGCCTCCATCGTGTCGGAGCGGAAGGAAGGCCCGAGCTGCTTCTTCAACGAGGCGCGCTTCCCCGGGGCGCTGACGCTGACCCACAACGTGCTGCCGCCGTGGTGCGCGAAGCTGGGTGGGAAGAACGTGTTCGCCGACGCCGGCTTCGTGGGCAGTGGGGCCGAGCCGTACCTCTTGTCGGAGAGGTCGCCCGCGCGCGGTGCCGGTGAAGCCGCGGAGCTCGGCGCCGACGCGAAGGACGTGCGCGGCGAGCCGCGGGAGAGCCCGCCGTCGCTGGGCGCGTTCGCGTACGTGAAGCCGAGCGCG
>JADLDB010000157.1 GCA_020846875.1 Myxococcales bacterium | reverse complement strand
CATCGAGGTGGCGCTCGCTCGTCACCCGCACCGCGCCGGAAAGCCCACCGCCCAGCCGCTCCACCAGCACCGCCCGCAACGCCTCCAGCCCCAGTCCCGTCTGACCCGAGACGGGGAGGGGAGGGCGTCCCGCGGACCAGCCCCTCGGCTCCGGGGCCACCTCGAGGCGTCGTCCCGGCAGCGCGCGTGGGGACTCCGACCCCGACACTGCCGGCCCGCTATGGGCCTCCGCAGCCCCGCGCCTTGCCTCGGGCCCCCTGTCCGAGCCGAGTCCTTTCTCCACAGCCTGCGGGGACTCCGACACCCCTCGGGAAGCCGACGCCTGGCCCGCCATCCGTGCGAAATCCCCGGCGTCTGCGGGGTCTCCGACACCCCCGGCGGGACGCAGGTCAGCCTTTCCCCACAGGTCAACCCTCAGGCTCTCCGGGGCCTCCGCCCGCCATCGGGCCAACTCCTCCGCGCCGGCCTCGGGGGGCACCACCAGCAGGGCCAGGTCCGCGCCCTTCAGCACCTCCCGCGCCCGCGCGATGCCCATCGCCTCCAGCCGGCCGGGCGACTCCCGCAGGCCGGCCGTGTCCACCAGCGTCACCGCCAGCCCCGCCACCTCCACCCGCGCCTCCAGCACGTCCCGCGTGGTGCCGGGCTCCACGTCCACCAGCGCCCGCTCCGCCCCCACCAACCGGTTGAAGAGGGTCGACTTGCCCGCATTCACCGGCCCGTACAGCACCACCCGCGCCCCCCGCCGCACCAACGCCCCCGCCCGCGCGTCCCCCACCAGCGCCTCCACCGCCGCCCGCGTCGCCGCCAGGCGCTCTGGCACCCCCGCCTCAGCCCCCTCCGCCTCGTCCGGGAAGTCCAGCGCCCCCTCCAGGTCCGCGTGCAACGCCAGCAGCGGCTGCCGCACCTCCCCCAGCCGCCGGCTCAGCTCCCCCGACAACTGCGCCGCCGCGCTGCGCACCTGCGCCTCCGACTCCGCCGCCACCAGGTCCGCCACCGCCTCCGCCCGCGCCAGGTCCAGCCGCCCGTTGAGGAAGGCCCGGCGCGCATACTCCCCCGCCTCCGCCAGCCGCACCCCGGGGTGCCGCAGCACCTCGTCCAACAGCAGCGACAGCAGCCGCGGCGCCCCGTGCGCGTGCAGCTCCACCACGTCCTCCCCGGTGAAGGACGCCGGCCCCTGAAAGTACAGCGCCAACCCCTCGTCCAGCACCCGGCCCGCCTCGTCCACCAGCGCCGTGAAGTACGCGTGCCGCGGCGTCGGGGCCTCTGGCACCCCCCGCGCCACCCTCCGCCCCGCCGAGAGCGCCGCCGGCCCTGACAGGCGCACCACCCCGATGCCCCCGGGCGCGCCTCCGGTGGCGATGGCCGCGATGGTGGACGTCGTCGTCACGCCCTCCTTCCATCACATCCAGGCCTCTTTGTAGATTCACAAAACTTCACGGGCGCCCCGCGCTTTGTCGCGCTACAAAACAACCATGGCTGATTCACTCAAGGAGCGGCTGGTGGACGCGGCGCTCAAGTTGCTGGAGGACGGCGGCCCGAAGGCCTTCTCTCAGGCGCGGGTGGCGAAGGAGGCGGGCATTCAGCAGGGGCACCTCACCTACTACTTCCCGCGGAAGGCGGACCTGGTGGCCGCGGTGCTGGAGCGCTTCGCCGAGGAAGGCGACGCCAGCTTCCGCCGCCTGGCTGAGAAGGTGGCCGGCAGCGAGCGCGCGGTGCTGGAAGCGGTGGCCGTCAACCAGGTGCGCACCCTCATCCGCGACAGGCGGCGCATCCGGGCGCTCCTCTCGCTGTTGGTGCAGGGCTTCGAGGACCCGGACATCTTGAGGACGCTGGAGGAGCGCGGCCTCACCAACCGCGTCTTCCTCGCCGGCTTCCTCGGGCGGGAGCCGGGGGACCCGGACGTGGAATTGGCCTTCGCCACCCTGCGCGGGCTGGCCCTGCAGAACCTGCTGCACCGGTACGACGCGAGGCGGGTGGACCAACTGGTGGCCCGCTTCCGGCAATGGCTCGACGCGCTCCCCCCGCGAAAGGACGCCCCATGACTGCCTCCGGGCACCCCTGGCCCCTCGCCGTCGCCGTCCTCTTCGGCTTCTTCGTGGTGCGCACCGTGGTGCTGGTGGGCGGCGCGACGCTGGCCCTGCGCACCACCTGGGCGGGCCTCCGCCGCGTCTACCGGGTGGCCGTCCCGAAGGGGCAGTGGGCCAGCGAGCTGAAGGCGGCGGTGGGGGTCCTCCTGTTTGACGCAGTGGTGGTGGGCCTGGCGGTGTCCGCGGGCCTGTGGACGTTCGCCCCGGCGACGGCGGGGGCCACGGCGCTCACCTGGTTGGTGATGTTCTGCTGGTACGAGGTGTGGTTCTACGCGGTGCACCGGCTGCTCCACACGAAGGCGCTGTACCGCTTCCACGCGCAGCACCACGTGGCGAAGGTGACGGGCCCGTTGACGTCCCTGTCTTTCGGCCTGGTGGAGCGCGCGCTGTTGTTGTTGGGGGCCGTCGGCGCGAGCGCCGCGCTGTCGAGGGTGATGCCCCTCACCCAGGCGGGAGTGCTGGCGTACTTCTTCACCAACTACGTCCTCAACCTCTGGGGCCACACCAACCTGGAGGTGTTGCCCGAGGACTACCCGCGCCGCCGGCTGGGCCGCCTCTTCATCTCCACGTCCTTCCACGCCATGCACCACGCGCGGTACCAGGGGCACTACGGGCTCTTCACTCAGGTGCTGGACAGGCTCTTCGGCACGTACTGGGAGGACTACCCCGAGGTGCACGCGCGCGCCGCGCGGGGTGAGGGCCTGACTCGCCTCGGGAAGCGCGAGGCTGCCGACGGAGGTGAGGGTG
>JADLDB010000156.1 GCA_020846875.1 Myxococcales bacterium | reverse complement strand
CGACGCGCCGGGCGTGCTCGGCTTCGGCGCGGGCCCACTCCTTCCGCACGTCGTCGGCGCCGGACTGCACCAGCGGCGCCAGCACCGCGCGCGCCACCTCCACGTCGCCCTGCGCCAGCGCGGCCCGCGCGAGCGCCACCGCCGCCGACCCGTCACCCGGCGCCACCGCCACCCACTGCTCCGACACCGAGCGCAGCAGCGGCTCTGCGGGGCGGTGCACCTCGGCCAGGGTGGCGTGGAGCTCTGCCAGCTCGGCCGGCCCGACGTCCAGCGCCAGCTGAGGCTGTGCGCTGGCCGGCGGCAGCAGGCGCGCATCTGGCGGCAGATTCGCCTGGAGTCGTTCCGCGACGTGTCGGCCGGCGTCCTGACGATGCTGGTCCGACCCAAGTCGTTCGATCCCCGCCGCGGCTGCGAGGCGCTCGACTCGCTCGAGGAGAACGAGACGAAGGTGCGCAAGGCGGCGGCCGACGACGTGCGGCTGAGCCCGGCGCGGGGTGACATGACGACCAGCGACCTCGCGAAGACTCCGGCTCGTCGTAGCAACCCGAGCAGTACAGGCGGATCTTGGCGAAGCGCTCGTACTGCCGGGCGACAATTGCACCTCCCCGGTGGCGACGATGACACTTCCCCATCCTGAGTGAGCGCCGGAGACACAGCACCGACCAAAGGAGAATTCGGTGGTCGCGACGGTCTGGCCGGTCATCAAGTCAAAGCTGGCCGACGCGCCGGAGTTGGCGGCGAAGACGCTGTTCGAGTGGCTGCGGACCGAGCGGCCGAGCGAGTTCGACGAGGGCCAACTGCGCACGCTGCAGCGGCGCGTGCGCGACTGGAGGGCCATCGAGGGGCCGGACAAGGAGGTCTACTTCGCGCAGCGCCACATCCCCGGCGATGCGATGCAGACGGACTTCGCGTGGTGCAACGAGCTGACCATCACCATCGGCGAGCAGCCCTTCGAGCACATGCTCTGCCACCCAGTGCTGCCGTACTCGAACTGGGAGTGGGCTCAAGGCCTTCGAGGCCGCTTCCTCACTCCCCAAGCGGCGGCCAGCTCGGAGGCATTAGCTCTTCTTGTGGCCCGGGCTGGGCGCGTGGAGTCCGTGGCCTCCTCGACGACGCTCTCGGCCCGCGCTGCAGCCACCAACGACTTGGTGCTCGAATTGCTCCATCTGCCCTCCCGGCGACCCATGAGCGACGCAGCAATGCATATGTCGTGATGGTCCTTACCGCGAGGGAAGCCAGCACTCATTGCTCGAGCAAGCGCAACAGCGCGAGAGCGTTCCGCCGACCGGGCTTCTCGCCTTCGCGGGCGGCCGCTGCTCGAAGCTCGGGGCGCTGCTCCGGCGTCAAGCGCGCCAGCGCTTCGGTGGCGATGGTGGCCCAGGGGCGACGATCGAGGGAACCGGCTCCGATCGAGAGCACGGCGGCGAGGTCAGCGACAGCAAGCTGAGCGAGCGCCGCTTCGACGCACTCGAGGTGAGGAATGCCCTTGTAGGTGTACTTGTCGGTTTCCGAGCGCGCGACCTGCTCGAGCAGCGCGGCGCTCAACGCAGCGAGCCATGCCTGCCGACTGCCGAAGGGCTCAGCGAGAGCGTATGGATCCGCGTCCTCGAACGAGGTTCGCAGGGGAACGTAGGCCTCGGGCACGAGCCCGTTTCTCACGACCGAGCGGGCGAGCGCCTCGAGCACGCCACGGCGCGACTGCTCCGCCAGCGTGATGCCTGCCACGCCACGCCCGTAGTCGAGCACGAGCTGAAGGACCGCGGGCCGAGCGATGCTGTCGGGCTTGCTCGCTTCGACGCGATCGTCGGACGCAGCGCGCGCGGCGAGTGAGGCCAGCGGGCGCGGAACGTCGAGCGCTCCGTAGGTCGGGTTCCCGAGCAAGAAGAAGCCGTAGCCCAACTTTCCGCCGCCAGGAGACACCAGCCCGTCCGGCAGCGACTCAAGGAATGCGAGCAGGTCGGCCCAGGTCACCCGTCCAGGGCACCCCTCGAACGCGAACGCCATCATCCAGTTCTTCGAGACGTCGATCTTGCGGTTCCTCACGAGTGTCCACAGGGCCTCGTGGGCGGTCGCCTCGTCACCCGCGGCGTCGATCACCTTCCCGATCAACGAGGACCTGAGCCCCTTGAGCGCAGCTGAGACCGCGGAGAGTTGTTTGGATGAAGGCGACATGGCCGAGAGGCTAGTCCGCGAGGTGCAACGAACTCAATCCGCTCCAGCGATCGATCGTCCCGAAGCGAAGGCTGATCGGCGACGGAGCCGGAGAACCAGTGGAGACAGTCACGGCTCGGCGCGCGCCAGAAACCGTCGCGCACCCTCGCGGTGGCTCGCACCGCTACCGCTGCGGCCACCCTCCGTCTGCTTCTCCCCGCGGTGACGGCGGCCTGAAGACGGAGCCGACGCGCCGGGCGTGCTCGGCTTCGGCGCGGGCCCACTCCTTCCGCACGTCGTCGGCGCCGGACTGCACCAGCGGCGCCAGCACCGCGCGCGCCACCTCCACGTCGCCCT
>JADLDB010000155.1 GCA_020846875.1 Myxococcales bacterium | reverse complement strand
AGCGAGGTGTGCTCTACACTGCGGCCCACCCACGCATGTCCGTCATCATCCGCTATGTCTGTCACCACTGCGGTGCGGCGCGCGAGGGCGCCGGCGGTGCGGGTTGGGTGCGATGTGGCCACTGCGAGCAGCCACGTCGACACCTTCTGGTCGAAGACGAGGCGCGCCACCATGTGCCGGCTGTGCCCCAGCACCATCACGAAGACGTAGGCCTGCCGCATCACCTTCTCGTCGGGGTCGAAGAGGCGGCCCACTGCGCCGAAGTCCACCTGCGCCACCTGGCCGGGCTTCGTGTCGACGGGAATCGCCACGTCCTCCGCCTGCACGCCCCTGGCCTTCGTCAGCCGCGCGCACACCCGCTTCACCGACGAGAGGCTGGCCTTGCTCTCCCGGAATCCCTCACGCTCCAGCTGCAGCCGGTCGTAGATGGCACGCGGGCCAAGGCCCTTCGCGTGCAGCACCACGATGTCGTCCAGCCACTCCTGCAGCGACGACGTCTGCTGCGGCGCTACCCGCTGAGGCAGTCGCTCGCCCACCGCGCGCTTGAGCGCCTCCAGCTCCGGCAGCTCGTCAACCGCGCCCTCGAGCAGCCCTGCCTCCGCCAACGCGCGCCGGTACTGCCGCTCCGTGTTCGGGCTCATCCCTACGAGGCGGGCGACCTCGCGGTCCCCCGTCCCCATTCGATGCAGCCGCACCAACTCCTGTAGCCGGTCCATCTCAACCCTCGTCCGCATGTGTCCTCCCTCGCGTTCGCCGCGAGGTGGCACATCCGATGGGTCCAGTCAGGTGGCCGGGCTGGTCCGGGTTCGGGTCAGTTTGGCCGAACCAGGGGCGGTCAGTTTGGCCGAACCAGCCGTGGTCACTTTGGCCGAACCACGACGGATCACTTAGGCCGGTCCGTCACAGCGCTGCGCGCGGCGCAGGCGCACTCCGCCGACGAGCTCGCCGTGCAGCTCGCCGACGCACTCGAGACGGGTGTGGATCTGATCCTGAGCAGCAGGTGGCGTGATCGTTCCGCATCGGGGGCCATGGCGGTCGGGTGAGGCTTCGGGCAGGTGGGCGGTATGCCCAAGCGGACCATCGAGATACCGGAGCGGTTGGCGGAGTTTGGAGAGGCCATGGAGAAGGCGTTGCGCGAGCTTGAGCGTTTCGAGGCGCTCGCGGCGAAGGAGGATGGAGCCGCCGACTTCGCCGCATTCTCGCGAGCGCTCGGCGAGCATCTCGATGAGGCGCAGCTGGCGGCGAAGCGGAGGGCGCTTCAAGGGCTCGACCTCGACGTCCCGCGCATCCTCATCGACGGGAAGGCCTACGCGCGGGTCGGCCGCTACGACGCGGAGTACTTCGCGAAGGAAGGCCCGGTCACGGTAACGCGCAGTCTGTACCGCGAGTGCGGCGCGCGGAACGCCCGGACGGTTGATGCCGTCAGCCTGCGGAGCGGCGCACTCAACGGTTGGCTGCCAGAGGCCGCGAAGCCAGCCGCGTTCCTGCTGCAGCAGGGGACGTCGCGCGAGGCTGAGGCAACGGCACGGGCGCTGGGTGTGCTGCCGTACTCGCGCAGCAGCTTCGAGCGGGTCGGCCATGAGGTCGCCGAGCTGCACGCCGTCGTGCGAGACGTCGTCGAGGACAAGCTCATCAATGCCTACGTCGTTCCAAAAAAGGCCCGGAGTGTGTCGCTGTCGCTGGACCGCGTCGCAGTGCCGATGGAAGAGCCGCGCCCGCGCCCCGTGGGACGACCTCGAGCCGATGCGCCAAAGAACCCCGTCGACCGCGTCTGGCACATGGCTTTCGTCGCGACGCTGACGTTGAATGACGAGACCGGCGCGGCGCTGCACACGCTCCGGTATGGGCGCATGCCCGAGCTGGGCGCGGCCGAGGTGCTGGACAGCATGCGTGCCGACCTGAAGGTGCTGCTGGGTAGGCGGCCGCTCGAGGTGGTGCTGTTGTGCGACGGTGCCCAGGAGCTCGTCGACTTGCTCGACAACACCTTCAATCAAGCCAGCCTCGGCGTGCGGGTGCATCGCCTGGTGGACTTCTGGCACGTCGCCGAGAAGTTGGGCGCCGCCGCCACCATCGTCTTCGGTGCTGCTGCAAGCGGAGCGCTCCACCGGTGGAAGGCCCTGCTGCTGAACTGCAAGAGCGCGCGCACACGCATCCTCAACGAGCTTCACGGCTCTGGGAAACGCGAGGTCCGCGTCGGGAACGAGCGGCCGGTCCACGCCGCAATCACCTATCTCGAGAACCAGGGCGACCGCATGGGCTACGTCGAGGCGCGCGCGCTCGGCCTGCCCGTCGGCAGCGGCAATGTCGAGGCCACCTGCAAGAGCCTGGTCGGCCAGCGCATGGTCCGCACCGGCTCGCGCTGGAAGGAGAGCACCGGTCAGCACATCCTCGACCTCCGCGCTCTCGCGCTCAGCGACCGCTTCGACGCGGCCATCGACCTCACGCTCGCGCCACTGGTGCATCGGGTGAGGAGGATGGCAGCATGATCAGGATTGGAACCACACCCCGTGAAACTGCGGGCTCGGTCGAGGAGCGTCACGCCCCGCACCACGGAGTGGAGCACGCCGAGGCCCGGAAGAACAGGCGAAACAACCCGTGAAACCAGTAGGCGTTTGACGCGGCCGCGCGGGGCCCGGGTCGGGGGCGAGCGGGTGGCCGCGTCAAACGTCGCGTTGAACGAAGCCGGCATGATGCCTGCTATTGGGCGCCAAGCGCCGAAGGCTCAGCGTCTCGGAGGGCTGTGAGCGGGCTGAAGAGCGAAGCGCAGCCCGGGTTCAGCGGGGTTGGGGTGTCGGGTTGGCTCAGGGAGCCACCTCTCAGGCTGGTCGGCCCCCGTGGGATGTCAGACCTGCGCGGTAGACACGCCTGGTGGCGACGGGCGAGTCGGGCCGGCGGCGGGCGCCGGAAGCATCCACGCTGCACGAGGCCTTCCGGCGAGGCT
>JADLDB010000154.1 GCA_020846875.1 Myxococcales bacterium | reverse complement strand
CGCCTTCGCCTTCGCCTCCTGCTCCGCCAGCCGCTTCCGCTCCCTCTCCGCCTTCTCCGCCTCCAGCTTGGCCAGCCGCTCCGCCTCCAGCTTCGCCAGCCGCTCCGCCTCCGCCTTCGCCTTCGCCTCCTCCGCCTCGCGCCGCTTCCGCTCCTTCTCCGCCTTCTCCGCCTTCTCCGCCTCCAGCTTGGCCAGCCGCTCCGCCTCCGCCTTCGCCTTCGCCTCCTCCGCCTCGCGCCGCTTCCGCTCCTTCTCCGCCTCCAGCTTCGCCAGCCGCTCCAGCTCCGCCTTGGCCTTCGCCTCCTGCTCCGCCAGCCGCTTCCGCTCGACCTCCTCGCGGGCCAGCCGCTCCTGCTCCTCGCGCTCGGCCTTCTCCTTCTCCAGCCGCGCCTTCTCCTCGGCCTCCTTGGCCAGGCGGGCCTGCCGATCGGCTTCGAGCTTCGTCGCCGCCAGGCGCTTCTGCTCCCCTGGATCCGCCGGCAGCTTCACCAAGAGCGACGTCCCGTTGGTGGCGATGTCCGTCTCCACCTCCTGCTCGAAGCCGATCAGGATCCGCGCGATCGCCGCCGACTCGCTGCCGAAGGTGGCCGTCTTGATCCCGGTGATGCCCGCCGCGCCGACCTTGAACTCCTTCGGCACGCCCGCGAACACCGCCTCCGACACGTCGATCACCAGCCGCGGCGGATCGGACAGCGTGAAGGTGGTGAAGCTGGGCTTCTTCGAGCCGGTGATCTCGACGGTGCTGCCCTTCACCTCGATCCGGCTGATCGAGTTGAGCTGCACCCGGTCCTGCGCGAAGGCGAGCGCCGGCAGGAGCAGAAACGCCCACCCCACCCACCGCCGGGAGCTGAGTCGAGCCTGTGTCATCCTGTAGCACCCTAGCAACGCTCGGGGGGTGCTCCAGTTTTCACCCTGCGCGTCGGGGCAGGCCAGCCCCTACGGCGCGAGGACGTCCGCGACCTTCAGCGACACCAGCCCCGGGCTGCCCGCCTCGTCGTAATAGCCCAGCATTTTCAGCTTCTTGTACGCGCCGGAGGAGGTTTGAACGACGTACACCAGGTCCTCGCGGGTGACGAGCCGGTGCACGCCGAGATCGTAGTAGTACCAACCGCCCTCGACCGAGTTGAACGCCGACTCGGCGCCGTCCTGGTGGTAGCCGTCGGCGGGAGCCTGGGTGAGGGCGTCGAAGTCCTGATCCACGAGCACCGCCGCGCGCACCACGCCGCTGGGGTTGCTGCTCCCCCCGTTCATGAAGATCTCGAAGCGCTTGAGCGAGAGATCCCAGCCGTTGGTCGCGAAGGCCTCGTCGGTCTTCAGCTCGCGCAGCTCGTCGAGATCGACGTACGTCTTCGACGTCTTGCTGGAGGCGTTCACCACCAGCTTCGTCACCCCGCCGCCGAGATCCTCGCTCACGACGAGCTGCTCCGTGGACTGCTCGCCGTCGAAGGGGTGATCGGTCCGCAGATCCGGCGCGCAGCCGAGGAGCACCACGCCGGCGAGGAGGAAGGGCCGCATGCGTCAGTGCTCCAGGGTGACGCCGCCGAGGATGCCCCGCGGGGGCCTCGGGTTGAAGTTCTGATCGCCCGAGTTGAGGAGGTTGTAGGCGTTGACGAAGACCTTGAGCCACGGGCGGATCGCCCAATTCACCTGCGCCTCGAGGTCCACGTAGGCGGGCGCGATGAGGGTCGCTTCCTCGAAGCCCAGCACGTTGGCGAAGCCCAGGCCGGAGCCGGAGTAGTACGGCCGCTGCCCGTGGAAGGTCATGCGCATCGCCGCGTCGAGGCCGGTGGGGCGGTGCTTCCCGGTCAGGGTGAAGTTGGCGCGGTGGTTGGCGCGCCCTTCCAGGGGCCGGTTCCGGGTGAGATCTCGCGCGTCGAGGCCCATGTAGCCCACGTCCAGCCACGCGCCGCGGAAGAGCTTGACCCGCGCGTTCAGCTCGACGCCCTGGGTGTAGGCCTCGGTCACGTTCTCGTAGCCGAAGGTGACCGGATCGTCGGGGTTGGGCACGCCGGCGGCGGAGACGTTGATCAGGTTGGTGATGCTGGTGTGCCACGCGCTGGCCGACACCACCCAGCCGTCGAGCGGCCGCCAGTCCACCGAGGCGTTCACCGAGCTGGAGGACTCGGCCTTCAGACTCGGGTTGCCCGCCACCACGTAGCCGACGCCCGCGTTGGAGAACTGCAGGTACAGCTCCTGGAAGGACGGAGGCCGGAAGCCCAGGCCCCAGGAGGTGCGCACGGTGAAGGCGCTGGTGGGATCGAACTTGAGCGCGATGCGGGGCGCGGGGGCGGCGCCGAACTGGGTGTCGATGTCCACCCGAAGCCCGGGGGAGATCGCTAGCCGGGGCCCGCGATCGACCAGCACCCACTCGTCCTGCACGAAGGCGCCGAAGCGCCCGCGGGAGACGAAGCCCGGGTTGAGGCGGGTCGAGTCGAGGAACTCCCCCAGCCCCTCGAGGCCGGCGGTGAGCAGGTGCCGGCCCAGCTTCTTGTCGAGCTGCGCGTAGCCTTCCCACAGGCGGGTCAGGTTGACGGAGTACTCGTCCAACTGGGTGGCGTTGCGTTGATCGACCAGGAACTGATCCTTGAACAGGCCGTAGTGGAACCGCAGCGTGGCGGTGGTACCCGAGGCGTACTTGCCCACGTGCCCCGCCCACACGTCGAACTGCTCGGTGCGCTGGAAGCGATCGAACTTGGCGCCGGTGGTGTTGGCGTCGACGGCGCTGTAGTCGGTCCACGCGTAGCCGGTGCGGGCGTAGATCCGCAGCTGGTCGGACGGGGCGTAGGCGGCCTCCAGGTCGTAGTCGATGCGGCGGAGGCCGGGCCCGCTGGTGACGTCGGCGATCGCCGTCTCTTCGGGAGGGATCCAGGTGTACGGCTGGCGAGTGCGGTAGCCGCCGCCCCCGCGCAGCTCGAAGGGCCCCAGCTTCGAGCCGACGTTCCCGCGGGCGTCCACCTCCATCAGGCTGCCGAACATGCCGCGCAGGTTCGCCTGGAAGGGCTGCTGCGGCCGCCGGGTGATCAGGTTCACCACCCCGCCGATCGCGTCCGCGCCGTAGAGCGCCGCGGCGGGCCCCTTGACGATCTCGACGCGCTCCACCTCGCGCAGGCTGAAGCGGGAGAGATCGGTGAAGGGCCCCGAACGCCCCGACACGCGCTGACCGTCGATGAGGATCAGCACGTACTCCGGGTCCATGCCCTGGAGGCGCAGGCCCGTGCCGCGGTTGGTGTAGACCATCTCGACCCCGGCGGACTGCTGCTGCAGGAGCTGCGGAAGATCGCGCACGCCGAGCTGCTCGATCTGCGCCCGGGTGACGACCTCGGTGGCCACCACCGCGTCGGCCGCCTTGCGCTCGGTGCGGGATCCGGTGATGACCGTCTCGCGGGAGCGATCGGGCTCCTCGGCCGCTCCAGCGTCGGGGACGGCCTCGGTCAAGAGCCCCGCGTCCGTCCCCCCGGCCCCGGCCTGGGGCTCGACGACACCCGCGTCGACGGAGGCGATCGCCTCGGAGGTGGGCCCTGCGTCCGCGTCCACGCCCGAGGTACTCTGCGCAGACTCGACGCCCGCGTCGGGCGGGACAGCCGGCTCGGCCTGGGAGATCAACGCGACGAGGAGGAGCGACAGCATCCCGCGGCGCTCATAGTCGAGTCACCGGGCGAATCAATGCCGGCGTCGGCGTGGCGCGAAGACGAGGAGACCCGCGAGGAGTCCCCACGGGCCCTCCACCGCCCCGCACCCACAGCCGAAGCTGCCGGCGTTCTGCGCGTCGATGTGCCGTGACAACTGGGCCTGCTCGTCGCACGGGAGCGGCGGCTGCCCGCGCGCGTAGGTGCTGCAGAAGCCCTCTGCGGTGCCGAGGTCGATCGCCCGCTTGCCGGTCTCACCGACGGGCGCGGTGGGCGCCATGGTGGACAGCGGGTCGTCCACGTGATCGAAGCCCAGCACGTGGCCGATCTCGTGGGTGGCGGTGTTCTGGACGTCATAGGCCACGCAGGAGACGTCCTCTCGGCCGGCCTCGCAGGGCGGCGCGGAGATGGTGGTGAAGAGGTAGGTGGCCGCGTTGAACTCGATGTCCGCGTCCAGGATGATCCCGGTGCGCGTGGAGAAGGTCAGCGTGGTCAGCCCGATCGTCCCGTCGGAGTGATCCCAGCAGGCGTAGGGGTTGCCGTTGGGATCGGACGCGTTGGCGCAGGAGCCGTCGGCGAGGCAGGGATCGCCCGGCGCCACCACGTCGCGGCAGCTCGTCTCGCGGAAGGAGAGCACCTGGTCCGCCTCGGTGCCCTTGCCCACCTTCGGTCGATCGATGCGCGCGCCGCGGATGATCTTGAAGTCCGAGCACGAGTCCGACAGGGCCTGCCAACTGGAGAAGGCCGCGTCGACGGCGGTGAACTCGGAGTCGCCGGGGGTCTTGGCGCTGCCGGCGGTGTCCACCCGGTAGGTCAGCTCGCGCTTGTTCCACACCACGCAGATCACCGTTTCGCCGCTCATCCCCGCCACGGTGCGCACGTAGCTCTGGGCCTGGGCCGCGAAGGAGACGAGCACGACGATGGCGGCCGCCCAGCGCACGTCCTCCTCAGCGCCTCCGCCTCAAGAAGAGCAACGCCAGGAGCCCCAGCGTCCCAGGCGCCGCGGCACAGCCCGTCTTGGGCTTGCCCAGATCGTCGTCGACCACCTTGATGATGCAGGACTTCGACGGCTTGCCCACCGGGTACACGTCGCAGATGAAGCGCTTGGAGTTGGCGTCGAGGGTGCGCTTGCTCGTCTCGCCCGGATCCGCGCGAGGGGCCATGGTGGAGCCCGTCTCGCTCGTGTGGCCCAGCCCCAGCAGGTGCCCCACCTCGTGGGTGACGGTGTTCTGCACGTCGGTGGCGACGCAGGTGACGTCGAACATGCCCGCCGGACAGGGCGGCGAGTCCACGCTGGTGAAGAGGAAGCGCGGGGCGTTCAGCTCGATGTCCGAGTCGAGGATCTTCCCCGACTTCGGGTGGAAGGAGGTGGTGGTGATGGCGATGGCGGTGGGCGCGTGCTGCCAGCAGTCGTGCTTGTTGCCGCAAGTGTCGTCATCGGTGCACTGCGCCACGGTGCACATCTTCTGGCGGAACAGCACCACGTTCTCGTTGGACGCGCTGGTCTCGTCGTAGCCAGCCATTCGCGAGGAGGTGCGCGCGCCTTCGGTGAGCGTCAGGCTGCCGCAGGCCTGGTTCTCTGCCTGCCAGGTCTCGAAGGCCCTCGTGACGGCGGGGTGCTCGCTGTCGCCGGGCGTGTCCGGGTTCCCTTCGGAGTTCTGGTGAAAGACGATGTTCGTCTTGTCGGTCCAGTACAGGCACGGCGAGTTCGGGTCCCGATCATCGACGCGGGTGCGCACGTACTGGGACAGCACCACCGCCAACGCCACCTTCACGACGATCATGGCGTGACCAGCGGCGGCTTGGTGGAGGTGGGGGGCTTCACCGGCGCCGGCGTGGTGCCCGGGCCCAGCGCGGCGCGGACCTGCGCCTCCAGTCGCTCGACGGAGAGGAGCGCCGAGGGCGCGGCCACCGGCTGCCGCGTCACCGGATCGAGCAGCAGCGCCTCGTTCAGCTCCTGCCGGGCGAACACCGCCTTGCCGTCGCTGGAGCGCTCGAGGTGGAACAGCCCCTGCGCCATGCCGGCCACGGTGAAGCGCTGGCCTCTGGGCTCGAGGAAGACGACGACCTCTTCACCGGGCTCGAAGCGGGCCGCGCCTTCCACCTTCTGCCCCACCTCGCCGACGATGCCGCCGGGCTGCATCACGACGATCCGCTGCGACGCCGCGCCCTTCCACGTCGACAGCACCTCGAGCTCTGTGTCGGTGATGATCCGCGCTCGATCGCTGGTCCACCGCGCCTGGGAGGCGAGCACCTTCGCCCGCACCACCACCGCCGAGGCCTTCGTCAACGCCGCCACGTCCTGCGCCACCAGGGTCGTCGCCGAGGCGACCTGGGCGATCGCCAGCGCCAAGAGGCCCGCGACCCTTCGAGATCCACTTCGCTTCCGCATGTCCGAAGACTCTACCCATTCGGCGCCCCGCGTCACACCGCAAGGCCTGCCTGCGTCGCCGCCGAGTGCTGACACGGGGGAAGGGTCCTGCTACGGCCACCCCCGCCATGAAGCCCCGCGTCCGTTTCGCCCCCTCGCCTACCGGGTATCTGCACATCGGCGGCGCCCGCACCGCGCTCTTCAACTGGCTGTACGCCCGCCACCACGGCGGCACGTTCGTCTTGCGGATCGAAGACACCGATCAGGAGCGCAGCACCCCCAAGTCGCTCCAGGCGATCCTCGATGGCCTCGCCTGGCTGGGCATCGACTGGGACGAGGGCCCCGGGAAGGACGGCCCCTACCCGCCGTACTTCCAGATGAAGAAGCTCGATCGCTACCGCGAGGTGGCCGAGCAGTTGATCGCCGAAGGCAAGGCCTACCGCGACTACACCACCGAGGAGGAGACGGCCGCCCAGCGCAAGGCCTTCGCCGCCTCGAAGGGCCTCACCGAGAAGGACGACCTGCGCAGGGCCGGGTTCAAGTACACGAGCCCCTGGCGCGACTCGAAGGAGAAGCGGGATCAGCCCTTCGTGGTGCGCTTCCGCATGCAGCCTTGCGGCGAGCGGATCGGCTTCGACGACCTGGTGGGCGGCCGCCACGAGAAGCCGGACGAGGATCTCGACGACTTCGTGCTGATCCGCTCCGACGGCATTCCGCTCTACAACTTCGGCTGCGTGGTGGACGACCACGACATGCACATCACCCACGTGGCGCGCGGGCAGGAGCACATCAACTCCACCTTCCCGCAGTTGATGGTCTACCGGGCCCTGGGGTGGACACCGCCGGCCTTCGCGCACATCCCGCTGATCCTCGGGCAGGACAAGGAGAAGCTGTCCAAGCGCCGGCACCCCGAGGCCGACGTGAGGGCCCACCAGCAGAACGGGATCCTCCCGCACGCGCTGCTCAACTTCATCGCGCGCCTGGGCTGGAGCCACGGCAACGACGAGCTCTTCACGCGCCAGCAGTTGATCGAGCTGTTCGACTTCTCGGGCGTGGGCAAGGCCAACGGGGTGTGGAACCCGGACAAGCTGCTCGCCACCAACCAGCACTGGATCAAGGCGGGCGATCCGGCGGACGTGGCGCGGGCGGTGCTGCCGTACCTGCGAGACGCGGGCGTCCCCGAGGTCCTGGCGGACGAGCGGCTCGGCCGCGCGGTGAAGGCCTTCCAGCCGCGGGCGAAGACGCTGGTGGAGATGGCCCAGGCGATCAAGCCGTACTACCTGCGCGGCGTGACGATCGACGGGGCGGCGGCGGCCAAGCACCTCGATCACACCGGCAAGGAGCTGCTCAAGAAGGCCCGCGCCCTGCTGGAGGCCACGGCCGACTGGAGCGCGCCGCAGCTCGATCCGATCGTCGACAAGCTGGCTACGGAGACGGGCGCGAAGAAGGGGGCGATCGCCCAGCCCATCCGCGTGGCGGTGACGGGCGGCACCACCAGCCCGGGGATCGGCGAGACGCTGGAGCTTCTGGGGCGCGCCGAGACGCTGCACCGGATCGACGCCGCGCTGGGGAACTGACGGCTTGCTCAAGCGGCTCCGCCCATACCTGGACGGCCTCCTCGCCGAGCCCACGGTGATCATCTGCGGGGCCAGCGCCCTGCTGGTGATCAGCCACTACCAGGGAGCCGCCGGGTATTTCCGCACGCTGGTGGGCACGCGCTTCGACACCCACCCGGCCAACGCGGCCTTCGGGCACCTGTGGTGGTTCGGAAGCAGCCTGTTCCTCTACCTGGTGATGCCGCTGGTGCTGTCGAAGGCGACGAAGGGCAGCTTTCACCGGGCGTATGGCCTGGGCCTGGGCGACTGGCGGGCGGGCCTCAAGATCTCGGCGCTGTTCATCGCGGTGATGATCCCCGCGGTGGTGGTGGCCTCGAAGCTGGACGCCTTCAAGGGCATCTACCCGCTCGCCGGGAACGGCGCCTTCATGCTCAGCGAAGGCGGGCAGGCGGTGCCCAGCGTGAAGCTCTTCCTCGTCTACGAGCTGGGCTACCTCTTGTACTTCGTGGGCTGGGAGTTCCTCTTCCGGGGCTGGATGCTCCACGGCCTGCTCCCCAGCTTCGGGCGGGCCGGGGCGATCCTGATCCAGGTGGCGCCCTTCGCGATCATGCACCTGGGCAAGGCCGAGCTGGAGGCGCTGGGCAGCATCATCGCCGGGGTGGCGCTGGGGGTGCTGGCGTTGAGGACCCGCAGCTTCTGGTACGGCGCGCTGATCCACGGGGTGGTGGCCGTCTTCATGGACGTGCTGTCGGTGGGCCCTCAGTTGATGGCCGCGCCTTGACAGGCCGTGGCGCCGCCGGTACTCCGCCGAGCCGCATGAGGCGCCCAGTGCCGATTCTCCTCGTCCTCTTGAGCGCCGCCGCGCTGGCGGAGCAGTTCGAGCTGAACGCCCCCGTCCCCGAGAACGCCCGCAAGGTGGCCGAGCACCGCTTTCGATCCCCCACCGACTTCGAGGGGACGATGAAGTTCTACAAGACCGCGCTGCCCGCGAAGGAGTACCCGCGGAAGAACATCTGCAACCAGCCGGGCGTGAAGGCGCTGCACATCCCCAACACGTCAGGAAAGGGCGGCTGGGAAGGTCTCAACATCTACGAGGCCAACGAAGAGGTCCGCATCTATGTTGTCCCGGCGGACGGATCTGCTAAGAAAAAAGGGAAGAAAGCGCCGGCCAGCAGCGCGAAGTAAGCGCACAAGGTGCAGCGAATATTGGGGAATCGTCCAACGGCAGGACTCCAGACTCTGACTCTGGCTATCTAGGTTCGAATCCTAGTTCCCCAACAAAGCAGGCTGAAGCGGTCAATTCTCGAACCGCTGAATGTTCGGGCCGTCACCACGTCTGTGGCAGCTTTGACAGCGGCCTGAGGGAACCATGAACATCGACGAACGAGTGGCAGCAGCCGAGCGCAGCGCGCGTTCTGGGCGTTGGCTCGGACTCTTCGGCATCGTGGTGGGCGCGGCGGGGTTGGTCGCGGGCCTTCACACCCGACACGCCCTGCAAGAGATGAACGGAATTCAGTCGTCCATTCGGACACGTGAGCTTCAGTTGGAAGGAGATCACGGGGACGTGGTGAGACTCTCGATCAAGGATCACGAAGGTCAGGGCTCAGTAGAGCTGCATCTGCGCGGCGGACAACCCGGAGACACTGCGGCTGGCGCAGCAGAACTTTCCTTCTCCAAATTGGCCACCACATTCACCGTGAAACCTGCCGGCTACGGGCCCCACCCGCAGACATTCGCTCAACTCTTCGCGAGCGACCGCTGGTCCACGGTGACCGCATCGAGCGGATCGGCGAGCACGGACTTGAGCGCATACCACCGGGAGCCGCATGGCCTCGCAGCAGTCCAAGTCCGCACAACCGAATGGACAGGCCACGGTTTCAAGAAGGATGCCTTGTCAGTT
>JADLDB010000153.1 GCA_020846875.1 Myxococcales bacterium | reverse complement strand
GTGGAGAAGCTCAGCGCCGCGCTCGGTGTCAGGGTCAGCACCGAGTTCGTCGGGTTCCAGCTCGGCGCCCCGAAGTTGATGTTCGGGGTAGCGGTCACCTGCACCGTGCCCGGGTTCATCGACTCGCTGAAGGTGATTTGCACCGTGGTGCCCGTCGCGACGTTCATCGACATCGCAGACGGAGCCGTGGCGATGACCTCCGGAGGCGTGGTGTCCGTCATCCCGCCGCCGCCCGTGCCACCGCCCGTTCCGCCGCCGATGCCGCCGCCGATGCCGCCGCCCGTTCCGCCGCCGGTGCCGCCGCCCGTTCCGCCGCCGGTGCCGCCGCCCGTTCCGCCGCCGGTGCCACCACCCGAGCCGCCACCCGAGCCGCCGCCTGTGCCGCCGCCGGTGCCGCCGCCGACGCTGCCGCCTCCGCCGCCCGTGCCACCATCCGTCGTCGTACTTCCGCCGCACGCCGTCAACGCGGCGACGAGCGCCACGATCAGACCACGCTTCAACATGGGTGTTTCCTCCCCGGGAATTTTTTGGAACTTCTCGAACAAGGCCGGCGGGGCCCGACAACGCGGGAACGCCCCCACCCCGGTCGCGCAGCCTACACGAGCCCGCGCCCGCCAGCGCGGAAAAGCCCTGGTGTGAGGCACCCGCCCACCGGAGCCGAGATCACTGCTGATTCGCCCCACCAGAAGATGGAATGCTCCTCCGCCGTGCCCGCCGTCCTCATCGTCGAAGACGACGCCAACCTGCGCCTCGCGCTCGAGGACAACCTGCGGGACGAAGGCTACGCCGTCCAGGTCGCCGCCACCGTCAAGGCCGCGCGGGAAGCGTTGCTCTCCCCGCCCGACGTCGTCGTCCTCGACTTGATGCTCCCCGACGGCGACGGCTACGCCCTCTGCCGCGAGCTGCGCGCCAAAGGCCTCCCCTCCCGCGTCCTCATGCTCACCGCCCGCACCCTCGAAGACGACCTGGTGAAGGGCTTCGAGGCTGGCGCCGACGACTACCTCGCCAAGCCGTACCGCCTCAAAGAGCTCCTCGCCCGCGTCGCCGCCCTCGCCCGCCGCGCCCCCACCTCGCGCGAGACCGTCACCCACTCCCTCGGCGTCTTCACCGTCGACGAGGCCACCCGCACCGTCACGGGCCCCGCCGGCGAGGTGGAGCTCACCCGCAAGGAATTCGACCTCCTCGTCTGCCTCGCCCGCGCCGGAGACAAGGTGGTGACGCGCGACGCCATCCTCGACGCGGTGTGGGGCTCCGACGTCGTCGTCGACACGCACACCGTCGACAACTTCGTCTCCAGCCTGAAGAAGAAGCTCAGGGCGCCGAGGGCCGGCTTCGAGCTCAAGACGGTGCGCGGCGTCGGCTTCCGGCTGGTCCGCTAATTCTGAAGCTCCACCCCGCCCACGCCCGGCACGTAGATGTTGGTGCGGTCATCCGGCTGCTCCGCCCCCGGCGGCGCGCACAGGGCCTTCGACGTCTGCTTCACGTGCGCCAGCCCCGGCACCGACGCCACCGTCTGCTCCCTCGTCACGTTCTTCTGCACCACCCGGTCGTCGACCAGCAGGATGCAGCGGTCCTCTCCGTAGTACCAGGCCTGCGCGTTGGGCGGGTACGTCACCACCTCGCTGGGGCCCACCCCCTCCGGCTCCGTCAGCGCGCGCACCTCCGCGCTCGTCATCCCCGGCTGAATCTTCGTGAAGACGTGGCTGCAGCCGGCGGCCAACAGCGCGACGGCGAACAGGGCGACTCTCATGGCGGGCCTCCTCCCGTGACGGACGGGCAGACTTCAGCGCAGGACGAAGCCCATGCCCAGCGGCAAGCGCGGGCGCGGGCGGGCCTCGGCGTGGGCCAGGTCGTCCAGGTACAGCGCCTCCACCGCGTGCCGCTTGAGGCGCCGGTACCCCAGCCCCACCACCAGGAAGGGCACCAGCAAGAGCGGGAAGATGAGCAACGCCTGCGCCCCTCCGCGCTGGCCGAACACGCCGCAGAGGAAGAGCGCCGCGTCGTAGCTGCCGTGCAGCACAATGGCGATGAGCAGCCCGCCCCACAGCCCCGGGCCCTTGTCGTCGAACTTCTTCCGCGCCGCCCAGTAGCCCATGAAGCCGGCGTAGATGGCGTGCCCCGGCACGGCCAGCACCGCGCGCAACACGAAGATGCCCACGAAGCCGCTCATCGACTCCGCGCCCGCCAGGTAGCCGATGTTCTCCACCAGCGCGAAGCCCAGGCCCGCGCGCGTCCCGTAGACGATGCCGTCCAGCCGCTCGTCGAAGGACGGGTGCCTCCACACCGCCAGGTACAGCGCCACCGCCTTGGCCAGCTCCTCGGTGAAGCCCGCCACCCCGTACGAGGTGTACAGCGCGCCCGCCACGCCGCCGGGGTTCAGCTTCTCGAGCTGAAGCTGCACCACGATGACCGGCAGCGTGGACAGCCCGCCCAGGATGGCCGCCTTGCGCAACTGCCACTGCGGCTCGGGGCGCTTGGCGTCGAAGCGCCCCACCAGCCACATCATGAAGATGGCCGGCAGCGCACCGGACACCGCGAGGAGGACGGACACGGGCGGCAGCATAGACGCCCGTGCGCGCGGGAAGGTGTCAGTTCGTCACGGCTCGCTGGCCTTCGCGACCGGCGGTGTGACGAGGACCCGCTGAGCGTTGGCGCCGAAGAGCTCGGGGTTCAGGTACTTGCCGCGCTCGGCGGCGCTCTTCTGGACTTCGACCTGGAACGGATTGGCGTTGGCGTACGCGTCCTTCCGGAGGCCGGTGACCTGCCAGGACACCTTCATGTTGGGCGGCCCGCCCGCGATGGAGAAGCTCCCGCCCTGGACTTCGGACTGCACGAAAAGGGAAGCCGGAGCTCCGATGGGCGTGAGCTGGTAGCGGAAGTCGCGGTTGAGCGACTCGAACCACGAGGGCAGGGGCACCGTCGCGCGGCCGCTGGCGTCGAGGTGCACCACGCCGTCGTAGATGGTCTTGTAGTCATCCGACTCGACGGAGACGTGCTGGAGGATCTTGTTCGCAGGGTCCTGCGGATGGTCGATGCGGAAGTTCTTCGCCGAAGCGCTGAAGTTGCCGGCCACGTGCACTTTGCCGATGAAGTAGCCAGCGTGGCCCGTGCTCAGGTTCTCGCCGTAGATGCCGGTTCCGGTGCCGGTCGTGCGTCCCGCGACGCCAAAACCGCCGCCCGTGGGGTTCTCTCCAGAGACGCCGCAGGCGACGGAAGTGAGGGTGCGCCCGTAGGCGCTGCTTGCAAAGACTGCGGTGGCATTCGGCAGGTTGGCCGCAGTAGCCGCATAAACGCCAAAGCAGAAGTTCGAGGGATCGTAGGACTGAGGACCACAGAAGGCACCGACGCCATATCCGGTGAGCGAGTTACCCTGCACACCGATTCCGTCGTCGGCCGCTCCTTTGACACCGAACCCGTCCGGGGAAGCGTTGCCTACGATCGCCGCGTGGTATCCGCTTCCCGAGCCGAGGTGCGTCACCTCGAAGGCATTCGCGTTGGCCGAGGTTGATCCACTGTAGGGTAGGCTCAGTTGCGCCCAGGCCGGGAAAGCCATCAGGAAGAGAGAAGCAACGATGAAACAGCCAGTATTTTTTTATAGTGGTCTCACTTAGAACATCAATTGTGAACTTCGGTACAGCAGGGCGGACGTCTACCAGCGCACGGACCCGGGCCTGTGGACAAACGACACCCACAGGTCGATCCGGCTCGCAGAGACGCTGGGCGCACCGAGTAGTTTGGCTTTCCACCCTCTCGGCCGCCTTCACCGTGGGTTGCTGGTCGCCACCGTGCGCGCAGGCACCTGCCAAACTCGAGCTGCAGGCTGGAACGCTTCCCGCCGGACACCCCTTCTCCATTCCCGCGGGGAGCTGGGCCACCTCCGGAGATGCCTGCGTTTTCAGCACCGACCAGGTCGTGGCGAGCGTGCCGAGTTCTGTGGGTTGCTGTGCAGCCGAGACGCAGTGTCCCTCCCGAGAGCTGTGCGTCGAAGGCGTCTGGACCGATACGCCCGCTCGGATTGCTCAGGCCAGCGCCCCCATGCGCACGCACGTCGAGGTCAAGCTCGAGAGCGCCGTCGACACCGCCGTTGCGGTAGTGGTGGGCGTGGATTGCGGGGGGGCCTGGCTTGTGAGCCAGACGGAAACACTCGCAGCGCGTGAAACGCGCTCCGTCCCTCTCGCCATTGGTACGACGACGGCAACGAGCTGTGCGGTCGTGCTGTCGTGGGAGAACAAGGAGATCGGCCGTTACGTCGTAGTCCTGCCCGTCGAAGATGCAGGTGTAGAGGATGGGGGGACGTACATTCGTCTCGTTGCGCTTGAGACACTCGACGCAGGCCTCGTCGTGACCACGCCGAGACAGCTGCACCCGTCTCGCCGGTACGTCACCCTCAGGAACGAGGATCTCACGCGCACCAGCCCCGAGATGCAGCTCTCCCTGGAGACGGACTGCCAGAACCTCAGTGCGGCGTTGGACCTCCCGGAGATCGCCCCTGGTGCCGAGCGAGTGGCGCGAATCAGCATCAGCTCGAGTGCCTTCGCCCCGGAACTGTGTCGCGTCTGGGGAGCTTCGGGCGACACCACCGTCAGCTTCTTCCTGTTTCATCTCTCGAAGCAGTTGCCTCCAGTGCTGTTGGGCTTTCCTCAGACCGTGTCCTGCAGTGATGGCAGCCTCGTCATTCAGAATGGCGAGGTGTTCGACATCCATGCGTACCTAGACACTCCACTGATGATCCCAGAGGACGCCGGCGTTCGGCTGCTTGACGACTGGTTGGAGAGAGAGCTGCCAGAAGGTCAGTTGCTGACGGTTCCGTTCGAGTGCGACCCCCGAGCTCCCCCCGTGTTCCTCGAGATCAACTCCAACTTCCCCAGCCTCCGCATCCAGATCCAGCCCTGACTCTGATGATGGCCGAAGGCGCGGGACTCCCGTAAGACCCGGCCTCGTGGCCAGAAAGCGCAGCCAGACGCAACTCGCCGCCGCCGCGCGCGTCCGCCACGTGCTGGCGATGGACGCCGCCAACGTGTTGAAGCGCCTCCACGCCCGCCAGGACGAGATGGTGCGCCTCTTCTCGCGCCTGCGCGACCGCGCCCCGCTGATGAACACGGTGCACACCTGGTTCACCACCATCACCCTGGCTGAGTTGACGCTGCTGGAGCCGCCCGAGCAGCACGCCGTCAACGCCTTCTACGAGGCGCTGGACGACCTGCGCTGGTACCTCCAGTACACCGAGGAGATGCCCACCCACGTGCGCGAGAAGCTGCACCGCTTCCTGCGCCGCCTCGACGAGCGCCACCACGCCCTCACCGCCGCCATCGGCCCAGCAGACCAACACGGCGGGCCCGTCGTCGACGTGAAGGTGGTGCGCGGCGGCCGCTGACGTCTCTGGGGCCCTGCGGTTTTCACCGGCTGCCCATTTCCCTCCGTCCGACTTCTGCGCATACTGACCCACCGCACCGCAGCCCGAGGGGAAACCATGCCCATCCGTACCCGCACCACCACGCCCACGGCGCCGCCGGCGCCCACCACGCCCGCGGCTCCAGCGGCGCCCACCGCCCCGGCGACGACGCCTTCCGGCAACGGCGCTGCGCGCGCGAAGGACGTCTACAACAAGGCCCCGAAGGAGCTGAAGGCGCAGCCCGCCCTGCCCGGCGCGGTGGAGCTGGGCGACTTCGGCGGCGCGAAGGTGTCGGTGCAGCCCAACGGGCAACTGGCCCTGGGCACGGTGCCCACCAGCCTCTCGGAGCAGGTCCGCGCGGTGAAGGTGGCGGTGTCGCAGGCGCCGGACAACCAGCCCTTCGCCGCCGTCAACGACGTGCAGACGCTGAAGTCGGCCGCGTCCTCCGCCGCGCAACTGTACACCTCGCTGCTCAAGCCGCCGAAGAATGACGCCGAGGCGCTCGAGCTCCGCTCCGGCCGCGCCGCCGCCATGGGCCTGCTGGAGGCCGCCGCCCGCCGCGCCGGGGCCCTGGGAGACACCGACGCCCGCGACGCGCTCACCCTGGGCTTGCTCTTCTCGGTGCAGAAGGAGCCGTACCGCCCGCTGAAGGACTTCGTCTTCGAGTCCACGCTTCAGCGCGCGGAGAAGGGCGAGCTGCCCAAGACGAAGACGGCCGAGACGGCGCTCTACCCGCAGAAGCCGCCGTACGACGCCTGGCTCGAGGACGGAAAAATCTCCATCGTCCACTACACCGACAACGACGGCAGCCCGCGCGAAGACAACGTGCAGCTCTACGTCGACCGCGGCTTCAAGAAGAAGGAGAACGCCGACGGCTCCACCACCCTCACCCGCAAGGCGAAGGACGGCAAGCCCACCATCGAGGTGACGATTCCCAAGGCGCCCACCCACGACACGCCCCCGTCGCTGTTCGAGAAGATGGGCGACAAGAGCGTGGACATGATCATCTACGCGGGCCACGCCGGCTACGGGAAGCGGGTGGAAGACGCCTTGAGCAAGGGCGTCAGCGGCACCGGCGACGGCAAGCTGGTGATGCTCCTGCAGTGCTACGGCGAGGGCAGCATCGAGTCGGTCAGCCGCGCCTTCCCCGACGCCCACCTGCTGTCCACCCGCGAGGCGTCCGACGACAACTACGACCTGCCGCTCTTGGACAAGATGTTCGACGGCTTCGACAAGAGGTCCGGCTACGACACCATCGCCAAGGCCAACGCGAAGGAGTTCAACAACTGGGTGTCCACCCTGGAGCCGGCCAGGCCCGGCGAGGACGGGATGAACGAGTCGGACATCCAGTTCTACAAGGAGCACGACGTCGAGACGCACTACTTCTTCCCCAACTCGCGCGACGTGCTGCTGGCGAAGCTGGACCGCGACCGCGACGGCGTCACCGACGCAGGCGACACGCTCTTCAACGTGGTGTACCCCAAGCGCGTCGACGCCTCGGGCGGGTACGATCCGCTGGACGCGGGCGCCCCGGTGGACGGGCTGGACGGCACCGCGGGGAACGCGGCGGTGAGCCAGTTGAACCTCTTCGCCCGCTACGCGGTGCTGCCGCCGGGCCTGCTCGGCGACACCCCCTGGAACCCGGAGGTCTTCCAGTCGGCGGGCTTCTTCGAGCCTGCCTTGTCGTCGGACCTCAAGGCCTTCCAGTTCTCGGTGGAGCCGGGCTCGGACAAAATCAAGGTGGCGGTGAACGCCAACTTCGCGCACGCCCCGAAGGAAGCCCTGGGGCGCATGCTGGCGGTGGAGGCGGGCCAGTTCCTCGGGCAGAAGGCGGGCCTCGACGCCACGTCCACGGCGGCGCTGTCCCTGTCCTTCCTCGAGCGCATCGTCCACCAGGAAGGCGGGCCCGGGTACTCGTCGTCGCCGGTGGAGTCGGCCGAGACGCAGGAGCGCCTCTTCCGCACCCGCTACGGGCTGGACCTGAGCCTCAAGGGCCTGCAGGACGTCACCACCAACCCGGACGACTTCGTGGCCGCCACCTACGACGCCATCAAGGCGAAGGTGGCGTCGTCGCCCGACCTGCAGGCGCTGGCGCAGGCGCAGCCGAAGCGGGCCACCGAGGCCCTCACCGTGCCGGACAACCTGCTGGTGCAGGGCAGCCTGGACAGGGACGCGCTGCAGCAACTGGCCACCCGGCTGGGCGTGCAGGGCACCGTGGACCCGCAGGCCCACCAGTGGGGCACGTGGACCTCGCCCGGCAGCCGCCTGGCCATCACCCTGAAGGACTCGCAGGACAAGACCTTCTACGTGTCGCTGGGCATCGACTCGGAAGGCGTGGTGCGCGCCGCGTCGCGCATCGCGCAGAGCTGAGCCCGCTCGCCTCGGCGCCGCTGCTTCTCGTTCTTCTTCACCGACTTCCTCGCGGGCACCTCGAAGGCGGCCTCATCGCGCGCCGAGGTGACGGTGCCAAGACGGCGCGATTCCTGAGAACCTTCTGGCCCGGGGCCCGGCTCCCAACGCCACCGTCGAAAGGAACGAACACCCGTGAAGAAGAACGTCAACTTGTTGCTGCTGGTGGCCGCGGCGGCGCTGGGCCTGTGGGCGCTGGCCGCCGACACCCCGAAGAACGTCACCGGCGCGCAGGCGAAGGAGTTGGTGCAGAAGCACAAGGCGCTGCTCCTCGACGTCCGCACCCCGGAGGAGTTCGCCGAAGGCCACGTGGACGGCGCCACCAACATCCCCGTGCAGGTGCTGGAGTCGAAGCTGTCGTCCTTCCCCGCGAAGAAGGACACGGACATCGTCATCTACTGCCGCAGCGGCAAGCGCAGCGCCACCGCCAAGGCCCTGCTGGAGAAGGCCGGCTTCACGAAGGTGCACGACCTGGGCGGCATGTCCAACTGGGAGAAGTGAGTGGGGCCTGGCGGCGCGAAGAAGGCGCTCTTCCTCGCGCTGGCCCTCGTCGCCTTGACTCCGTGGGTGACGGCGCCGCTGGCCCTGGTGGCGGGCGTCGTCTTCTCGCTGGCCTGGGGCAACCCGCTGCCCACCCAGACGAAGCAATGGCAGACGTGGCTGTTGCAGGCGTCCGTCGTCGGCTTGGGCGCGGGGATGAACCTGGGCGTGGTGGCGCGCGTCGGCTCCCGCGGCGTGGGCATGACGCTGGTGGGCCTCACCGTCACCATCCTCGTGGCGCTGGCGCTGGCCAAAGCGATGAAGACGGAGCGCACCACCTCGCTCCTCATCGGCGTGGGCACCGCCATCTGCGGAGGCAGCGCCATCGCCGCCGTCGCCCCCGCCATCGGCGCGAAGAGCCACCAGGCGTCCGTCTCGCTCGCCGTCGTCTTCCTCCTCAACGCCGCCGCGCTCCTCATCTTCCCCGCGGTGGGCCACGCGCTGCACCTGGGCCCCGAGCAGTTCGGCCTGTGGAGCGCCCTGGCCATTCACGACACCTCCAGCGTGGTGGGCGCGGCCACCCTCTTCGGGCCCGTCGCGCTGGCCGTCGGCACCACCGTGAAGCTGGCGCGGGCGCTGTGGATTATCCCCCTGACGCTGCTGCTGGCCCGGGTGTGGAAGCACGAGGCCGCCCAGGCCGGCGGTAAGCCCAAGCGCCCCTGGTTCATCCTGGGCTTCGTGGCGGTGGCAGCGCTGGTGACGTACGTGCCCGGCCTCGAGGGCCCCGGGCAGTGGGTGGCCCAGGGCGCGCGGCACCTGCTGGTGCTGACCCTCTTCCTGGTGGGCGCCGGCGTCTCCCGCGAGGCCCTCAAGCAGGTGGGCGCCCGGCCGCTGGTGCTGGGCGTGCTGCTGTGGGTGCTGGTGGCGTCCGCCACCCTGGCCGCCATCGTCTTCGGCGTGCTGGAGGTGCCGGCGCTGTCCTGAGCCGCAGGCGGAGCACCAAAGTTGACGACTCGGGGTGGGGGTGGGGGTCTCCCAGCGCAGCACCAAAGTTGCTGCGCGTCAGGCGGAAGCGACGGGCTTCAGGCCGCCGGCGACTTCGCCCGCAGCACGTCCGTGGCGCAGGTGATGTTCCGCCGCCCGTAGGCCGTCAGCTCGTGCGCCAGGTCCGTCAGCGCCAGCCGCTGAGGCCCCGTGCGCAGCGCGTTGGCCTTGATGAGCATGGGCAGGTTGACGCCGGTGATGACCTCCAGGCGCGCCTGCTGGCACAGGGTGAGGCTCTGCGTGCAGGGCGAGCCGCCGATGAGGTCCGCCAGCACGATGACGCCGTCCCCGTCGTCCACCAGCTTCACCGCGTCGCGAATCTGCTGCTTCACGTCGTCGGCCGAAGAGCCCGGCACCACGCTGCAGGTCGCTACCTTCGGCAAGGGGCCCACAATCTGCGCCGCCGTGGAGACCAGCTCCTCGGCGAGGCGTCCGTGGGAGGCGATGACGAGGCCGACCATCTTCGATGAACTCCGGCTGCAGGTGCGCCGGTCGCCCGGCGTGTCGCTTGCGGCCCCACTATCTCGCGTCCGCGCCCGCCGCAACAGCCTGCCCGCCCGTACAGGCCTACTTCTTCTTCGGCCCGGCCAGCGCGGGCACCTTCACCAACTCGGGCAGCGTCATCTTCACCTGCTGCAGCTTCCCGCCGCGCAGCACGTCGTAGGTGATGGTGTCGCCCACCTTCAGCCCCCGAAGCAGCTCGCCGATGCGCTCCGTCTTCGAGGTGTCCTGCCCATTGACGGTGAGGATGAGGTCGCCCCCCAGGAGGACTTCGTTGCCCGCCACCTTCGCCGTCACCACCCCCCCGCGCAGCCCGGCCTTGGCCGCGATGCTGCCCGGCCGCACCTTCTCCACCAACAGGCCGCTCTCCGCCGTCCAGTTGAAGACCTCCGCCACCTCGCGGGGGATGTAGCGGAGGCTGACGCCCACGTACGGCAGCGCGTGCTCGAAGAGGCGCCGCCGCACCGTGTTGCTGGGCACCGCGAAGCCCAGGCCCATGCTGCCTCCCGAGGTGGACAGGATGAAGCTGGCAATGCCCACCACCTCCCCCGCCTCGTTGAAGAGCGGCCCGCCGGAGTTGCCCTGGTTGATGGGCACGTCCGTCTGAATCAGCTTCCGCGGCGCGAAGCCCCGCTCCGGGTTGGTGCGCAGCGCCGACACCACCCCCGACGTCAGGGTGTGCTCGAGCCCCATCGGCGCCCCCACCGCGAACACCCGCTGCCCGGCCTTGAGCCCGTCCGAGTCGCCCAGCGTCACCACCTGGGCGCTCTTCGGCACGTCGTCCACCTTGAGCAGCGCCACGTCCTCGCTGCGCGACAGCGTCACCACCGTGGCGCCGGTGCTGCTGCCGTCCTTCCACTGCACCTCGATGACCTCCGCGTCCTCCACCACGTGCGCGGCCGTCACCACGAAGCCGTCCTTGTGCAGCAGCACCCCGGAGCCGGTGCCCACCGACACCGCCATCACCGCGCTCGTCTCCGTCTGCGCCATCTGCCGCATCCCCACCCGCACGGTGACCACCGCGTTGTCCACCTTCGCGAAGACGTCTTCCAGCGAGGGGGTGGCGGCGAGGCTGAGCAGGGCGAGCGAGGTGGCGAGGTGCATGGGACGGCATGGTGCATGACGGCCCCCACGTTGCCACGCGAAATCCCCGCCGCGCCGAAGTGGGCTAACCTCGGACGCGCCGTGGCCCACTGGGACACCTCCCGCTACCTCCACCTCTTCGTGGGCGAAGCCACCGAGCACCTCGACGCGCTCGGCAAGGGGCTGGTGCAGCTGGAGCAGTCCGGGCCCACGGTGGAGTTGGTGGACGCGCTCTTTCGCCACGCGCACTCGGTGAAGGGCATGGCCGGCAGCATGGGCTTCGAGGCCGCCGCCACCCTCGCGCACCGCCTGGAGGACCTGCTGGACGCGGTGCGCCTGTCGCCCGCCCGCCTGGACAAGGACGCCACCGACCTGGTGCTGCAGGCGGTGGACGCGCTGCAGGGCCTGGTGAAGGCCGCCGCCGCCGGGGCCGCGCCGCCCGACGCCCAGCCGCTCGCCCTCGCCCTGGCCGCCACCCGCGCGCGCCTCAATGGCCCGAAGACGCCCACGCCGGCGCCGGCGGCCTCCGCGCCCCTGCCGCCGTCCTCGCAGCCCGCGCCCCCGGTGGTGGACACATCGCTGCCGCCGCGCTTCGCCCTCACCCTGCGCGTGTCGCCGGCGTCCAACCAGCCGGGCGTGCGCGGCTTCCTCGCCACCAAGCGGCTGGGCACCCTGGGCAACCTCTTCAACCTCACCCCGTCGCTGGAAGACATCAAGGGCGGGCGGATGCCCCAGGGGCTCATCACCGTCGAATTGGAGACGGACGAGTCCGAAGAGGCGGTGAAGAAGACGGTGGGCGCGGTGGCCGACGTGGAGCTGGAGGCGCTGCGCGCGGTGGTGCCCCAGGCCGCGCCGCCCGAGCCCAGGCCTTCCGAGCCGGAGGGGCCGCGCGTGGTGGGCCAGGAGCCCGCCCGCACCGTGCGCGTGCGCACCGAGTTGTTGGACGACTTCCTCGACGCGGCGGGGGAGCTGCTGCTGGCCACCGCCCGGGTGCGCGAGGTGAGCAAGCAACTGCCCGACGCGCTGCGGCCGCCGCTGGACGAGTCGGTGGACCGGCTGCACGGCCTGGTGCGCGCGCTGCACGACAAGGTGATGGAGGCGCGGATGACGCCCGTCTCCGTCATCACCGACCGGCTGCCGCGCGCCGCCCGCGACATCGCCCGCCGCCGGGGCCGCGACGTGGAGGTGACGGTGACGGGCGGCGACATCGAGCTGGACCGCGCCATCGTCGACGAGCTCAACGACGCGGTGCTGCACCTGCTGCGCAACGCCATCGACCACGGCGTCGAGCCCCCCGAGGAGCGCCGAATGCGCGGCAAGCCGGCCCGGGGGGTGGTGAAGGTGGAGGTGCGGCGCCTGCGAGACAGGGTGCTGCTGGAGCTCCAGGACGACGGGCGCGGCCTCGACACGGAGCGCCTGAAGGCCCTCGCCGTGGAGCGCGGGTTGCTGACCCCGGACCAGGCCCGCGGCCTGTCTGAGAAGGAAGCGCTGCACCTGTGCACGCTGCCCGGGCTGTCCACCGCGGCCACGGTGACGGACATCTCCGGGCGCGGGGTGGGGATGGACGCGGTGAGGCGGGTGGTGGAGGCGGTGGGCGGCGCGCTGGACATCGAGTCCACCCGCGGGCAGGGGGCCACCTTCCGCCTCTCGCTGCCGCTGACGGTGGCGATGGTGAACCTGCTCCTCGTCGGCGTGGGCGACGACGTGTACGGGCTGCCCATCACCAAGGTGTCGGGGGTGGTGGACACGCCGAAGGAGAAGCTGACGTCCTCGCAGAACGTGCCGGTGCTGCACTTCGGGGCGGCGGTGGTGCCGGTGCACGACCTCTCGCAGTTGTTGGACGTGCCGCGCGGCGCGAGCGAGGGCCCCACCAGCCCGCTGGTGGTGGTGGAGGCGGACGACGGGCCCGTGGCGCTGGGGGTGGACCGGCTGGTGGGCCAGGAGGAAGTGGTGCTCAAGGGGCTGGCGCGGCCGCTGGACCTGGTGCCGGGACTCGCGGGCGTGACGATTCTGGGCAACGGGCGGCCCGTCTTCATCCTCGACGTGGCGCGGCTGGAATTGCCGGTGGTGCGCGCGGGGGCGGCCCCGTGAAGGCGCTCACCGGGCGGCAGGAGGACGCGCTGCGGGAAGTGGCGCACCTGGGCAGCGCGCAGGCCGCGTCGATGCTGGCGCGGCTGGTGGGCGACGTGGGCGTGCTGGTGGACGTGCCGCAGGTGCTGTCCGCCAACCGCTGGCAGTTGGGGTGGCTGCTGGGCGGGCGGGACGTGAAGGTGCTGGCGGCCACCTTCGCCATCGAAGGGGACGTCACCGGGCAGTTGTGGTGGGTGATGAAGGCGGACGACGCGGAGCGGCTGGGGCACCGGCTGCTGCAGCGGCCCGGGGTGAAGGGGCCCCTGGCGGGCGCGGCCGGCGCGGCGCTGGCGGAGGCCGCCAACATCGTCGCCTCGGCGTGCCTGTCCTCCATCGGCACCATGGTGCACGCCACCCTGCTGCCTTCCACGCCGGAGCTGTTCGAGGTGCCGGTGGCCGCGCTGGTGGGCGAGCCGACGGACCTGGTGTTCCGCACGGTGCTGGCGGCGCCCTTCGTGTCCACCAACGCGCCTTCGTTCGCCGGGTGGCTGCTGGTGCTGCTGGACGAGGCCCGGCGCGACGTGCTGCTGCAGCGGCTGGGGCTGTAGGGGTCAAGTCGGC
>JADLDB010000152.1 GCA_020846875.1 Myxococcales bacterium | reverse complement strand
GAGCCTGCAGCATCTTGTCGGGCGAGAAGCTGATGCCGGGGACCACCTGCGCGGGGTTGAACGCGGACTGCTCGACCTCGGCGAAGAAGTTCTCGGGGTTTCGATCGAGCCGCCACTCGCCCACCTCCATCAGCGGAAAGTCCTTCTTGGGCCAGACCTTCGTGAGGTCGAAGGGGTGGTACGGGACCTTCGACGCGTCCTTCTCGGGCATGATCTGCACGCACAGCTTCCAGCGCGGGAAGTCACCTCGCTCAATGGCGTCGTACAGGTCACGTTGGTGGCTCTCGCGGTCCTTCCCGATGACCGCCTCCGCCTCGGCGTCGGTGAGGTTCTTGATGCCCTGCTGACACACGTGGTGGAACTTGACCCAGAACCGCTCCTGCCGTGCGTTGATGAAGCTGAAGGTGTGCGAGCCGAACCCGTGCATGTGGCGGTAGCTGGCCGGGATCCCTCGATCGCTCATCAAGATCGTCACCTGGTGCAGCGCCTCGGGCAGTGACGTCCAGAAGTCCCAGTTGCTGCGCGCGCTCCTCAAGTTCGTGCGCGGGTCCCGCTTCACGGCGTGGTTGAGGTCGGGAAACTTCAGCGGATCGCGGAAGAAGAAGACCGGCGTGTTGTTGCCGACGAGATCCCAGTTCCCCTCGTCCGTGTAGAACTTGACGGCGAAGCCGCGGATGTCGCGCTCGGCGTCCGCCGCGCCGCGCTCGCCAGCGACGGTCGTGAACCTCGCGAAGAGCTCCGTCTTCTTTCCGACCGCCGAGAAGATCCTGGCGCGCGTGTAGCGCGTGATGTCGGCCGTCACGGTGAAGGTCCCGTAGGCGCCGGAGCCCTTGGCGTGCATACGCCGCTCCGGGATGACCTCCCGATCGAAGTGGGCGAGCTTCTCCATCAACCAGACGTCCTGCAAGAGCGCGGGGCCTCGCGGTCCGGCCGTCAGGATGTTCTGGTTGTCGGGAACGGGTGCGCCAGCGACCGTCGTCAGCGGCTTCTTCTCATCAGGCATTCGACCACCTCCGCCCGCTCGGACTAATCGCCGCGCCGCGCTCCTGCAACCTGGCGGCGACTCCGCTGCGCCCTCGGCGTTCCCGCGCAGCGCGATGAGGTTAAGGGTAGTCCACCGCTACCGCATCGAGAGGAACCAGCGGCTCTTCGCCGCCCAGGCGCGCTCGAACTCTGCCACCGAGTAGCGGATGCCCTGGCCTTTGGACGCGTACGACGTCGCCGGGTCATTGCAGACGACGTGGGTGATGCGGCCGGCGGAGCTCCGCACCAGGCCGGTGATGACGACGTAGTGGCCTCCGGCGTAGCCGTACGGCCGGTTGGAGAGCGGCCCGGCGGTGAGGTGCGCCACCACCGGATGCCCCTGGGCCAGCTTCTGCGCCAGCGCGTTCCACCCGAAGCCGGCGCGGGGCGAGAAGCCGTAGCTGCGCGCCGCGCCGATGAGGCCGTCGTGGCTGGTGCCCGCCGAGGAGCGCTGCGTGCCCGCGCGCAGGCACACCTGCAGCACCGAGGAAGGCGGCCTTCCTTCCGCGGCCATCACCATCGCCAGCGAGCTGGGTCCGCAGGCGTAGTTGGCGTAGCCGTTGGGCACCCGCAGCTGGGAGGAGAAGGGCACCCGCGTGCGCGCCGGAGAGGACGGAGCCGCAGGCGTTGGCGCCGAGGTGGACGGCCCCGCCACCGAGGGCTCCAGCCTCCCCCAGGAGATGGGGCCCACGTAGCCGTCGATGAGGAGGCCGTGCCGGCGCTGGTAGGCCCTCACCGCGGCCAGCGTGCGTGGGCCGAACCAGCCGTCCACCGGGCCGGGCCGGTAGCCCTTGGCGAGGAGCAGCCGCTGCAGGTGCACCACCGCCGGGCCCCGCGCGCCGAGCCTCAGCCCGGGGTGGGAAGGATGCGTCGCCGCCGTGGCGGGCCGCTGGACGGACGTGACGGCGAGGGACATGGCGAGTCCTCCGGCCAGTTGTCGGAGGCGGCCCGCCGCGCGGCTTTCCTCGAAACGTCAGGGGCGCTGACAGAATGGGGGGGCCGTCACCGGCAGCTCAGCCCGGCCAGCGCCTCACGAAGGCGGCGAAGCGCTCGAAGGCGTCCTTCAGCGTGGCCTCGTCGGGCAGGTACACCACCCGCACGTGGTGGGTGCCCGGCTTCTGGCCGAAGCCCTCGCCGTGGACGAACAGCACCCCCGTCTCGCGCACCAGCTTCAACACGAAGTCCTCGTCGGACGTCAGGCCCGGCAGCTCGAGGCGCGGCATGGCGTAGAAGGCCGCCCTGGGCGTCACCACCGAGACGCCGGGGATGGCCGACAGCGCCTTCACCATCAGGTCCCGCCGCGTCCGCAGCGTCTTCATCATCGCGGGGAGGTGGTCCTGCGGGCCGAACAGCGCTGGCTCCACCGCATACTGCACCGGGGCCGGGCCGCACAGCCGCGCGTCCGCCAGCCGCCGAATCGCCGCCGCCACCTTGGCCGTCAGCTTCGGGTTGGCGAAGGACAGCCAGCCCACCCGCCAGCCGCACGCCAGGTACGCCTTGGACAGGCCGTTGAAGGTGATGATGGGCACGTCGTCGGCCAGCGTGCCGGTGGACACGTGCGGCTCGTCGAAGATGAGCTTGTCGTAGATTTCGTCGGACAGGACGGCGACGCCGTGCCGCCGCGCGAAGGCCAGCAGCGCCAGCAGGTTCTCCTTCGTGGCCAGCGCGCCGGTGGGGTTGTTGGGGTTGCAGATGACGACGGCCCGCGTCCTCGGGGTGACCAGGCGCTCCAGCTCCTCCACGTCGATGGCCCAGCCCCGCGCCTCGTCCAGTTGGTACGACAGCACCTTCGCCGACAGCCGCGCCGCCACCGCGTTGTAGAGCGGGTAGCCGGGCGACGGCAGCAGCACCTCGTCGCCGGGCTCGAGCAGCGCCGTCAGCGTCAGGTCGATGGCTTCGCTGGCGCCGGCCGTCAACACCACGTCGTCGGGCGTGACGCGCGCGTGCCCCTGCGCGTTGAGTGAGCGCGCCACCGCCGCCCGGGCCTGCGGAATCCCCAGCGAGGGGGCGTAGCCATTCTTCCCGTCCAGCATCGCCCGGTGCACCGCCTCCACCAGGTGCGGCGGCGTCTGGAAGTCGAAGCGCAGCGGGTCGCCGATGTTGCAGTACAGGATGCGCTGCCCCTGCGCTTCGAGGCGGGCGGCTTCGGCCGCGATGTTGCGGATGGCGTACTTGACGTGCTCGATGTGCGGGGCGGGCTGGAGCATCTCTGGAGGCGCTTCTCACCACATTCCCCGGGCGGCTGCACGCCCACCCGCGTCAGGGGACCTGCAGCACCGCGGCGTCGAACTTCCCCGACACGGTGCGCCCGTAGGGCTCGGTGGCGCCCTGCACCAGCGTGGCGTTGAAGCTGCCGGACACGGTGCCCTGCGCGGTGGGCAGCGAGCCCAGGGTGAGCGTGCCGCGCTCCAGCGAGGGGAAGCGGGTGGTGGTGTCGCCCATCACGTTGCGGGACAGCACGCCGCGCTGGGTGGTGGCGGTCAGCTTCTCGGCGAGGTTCAAGGGTTGGCCGGCGGCGAGGGTGACGTCCTTCAGGGCCGCCGTCACCTGCAGCGCGGTGTCTCCATTCTTCCGCACGAAGGCCACCGCCACCTCGTCCGCCGTCTGCCGCAGCTCCACCGCGTCGTAGGAGAGGTCCATCACCGAGGTGAGGCTGCCGTCGAGGCCCGCCGCGCCGCAGCCGGCGAACGCGAGGAGCGCCAGCGGCAGCAGCCGGCTCATCGCTTCACCCCCAGCAGCAGCCCGTCGGGCGTGGGAATGCACACCGTGTCGAAGGCCTGCGCGGCCTCCTCGTGGAAGCGGCGCATCACCTGCGCGCGGGGAGTGTCGTCCAGCAATTCCCCGAAGAGGAAGGCGTTGTCACCCAGCAAGAGGCCGCCCTTCACCAGGTGCCGCGCCGCCCAGCGGCCGTAGACGTCGTAGCTCTCCTTGTCCGCGTCGATGAAGACGGCGTCGAAGGGGCCGTGGCGCTCCAGCGAAGGCAGCACCTCGGCGCCGCGCCCGGTGAGGACTTCGATGCGCGAAGCCTCGCCCGCCTCTTCGATTGCCAGCCGGGCCACCTCGGCGTGCCGCGCGTCGAACTCGATGGTCCACACCTTCCCGTCTGGCGAGAGGCCGCGGGCCAGCCGCAGCGCCGAGTAGCCGGCCAGGGTGCCCACCTCCACCACCTTCTTCGCCCCGCGCAACTGGAGGAGCAGCGTCACCAGCTTCGACTCCGACTCGCCCAACTGGATGGCGGGCATGCCGGAGCGCGAGGGGGCGTCGAAGGCCCGCTGGAGGGCCGCGTCGTGGGGGGCGTGCCGCTTCGCCGTCCAGGCCAGGATGTCTGGGGAGAAGTAGACGCGCCCGCCGCGGGAGTCGGTGTCTGCCATGGCCGGGCGGAGTGTCGCACAGGCGTCAGAAGGCTGCCGTCGTCCGTGGCCCCTCACCAGGGAAAGGAGAGCTGAGGCGACTCCCAAGCGCCCACAGCAGGCCCTGACACCCGCCTCGCGAGGCCGCGCCGACTTCCTTGCCGGCCTTCCAGTCTCGCTGATATTTTACCGCGCCATTCACCTCGAACAGGAGTCCTCGTGAAAGACGCATCGATGCGCCGAGTCGCAGGCCTGGTCACCTTGTCGGTCGCCCTGCTGGCCTGTCCTTCCACCACCTCCACCCCGACGCCGGTCGACACCAGCACGGTGAAGCAGGTCGTCGGCCCGGCGGGCGGCACGCTGGTGCACCCGGCGGGCGCGAAGCTGGTGGTGCCCGCGGGCGCGCTGTCCGCCGACGTCGAGCTGTCGGTGACGGGCGCCGCCGCTCCGAACGAGGCCACGGCAGGCGCGCCGTCGGTGGGCCAGGCCTTCGTGCTGGGGCCCGAGGGCCAGCAGTTCGCGAGGCCGCTGTCCATCGAGGTGCCGGTGGACCCGGCGCTGGTGCAGCAGCTGGACGTGTCCGTCGCCGAGCTGCGCCTGCGCCTCGCGCCGCAGTCGACGATGGCCTTCGTGGAGCTGGCCACCAGCGCGGACGAGACGCGCCAGGTGCTGTCGGCGCAGCTGACGCACTTCTCCATCATCGTGCCGGTGGCGGGGGACAACCCGTTCACCTTCAGCGCCAGCGGGCTGCCCGCGGCCAGCGTCGGCGTCGCGTACCAGGGCGCCGTCGTCGTGGGCGGCGGCACCGCGCCGTACACCATGGCCGTCGTCGCGGGCGCGCTGCCTCCCGGGTTGGCGATGAGCGCCACGGGCCTGCTCTCGGGCGTGCCCACGCAGGCGGGCACCTTCACCTTCACCGTGCGGGTGACGGACAGCGCGGGCGCGGCGATGGACGGCGTGGTGGTGATGGACGTCGGCGGCGTGGGCCAGTGCAACACCGTGCCCAACTCGGCGAACTCCATCGCGGAGCAGCGCGTCGCCGACACCGCCCCGACACCCACCGGCGGCCCCATCGCCGTGGGCACGTGGGTGCGCGTGGGCGCCGTCATTCATACCGGCGCGGGCGGGGCGACGGGGCCGACGGGCCGCCAACTGCAGCACACGCTGCGCCTCACGCAGGTGGGCGGCCTGCTGCGCTTCGACAGCGTGTACCAGGAGGCCGGCTCAGCGGTGGAGGTGGTGAGCGGCGGCGCCACCCTCTCGGGCACCCAACTGTCGGTGGGCTTCGACTGCCCGGCGGCCGCAACGAAGGTGTTCGGGTACTCGGCCACCCCCACCAGCTTCACGCTCTTCGAGCAGGTCTCGGAAGGCACCCGCGAGCTGCTCTTCGTCCCCGACGGCACGGCCTTCGACGGCGGCCTGCCCGGGCCGGACGGCGGCACCACGGACGGCGGTGCGACGACGGACGGCGGCACCACCTGCACCGCGCCGGCGGCCAATGGCGCGCAGGTGCAGGAGCAGTTCCAGTCGGGCACGCCGCCGCAGGCCGGGGGCGGCACCATCGCCGACGGTGAGTACGAGCTCGTGAGCGACGACCTCTTCGGCAGCGACGCGGGCGCCGCGGGCCCCACCGGCAACCAGCGCAAGCAGACGATTCTCGTCACCGGCACCTCGGCGTCGACCACCATCATCGACAGCGCGGGGACACAGGCACTGCAGTTCAACATCGCGTACGCGGGCCCGACGATGGTGCTGACGCCGACGTGCCCCGCCAGCGGAAGCGCGCTCACCTTCGCGTACACGGTGACGGGCAGCTCGCTGGCGCTGATGCGCGGCTCGAGCCGCGGCACCACGCTGGCGACGTACCAGCGCACCGGCGGCGCGCCCGACGGCGGCAGCTCGACGGACGGTGGCGTGGACGTGCTGGGCACCGGCTTCACCGACCTCGTCGACCTCGCGTACGACCCGGCCCAGCCGGCGCTGTACGCGCTGGGCAACGGCACGGTGAATCGCTGCGACGTCACCGGCTGCACCGGCCAGGGCACCGTCGTCACCGCCGTGTACGCGAGCAGCATCGCGGTGAACGACGGCACGCTGTACGCCACCACCGACTTCCGCAACGTGAAGTCGTGCGCCGTCGCGTCGTGCACGCTGACGCAGCTCATCGACGTGGGCGCCAACTCGTACCCGGCGCACCTCGCCGTCGCCAACAACCGCCTGTACTGGATGTCGGAGTCGGGCCCGTCGCGGCGCATCCAGGCGTGTCCGCTGGCCGGCTGCGGCGCGGGCCCCACGGCGGTGTACTCGGGCGCGGAGCTGGACGGGCTGGCGGTGTCGGGCGTGGCCGTCGACGCGTCGGCCGTCTACGTGTCCGTTTTCACCGGCGGCGTGTGGCGCATTCCGCTGTCGAACCCCGACACGGCCAGCGGCCCAGCGGTGTCCCTCACTGGCTCGGCCTACGGCACCGGCGGCCTCGCCGTCGATGGCACGACGTTGGGCTGGGCTGAGGCCAGCGACAACCGGGTGACGACGTGCGTGCTGCCGGCGTGCGTCAGCACCACGACGGCCATCACCGGCCTGCACACCCCGGTGGGCCTCGCCACCGACACCACGTACGTCTACGGCGCAGACCGCGGCGCCCCCAACGGCAGCGGCGGCTACCTGGTCGGCACGGCGCGCCTCTGGCGCTTCGCGAAGTAGCCGGTCTCTTGCGGGCTGGCCCCGGGGGCGAGGGTGCTGGTGGCAGCGCCGCAGAGCTCTTCTCAACAGCCTGCTAGCATCGGCTTCATGAAGGCGCCTTCCCACGACCCCGTTTTCAATACGGAAGTCATCAAGCTGCTCCTCCAGGTGGCCTGGGCCAACGACTCGCTGGAGCCGGCCGAGCGCGCCTTCGTGGTGAAGGTGGGCCAGGACTGGCAGGTGCCTCAAGCAGTGATGGACGAATTGCTCAAGCACCTCGACCTGGGCAAGCCCTTGCCCCAGCCCAACCTGTACCTGCTGCGGCAGCGCGCCGACGTGGTGCTGGAAGCCGCGCAGGCGCTCTTGCGGGTGGACGGGGTGGTGGACTCGCAGGAAGAGGACTTCGTGAAGATGGTGGAGCAGCTCCTCGGCAGAGCCTGACGGGTCCGCCCATGCGCCGCCGCACCCGCCGTGCGACGATAGCTTGTCCATGGCCGGCGCCCCGCTGACGCGCGTGTCCTCGCCCGACGCCCTCCTCGCGTCGCCGCCGCCGGTGTGCCTGCCGGGCACGCGCTGGGCCACTTTTCGCCTGGCGCCCGACGTCTTCGGCTTCACGGTGTGGAGCCGGCCGTCGATGGAAGACGTGCAGGCCCTCACCCACGCGCTGGAGCTGGAGCTGTCGCCTTCCGCGCCGCCGCATCGCTCGCTGGTGGACACCCGCCGGCTGGAGGGCGTGGACGCGGGCGCCTTCGAGGTGCTGCACTGCTACGTGACGAGGCACCACGCGCGGCTGTCCACGCAGGTGACGAAGCTGGCGTTGCTGCGCCCGCCCGGGCTGCCCGGCGCGGTGGTGGCGGGCTTCTACCGGACGCTGGACTCGCCGTACCCCACCGAGGTGTTCGACGAGCCGGCCGTGGCCGCCCGCTGGCTGGAGCTCGACGCCGCGCTGGTGCAGCGCCTCGACGAGACGGTTGAGGACCTGCGCGGAGTCGACCCGCTGGTGGCCCGCTTGCGCGCGCTGCTGGAAGCACACCCCGGCCTCGCGGTGGGCGACGCGGCCAGACGCCTGGCCCTGTCCGCTCGCACCCTGCAGCGGCGCCTGTCCGACGCCGGCACCACCTTCGTCGACGAGGCGGTGGCCGCCCGCGTGCGCACCGCCCAGCGCCTCTTGCTGGACTCCGACGCGCCTCTGACCGCCATCGCCATCGACGCTGGCTTCTCCACCCCGCAGCACTTCAGCTCTGCCTTCAAGAAGGTGACGGGCCAGTCGCCCAGCGCCTGGCGCAGCGCCCGGCGGAGGCCGTAACCTCAAGGGCTCCGAGGCAGCACCCACCTCTGCCCACCTCGCTCGCAACGGAAGGGCGGGCAGCGACGATAACTTCTGCTACCGCTTCACCGTTCCCCGGGAGCCAGCCATGACTGTCCGTCGAGCCGATCGTCCGAAGCCGCCTCCGCCGCCGAAGCTTGCCAAGCCGGTGAAGGCCGCAGTCACCGCCGGCGCGGCCGCTGGCGCCAGGGCCACCCTCTCCCGCACCGTGAGCGGCTTCACCGCCGCCGCGAAGCCGCCGGTCGCGCTGGCCCCTCCCAAGCAGCACGCGCTGCTCGAGGGCGCCGTGGCGCTCGCCAACCACCGGGCGACCGAGGCGATCGGCCTTGCGCGGAGCCTCCTCGGCGGCGCGCAGGACCTCATCACCGGCATCGGCAACGTGGCCGGCGGCGCGGCGTCGGGCGTGCGCGACACGCTGCGCACCCTGCTCTCGGACCCGGGGGCGGCGGCCGCGCGGCCCATCGACCGGGCCAACCTGACGGGCCTCGACAAGGCCATCGTCAACGCGATGGGGCTGGACCGGATGACGCCGGGCCAGAAGACGTCGGTGCAGGTCACCGCGAACGCCGAGCTCGCGGCGGTGCTGGGTGTGGACGTGGGGGCGAAGGTGCAGGTGTCCATCGAGCGCAGCGCCGAAGACCCGAACAAGTTCAAGATTGCCGTCGGCGGCGGCGGCTCGGTGTCAGGCAAGCTCACCGGTGACACCGCGGGCGCCGAGGCGAACGCGGCGCTCGGCGTGGAGGCCACGGCGGGCTTCGAGTTGACCGTCGACCTCTCGAAGCGCGGGGGCGCGTCGGAGCTGGCGGCCTTCGCGGTCCAGACGGGCGCGATGGCGGGCATCGCCTCCTTGCCGGGCGTGGGCCCCATGGCCGCCACCTTCCTCACCGGCGTCCAGGAGCTCCCGGGTGTCAACCTGCCGGGCGAGCCCATCGACTACATCCGCCGGCACCTCAGCGCGGTGGAGGTGGGCGTGGGCGGGAAGCTGACCGGCGTCCTCGGCGGGACGCTCGGCCCCGGCGTCGAAGGACAGGTCGCCCCCTACCTCAAGGGCGGCGGCCGCATCGAGTTCAACCCCGACGGGACGCTGACGCTCAAGGCCACGGTGGCCGGGGGCGTCGAGGGCGAGGTGAAGGGCGCCGTCGGCGGCGGCGGCGTACAGGCCGCCATCCGCCTCGCTGGCGGCAGCGCCGAGGTGGCCTTCGAGCGCAGCCTGGTGCTGCAGCCGGGCCGGCCGCCGCGCGCGCTCTCTGAAGGCTACAAGGCGACCATCACCTTGAGCGGGGACGTGGCCACCCAGGGCGGCCAGGTGAAGCTGGAGGTCGGAGTCGACCAACTGCCCCCGGCGACCCGCGAGCGGGTGATGGCGGCGCTGTTGCGCGGCGACACGCAGGCGGCGTCTACCCTCATCGGGCAGGCCGTCCAGAGCGGGCAGGTCACCGCGTCGCTCGGCGTCACCGCCCTCACCAACGTGTCGGGCGAGCTGCAGGTCAAGCCCATGGCGGCCGGCACCGGCGGGGGCGTCACCATCGGCGGCCAGGTCACCAACGAGGTGCCCGTCGTCAGCGGCTCGGTCAGCGTCACCGCCAGGGGCATCAAGCTGCAGGCCGCGGCCTTCGGCTACCCGGCGGGCACCGAGCTGACGTGGCAGCAGGTCCGGGAGTTGACGGGCCGGTTGCCGCCGGTCGTCCGGCACTGAGGGCAACAGTCAATACGCCTTGAGCAGCGAGGCGAAGACGCCGGTGTTGAAGCGCCCGGTGGAGAGCAGCCCGAAGGACACGTTCATGTCCAACTGGAACATTCCCACGATGAGCGCGTGGAAGCCCGGCCCGAAGGCCACGCCGAAGCGCGGCGTCTGCGTGCCCAGGGTGCGGTCGATTTCTCCGTAGCCCACGGTGTCCACGAAGAAGCCCAGCTTGTAGAGGTCGCGCGTCAGGGAGAAGCGGAACTCGGCGCGCCCGCCCGCGCCCAGCCGCACGAAGACGTCCCCGAAGTTGCCGCGCAGGTACTCGCCTAAAGGGACTTCGAAGGGGAACAGCACGTCGCCGCCCAGGGCGTCGCCCCGCGCCTTGAGGAACAAGTCGTGCCAGCCGAAGGCCCACACCTTCTGGTACAGCGCGTGGACCTCCCAGAAGGTGGGCGAGGCCAGTTGCTGGAGGTTGCCCCACAGCCGGCTGTCCAGCGACACCTGGTGGCGGCGGTCCCACCGGCCGTCGGACAAGAGGGAAAAGAGGAGGTCGCCGCCCAACTGTACGAAGCCGCGCCAGCGGAAGACCTCCTCCATCATCGGCGGCGGCTCGCCGGGCGGGGACTGGTAGCCGCCCAGGTAGTACTGCTGGAAGCCCATGCCGATGAAGAGGCGCCACTTCTCGCTCGGCTGCACCTGGATGTTGAGCGAGAGGCGCGCGTCCTCGGAGTAGTAGTTCTCCAGGCGCAGCTCCGGGTCCTTCCGCTGGCGCGCCAGCCCCTCCGCGGTCAGCCAGAGGAAGCTGCGCACGTACTTCGCGAAGGCCGGCGTGAAGTACTGCCCCTCGAGGAAGACGCGCGAGGGGAAGAGGTAGAAGTCGTTGTTCAGAATGTCCTGGCGCACGCCCACGCCGGCCATCACCGCGGTGCGCCAGCGGTCGTCGTCGAAGAGCAGCCCCTTGCCCTGGTAGTTGAGGCCCAGCTCGAGGCCGTCGAAGTAGCTGATGCGAATGTCCAGGCCCAGCCCGGTGCTCCACTCCTTCGAGGCGAAGGAGAGGTGCAGCTCGTACTGCCGCTGCGGCTTCACCAGCGCGAAGCCCTGGATGGAGGTGAAGCCCCCCAGGTCCTCCAACTGCGGGCCGACGTGGCGGACGTGCTCGGTGGGCACCAACTCCCAGGCGGGTGGGTCGACGTCCAGCTCCTTCGCCAGCGCGACCATTTGTCGCTCCACCTCGGCGCGGTTGAAGACGTCGCGGGCCAGCACGAAGGCCAGCTTGAAGCGAATCATCTGGAAGGTGAGGCGGCCCTTGAAGACGATTTTCTCCAGCTCGCCCTCTGCCACGTCGATGACCAGGCGATTGCCTTCCACCGAGCCACCCACGTGCGCCAGCTCGTACCCGGAGCGCCGCAGGAAGCTCTCTGTCTGCGCGACGACGGACTTGAGGGTGGCGAGGTCAGGCTTCGCGTCCTTCGGCAGGGTGATGACGGCGCGGTACACCTCCGCGGGCAGCACCACCATGCCGCGGAACTCGAGCTCCACCGGGCCCGAGGCGACGCCTCCGTCCGGCTCGGCGAGCAGGCCGCCGTCCGAAGCAGCGAGCTGCGCGCTGACGGCCAGCAGGCTGACGAGGAGCGGCGCCATCACGAGAGAGAGGCGACGGTAGACGAAGCAGGGGCCGGTTGCGCCGTCAGTGTTTGAGGCCCTGGTGCCCCTGCGCCGCCTCCATCCCGTGGGTGGTGACGAAGAGGAACAGCGGGTAGCTGTCCTCGCGGGTGCCGCCGAAGCACTCGAACATCCAGTGGCCGGCCTGGGCCTGCTCGAGGTCCGGAGAGGCCTGCACGAAGAGGACGTCGCCGCGCTCGATGACGACCTCCCCCACCAGCGCCTTGCCCAGGATGAGCTGGCACACCGCCTGGCCGTCGGGCTCGTCGAAGAAGTCCCAGTGCAGGGGCTCCGCGTCCGTCAGCATCACGTCGGGATTGCCCACGCGCACCACGCAGTTGCGGTGCTCCTGCAGCCAGCGCCAGAAGGATTCGAAGGTGAGCGGCGCCGCGGTGGTGGGGCTGGGAGGCATGGCGGGGCACTTACCGGCCGCCGGGCCCCGGAACAACGGCGACGTGCGAGCTGCGCCAGGTGGTGCGCCTCGGGCAGACGACGCTAGAGCGCCGAACAGGTCAGCTCCCGTCGTGACATCGGCGATTTGCGTCGCATGCCGTCGTTGCTCCTCGGTCAGTTGCCCACCAGCAGCGTCCCTCGTCGCGCCTTGGTCTGCTCGCAACTCACCGACGTCACTCGGTCCGCCAACCTGCTACGGGAACGTCACGCCGCCGATGGGGTGGGGGTTGAAGGCGACCTCCCAGCGGAAGCCCTCTGGGTCGACGAAGTAGCCGCTGTAGCCGCCCCACGCGCGCGCTTGTCCCTGGTGGACCGTCGCCCCCGCGGCGCGCGCCGTCGCGAGCACCGCGTCCACCTCGGCGGGCGTCGCGACGTTGTGCGCGAGCGTGAAGGGCAGCGTCCCGCCGCGCGTCACCTCGCCGATTTCCTCGGCCGCGCCGGCCTCGGACCAGAGCGAGAGGACGAGCTTCTCGCCGACGTGGACCATCAGAATGTCCCCGCCCGTGAAGGCCGCCTTCCAGCCGAGGCCGTCGAGGTAGAAGCGACGGGCGCGGCCGAGGTCGGCGACGACCAGCGTCACGAAGTTCAGGCGAGGTTCCATTCGTCGCTTCTACCCGGAGGGGCGCCCGCCGGGGCGCCGATGGGAAGGTAGCGCCGTCGCGCGGGCGTGCCTCACCCGCAGGCTGGTGCCGCGGCTCGACAGCGTCGTCGAGGAAGCCCAGCGGACCGAGACAGCACCGCACCCCCTCACCGCTTCGTGAGGGCTCGCCTCCGCCACCAGTGCGGCGCCGAGAGCAGCACCACCACCCACGCCGCGGCGCCTTCCGTCGCGCCGCAGCCACACGCGCCGGTCAGGACGTCTTCACCGCCGCCGCCGCCCACGCCGGCGTCTGCGCCATCACCACCACCGGCCGCACCGCCCGCGCCTCCGCCGATGCCGGCGTCCGCGCCATTATCGCCGCCGCCGGTGCCGCCGCCTGTGCCACCGCCGGTGCCTCCGCCCGTCCCGCCGCCTGTGCCTCCGCCCGTCCCGCCGCCTGTGCCTCCGCCCGTCCCCAAAGGCCGAGGGCCGTACCGCGGCTCCGCCGCCCCCACCTCCACCGCGCCCAAATCCGGCGCCGTCCCCGCAAACCCATCGTTGATGTTCGCCAGCACCACGCCCACGTCGACCGCCGCGCCTCCCGCCGCCAACCGCACGTCCATCACCGGTTGCTCCGGAAACGGCCCCGCGGACGGAAACGCTGGCGGCTGCGCGAACACCGAGAGGTCCACCTGCACCGCGTGCACCTCGGTCGTCATCGCGCGCAACTGGGTCAACCCATTGAAGCTCGTCCCCCCGATGCGCCCCTGGAACGTGCCCGTCCCCACCGAGCCGTACCCGTCGTAGTCGAAGCTGCACGTCGCGTCGGCCTGCGCAAGCTGCGCCACCCGCCCGGTCCCGTTCCCGTACCCACCGTACGTCCCGGCGCCGGCGCCGCCGAGGAACAGGTTGTTCCGGAAGAAGGCCCGCGACCACGGCACCGTCGAGTACACGGCGAAGGCGTCGCCGCTCTTCACCACCGTGTTGTGCAACGCCACGTCGCCCACGCTGCCCCGGTGAAGCTTGAAGGGCGAGTAGATGACGTTCTCCATCACGTTGCGCACGTAGTACGCCGGTCCGCCCAACGACGGCTGTCCGCTGATGCCCACGAAGCTGTTGCGGATGCGGTTGCGCAGCACGCGGACGTTCCCCATCGTGAAGTCCGCCTCGATGGCGTCGTCGGCGCCGACCTCGATGTCGTTGTTGCAGATGTCCACCGACTGCTGGTTGTGCGCGTCGGCGCCCTCGCGCGTCGAGATGGCGTCACGGAAGCCCCTCACCCGGTTGAAGCAGATGACGTGCCCCGGCCCCGTCAACTGGATGCCTTCCCCGACGTTCGCCCCGTTCGCCCCCACCGTCGCGTCGCTGAACGTCGACGACCCTGTCACCACGTTGTCCACCACCACCAGGTTCCACGGCTCCCCGTGGCCGGTGAGGCCGTCGTCCACCGTCGTGATGCGGCAGCGCCGCACCGTCACGTCCCGCGCGTCGTTGAGCCGCACCGTGCCGTTCACCGCCAGCCCCTCCAGAATCACGTGCCGCCGCGTGAAGAGCCCCACGTTTCCGCCAATGACCGCGCCCTCCGGCACCGCGCTGCGCAGCACGATGGGCGCCGCCGCCGTCCCGTCCGTCCCCACCGTGAAGGCCGCGTAGTCCCCGCTCGCCAGCTCGAGGATGTCACCGGGCAAGAGGCTCGACAGCGCCGCCCCGAGGGTCGAAGGCGTCACCGGCCGCAGCCGCCCCGTCGCGGAAGGCTGGGCCTCCACGCGCGTCGTCGCCGTCAACGTCTGCGTCGTCCCGCCGCCGTCTGGGTCCACCAGCGTCAACTCCACCTCGTACGTCGTGCCGGGCGCGAGCCCGAACAGACTCCCCGCGTGCCTGTTCGTCCACGAGAAGCCCTCGCTCGTCGCCCCCGCGGGCACCCGAAACAGCGGCAACCCCGTCCGCCACGCCGTCGCGCCCTGCGCGCGGAAGCGCACCGTCACCTGGCCGTCGTTGTCCGCGTCACCGGTGATGGGCCACACCAGCGACAGGTGCTCGAGCGTGGGAAACGGCGCCGTCGGCGTCCCTGGCGTCGTCGCGTCCTGCGCCCACGCCCCCGCCGACACCACCAGCACCAGCCACGCAGCGCGCATCAACGCCTCCCAGGGTGAGGCCGCAGCCTACGACGACCTGGGCCACCGTCGCGTCGCCGCCGCCCTGGCCGGGCGCTGCGCGGGCGACCGAGTCCACAACAGGAGACCGCTCACGTCCTTCTCGTGGAAGCAGTCGAGGCCCCGCGCCTCTCAGGGGACGGGCCCAAACCAGCGCTCCTTCTGAAGTCGACGCGCTCGTGGTAGCTCGCTGAGCGCATGGGGCTCGCGGACATCCCCTCGCTCGGGTGGGTGAGGGCGCCGTCGCCGGTGACGCGCCTCGAGCGGCTCGCCGCGCACCTGGGCCTGCGCGCCCTCGACGTGAAGCGGGACGACCTGCTCGACGCGCTGCACGGGGGCAACAAGGCGCGCAAGCTGGACGTGGTGCTGGCCTGCGCGCCCTGGCGCGACGCGCCCCGCCTGGCCTCCCTCGGCGCCATCGGCAGCGGCCACCTCGCCGCCTGCACCGCCGCCGCGCAGGCCCTGGGCAAGACGCTCGACGCCCACCTCTTCTTCGAGCCGCTCTCCGACGGCGTGCTGGAGAACCTGGCCTTCGTCGCCTCCGGCCCCACCACGCTGCACGCCTACGCCTCGCGGCTCGAGCTCGCCCTCGGGCGCCCGGGCCTCGTCCTCTCTTCGTCCCTCGACGGCGTGCCCGTCCTCCCGCCAGGAGGCACGCTGCCTGCGGCCGTGGCGGGCGTGGCCCGGGCGGGCCTGGAATTGGCGGAGCAGGTGAGGGCCGGCGTGCTGGAGCCGCCCGACGTCATCTACTGCGCGCTGGGCACCGGCGGCACCGTCGCGGGGCTGGCGCTGGGGCTGGGGCTGGCGGGCCTGCGGACGCGCCTGTGCGCCGTCGCCACCGTCGAGCGCGTCTTCACCTCCGCGCGCAGGCTGCGTCGGCTGGTGGCAGCGGGCGCTGCCTGGCTTCGCAGCCACGGCGTGGACGCGGACGAAGGGAAGGCCGTGCCCGTGCGCCTGGTGCGCAGCCAGCTCGGCGCCGGCTACGGCGTGGCCAGCGCCCAGTCACTCGCCGCCGTGGAGGTGCTGCGCGCCGAGGGCGTGCCGGGCGAGCCCGTCTACACCGGCAAGGCCTTCGCCGCCCTGCTGGCCGACGCCGCGGCCGGCCGCGAGAAGGGGAGGGTCCTCTTCTGGAACACCGTGCGCCGCGGCCCGCTGCCGAGCGCGCCGGACTGGCGCTCGAAGCTGCCCCCGAGGCTGGGCCGCTACCTCGACCGCGCCACCACCCGCCCCTCGCGCCGGCTGGTGCTGGTGGGGGGGGCCGCGGCGCTGTCGGCCGCCGTCGTCGCCCGCGTCACCGGCTACCACCCCATCGCGTGGGCCGGCGAGGTGCTGGCCCCCTGGGAAGCACAGGTGCTGGCCGCCGCGGCCCCGGTGCTCTCGGGAGTGCCCGCCCTCGACGGGCTGACGGTGGCGGCCAACGTCGACCGCTTCCTGGTGCCCATGCCTGCCTCGATGAAGCTGGAGGTGCACCAACTGCTGGGCCTCGTCGAGCACGGCACCGGCCTCGGCCTCAGGCTGCGCCGCTTCACCCGCCTGGCCCCCGACGCCCGGGAAGCCTTCCTCCTCTCGCTGCACGCCCGGGGCGGGCTGTTGGCCCAGGCCTTCCGCGGGCTGCGCGACCTGGTGCTGATGGGCACCTACCAGCACGAGAAGTCCTGGGACGGCCTGGGGTACCGCGGCCCGCTGCCGCCGCTGGTGGCCCCAGAGATGGTGAACGCGCGGTGGGAGTCGTTGCGCGCCGCCCCCGGCGCGGTGCCGAAGCAGAAGGGGGCGCCGTGATTTTCGACGCCAGCACCTTCACAGGTGACGTCACCCTGTCCACCGACCTCGTCGTCGTCGGCTCGGGCGCGGGAGGGATGGCCGCGGCCATGGCGGCGGCGGAGAAGGGCGTGGAGACGCTGGTGCTGGAGGGCGGCGAATACGTCCCCCCGGACGAGATGAACCAGCGCGAGGAGGTGATGTTCCCCCGCCTCTTCCAGGAGTCCGGCGGCCGCACCACGGCGGACCGCGCGGTGAAAATCCACCAGGGCCGGGGCGTCGGCGGCTCCACGCTGCACAACCTCAACCTGTGCAAGCGCATCCCCGCAGGCCTGCGCGCCGAGTGGCGCCGCGCCCACGGCCTCTCGAAGCTGGACGAGGCGCGGTGGGACGCGCTGTACACGGAAGTCGAGCAGCTCCTCGCCGTGTCCGCCGTACCTCGCGGGCTGTGGAACAAGCACAACCTCCTGCTGGAGGACGGCGTGACGAAGCTGGGCTGGAAGGGGGGCGGGCTGTCGCACAACCGCACCGGCTGCCTGGGCTCCGGCTTCTGCGAGGTGGGGTGCCGCTACAACGCGAAGAACAACGCCTTCAAGGTGCTGCTGCCGCGGGCGCTGGCGGCCGGCGCGCAGGTGGTGAGCAACTGCGTGGCGGTGCGGGTGGTGCACGAGGGCGGCGCCGCCCGCGGCATCGAGGCCGTGGCCATCGACCCCCGGACGCGAGCCCCCAGGGCGCGGGTGACGGTGAAGGCAGCGCGCGTGTGTCTGTCGGCCTCCGCCACGGGGACGGCGGCCCTGCTGCTGCGCTCGGGCGTGCCCGACAGGAGCGGCGTCACCGGGACGACGCTGCGGGTGCACCCGGCGGTGGTGGCGGCCGGCGACTTCGACGAAGAGATTCGGGCCTGGGAAGGCATTCCCCAGACGTACGAGTGCACCGAGTTCCTCCAGTTGGAGGAGAAGGGCGCCCACCGCGCCTGGGTGCTGCCCGCCTTCGCCCACCCCGTCGGCGTCGCCACCATGGTGCCCGGCCACGGCGGGGGGCACCGCGCGCTGCTGGAGCGCTACCCGCACCTCGCCGTCTTCACCGCGATGATTCACGACCTCACCCCGGGGACGGTGCGGCCCAGAGGCGACTTCGGCGTCTCCATCGACTACTGGCCCGACGAGGCGGACCGCGCCGAGCTGTCCTTGGGGTTGTGGGCGTGCGCGAAGCTGCTCTTCGCCGCCGGCGCCCGACGGGTGCTGGTGCCCACGCGCGTGCCGAAGGTGCTGCAGCCGGGTGACGACCTGGACTGGCTCAAGGCCATGCCCCTCGAGAAGGGCGAAATCGACGTCGTCGCGGTGCACCCGATGTCCAGCGTCCCGATGGGGGACGACCCGCTGCGCGCGCCGGTGGGCAGCGACGGCAAGCACCACCACTGCGAAAGCCTGTGGGTGGCCGACGGCTCGCTCTTCCCGGGCAGCATCGGCATTCCCCCGCAACTGTCCATCTACGCCATGGGCCTGCACGTGGGCCGCGCGCTCGCCTGAGGGCAGGAGGAGTCCTTCGACATGCGCATCCCGCGGGGCGTGTGGGGCATCATCAAGGAGACGGCGCGGCACCTGCTGCGCCGGCCGGTGGTGGGCCTGGTGGCGCTGGCCCGCGTGCCCGACGGGCGCCTCGTCCTCATCCGCCGCGGGGACACCGGCGGCTGGGGGCTGCCCGGAGGCACGCTGGAGTGGGGCGAGACGCTGCGGCAGAGCCTGGAGCGCGAGCTGCTCGAGGAGGCGGGCGTGGAGTTGCTCGAGGCGGGCGAGCTGCTGGGCGTCTACTCCGCGCCGTGGAGGGACCTGCGCTTCCACGCCGTCACCGTGGTGGTGGGGGCGCGGGTG
>JADLDB010000151.1 GCA_020846875.1 Myxococcales bacterium | reverse complement strand
GCCTGCTCCTCCGCCTCGCGCCGCGCCTGTGCCTCCGCCTCGCGCCGCGCCTGTGCCTCCGCCTCGCGCCGCGCCTGCTCCTCCGCCTCGCGCCGCGCCTGTGCCTCCGCCTCGCGCCGCGCCTGTGCCTCCGCCTCGCGCCGCGCCTGCTCCTCCGCCTCGCGCCGCGCCTGCTCCTCCGCCTCGCACCGCGCCTGCTCCTCCGCCTCGCGCCGGCGGATCTCCTCGGCGGGGATCCACTCCACCGCCCCGCCCTTCGCCAGCACTTCGAGCAGCGCGCGCAACTGCGGCACCACGCCCTCGGCCGAGCGCAGCTCCGAGGAGTCCTGCAGCCACTCGCGCTCTTCCGCGGTCACGTCCCAGCCGTCCAGTGCGTCGGGCGCACGCAGCCGGAACCAGGACGCCTCGCCGTTGGGGATCGGCAGCGTCTCCCACGCGGCCCGCACCACGCGCGCGCTGGAGAGCAGCCCTTCTCCGTCCACCTGCCCCGCCTCGAAGCGCGCCGAGTCCGCCAACTGCAGCACCTGCTTCACGCTGGCCAGCGCGCGCGCCGCCTCCGCGTCCTGCAGGGTGACGCCCAGCTCCTCGAGCGTCTCCGCCTCCACCGCGCCCGCCTCGCCGCGCGCCCACAGCGCGTCCAACTGAAAGAGCTCGATCCGGCCCGCCTGCACCAGCGCCTGGGCCGCTGCCTGGAAGCCGAAGCGCAGGTCGACCTGCACCAACTGACCGTCGCGGAAGCCGAGACGCGACTCGCGGCCGCCCGAGGAGCAGGTCAGCCAGCCGGTGGCGCGCGCGGCGTGGGCAGAGAAGAGGGCTTCGGCGATCTGCGGGTTCCCCATCGCGGGGGCCGAGTCTACCCCTGAACTTGCCGCAGCGCCTCGTACGCGGCGATCCCGACCGCGGTGGACAGGTTCAAGGACCGCCGCTCCTCCAGCATGGGGATGGTGCAGAGCGCGCCGGTGCCACCTCCCAGCACAGCCTGCGACAGGCCTGTGGTCTCCGCGCCGAAGACGAGGTGATCGCCCGACTGAAAGCGCACCTCCCACAGCCCGGCGCCTTCGCGCGCGGTGAAGAGGAAGCGCCGCGCCCCCTCCGTCCCGGCCAGGTAGGCGCCCCAGGAGGGGTAGAGCTTGAGGAACACCTTGTCCCAGTAGTCGAGGCCGGCGCGCTTGAGCTCCTTGTCGGAGATCGAGAAGCCCAGGGGCTCGACCAGCACCAGCTTGCACCCGGTGCAGGCGCACAGCCGGGCCACGTTGCCGGTGTTGGGTGGGATCTGTGGTGACACGAGCACCAGCGTCAGCGGATGCTCCAGGGTGGACAGTGAGGCCGAAGGCACCCGACGTGCGCTACCGCGTGATCAACCAGACGCGCAACACCCTGTTGGCGGATCAGGCCGCGCGGGCCGACTCCTTCTTGTCTCGCTTCAAGGGCTTGATGGGCGTGCCGGAGCTGCCGATGGGGCACGGGCTGCAGATCGAGCCGTGCAACAGCATCCACACCTTCTTCATGCGCATCCCCATCGACGCGCTGTTCCTCGACCAGCAGCTCCAGGTGGTGGACATCTGCCACGCCCTGCCCCCCTGGCGGGTGAGCCGGGTGTACTTCGGGGCGCGCTCGGTGCTGGAGCTGCCCGCGGGCACGGCAGCAGCCAGCCAGACGCAGCCCGGAGACCGCTTGTCCTTCGCGCCGGTGGAGGCGGCCGGTGCACCGAAACCGTCCTGAAAACACGGCGCTAGACGCCCTGCATCGCTGCTGCTTAACTTCCGCACCTCCGTGAGCCTTTCGGCGCCCATGCGAATCGAAGTGTCCGGTCAGACCCACGTTGGGATGAAGCGCAACCACAACGAGGACAACCTCCTCTTGTTGCCGGAGGAGCGCCTCTTCGTGGTGGCCGACGGCATGGGCGGCCACAGCTCGGGAGAGATCGCCTCCAAGATCGCCGTCGACGAGATGGCCGAGTTCTTCCGCATGACGAGCCAGGATCACGAGATCACCTGGCCGTACAAGATGGACAAGGCGAAGAACTACGACGAGAACCGCCTGGCCACGGGGATCAAGCTGGCGAACGTCCGCATCTTCCAGAAGGCGTCGGCGGATCAAAAGTACAAGGGGATGGGCACGACGATCGTGTCCGTGTACTTCGCCAGCGACAGTCAGGTGGTGGTGGGCCACGTGGGCGACAGCCGGGTGTACTTCTTCCGCGACGGGCAGCTCCGGCAGATCACCGAGGATCACTCGCTGCTCAACGACTACCTCAAGGCAAAGAAGCTCACGCCGGAGGAGATCGAGGCCTTCCCCCACAAGAACGTGATCGTCCGCGCGCTGGGGATGAAGGACACGGTGGTGGTGGACGTGAACCGCGTGGAGCCGCGGCCCCAGGACATCTACCTGCTCTGCAGCGACGGGCTGTCCGGCATGGTGCCCGATCCACAGATCCAGCAGATCCTCCAGACGCAGCCGGATCTGCAGAAGGCAGCCGCGATGCTGATCGACGCGGCCAACGCCAACGGCGGGAACGACAACGTGACGTGCGTGCTGGCCCGGTTCAGCGAGAGCTGACGAGCTGCCCGTCCCCGAAGACGATCGCGTCTTCGAAGAGCCGGCCGCCCGGGACCTGCGCGCCGTCGAGCACCGCCACGCGGTTGAGCTGCGCGCCGTCCCCCACGCGCGCGAAGGGCCCCACCGACACCGCCGCGCCGATGCGGACGCCACGACCCAGCGCCACGCCTTCGCCGAACCACGCCGGCCCCGACACCTTCACGTCCTGGAGCTGCGCCGAAGGGTGCGCCCAATAGTTGCCGGCCCCCCGAGGCAGGGTGAAGGGGTTGGCGGCGCCGAAGCGCTCCATGGGCGCCTGGCCGAACAGCAGGTGCTGGTGGGTTGCGGCGTAGCGCGCCGGCGTGCCGAGATCCGACCAGTAGGCGGCGCGATCCTCCAGCACGTGCGCGCGCACGGTGAGGCCACTGCCGATCATCTTCACGTACACGTCGCGGTTGATGTCCTCGGGCCCGGCGGCGGCCATGAAGCCGAAGACGGCGCTCGTCAGCACGTGCACGCCCGAGAAGTGCCAGGGGGTGAGCCGCGGTCCACCCGGCCCCTGCCCGGCGATGCGCCGCACCGCGCCCGCGGCGTCGACCTCCACGGGGTTGAAGCGCTCCCCTTCCGGCATGGGCAGCAGCACCATGGTGGCGGCGGCCCCGCTGTTCCGGTGCGCCTCCAGCACCGGCGCCAGATCCAGCGCGAACAGCACGTCGCCGTTGAGCACCGCAAAGTCGCCGCCCCGCAGGAAGTCGTTGAGGCCGCGGATCCCTCCGCCGGTCCCCTGGATCTCCCCCTCCTCGCGCGACACGGTGAGGGCCAGGCCCGCGCGCCCGCACTCGGCCCGCGCCACCTCCTCCATCACCCCGAGCAGGTGGTGGGTGTTGATGCCCACCTCGCGGATCCCCGCGGCCCTCAACGTGGCCAGCGCGTAGCGGAGCAGCGGCGCGCCCAGGAGCGGCACCGCGGGCTTGGGGAAGACGTGGGTGATCGGCCTCAGCCGGGTGCCGAGGCCGGCGCAGAGCACCATCGCCCGCATGTCACGTCAGCTCCGGCACGTACCTGGCGACGATCCGCCGCAGCTCCGCGAGCTGAGGCTGCGCGTCGAGCGCGGCCTTCACGTAGCGCAGGCTGGCGGGGATCGAGACCAGGAAGCCCGGGTTGCCCTTCACCCGGTTGATGAACTCGAAGCGGCCGGCGTCCTTCAGCTTCCGCTGCACGGTGAGCAGCTCGAAGAAGGCCTTGAAGGGGCCGGCGGCGATCTTCTCACGCGTCTGTTGCTCGAAGGCGACGATGTACTCGTCCAGCATCGCGTCCACGAAGTCGCGGGGCAGCTCCACGTAGCTGTCGCGCAGCAGCGCCACCAGGTCGTACTGCCTGGGCCCCTGCAGCGCGTCCTGGAAGTCGATCACCACCAGCTCGCCCCGGGTCACCATCAGGTTGCGGCTCTGGTAGTCACGGTGGGTGAAGCCCTTGGGGGCGGCGGCGAGCTGCTTCGCGATGCGCAGGAAGATCGCGTCGAGCTGTGCGCGCTCCTCGGCGGTGGGCTTCTTCCCGCTCCACGCCTCGAGGCCCCACTCACGGAAGTGGTGCAATTCCCAGTCGTACAGCGCCTCGTCGAAGGAGCGGGTGAAGGCCAGGCAGCTCGAGTCCGGCCTGGCCTCGGCGCGCGCGCGCAGCCTGGCCAGGAGCCGCACCGCCTTCGTGTACCAGCCGGCGCGATCGCCCGCGGCCTGCGCCTGCTCGAAGGTGTGATCGGACAGATCCTCCAGCACCATCACTCCCTCCGGCTCGTCGTAGCGGAGGATTTCCGGCACGCGGACGGCGAGCCCGGCCAGGTAGCGGTGCACGTTGACGAAGGGCAGCTCCTTCGGGGCCTCGCCGCTGGAGGCCTCTTCGCTCTTCTTCGCCGCGTCGGGCGGCATCACCATGAGGACGTGGCTGTCGGGCGGCGCGCCCACCCGGTAGTAGGAGCGGTTGGAGGCGTCGCCCTTCAGCTTCTTGACAGGGGCGTCGGAGGCGCTGCGGCCGGTGGCCAGCTCCACCTGGCGGCGGAGGCGATTGTCGAGGGTCATGAGGGGTCAGCGTTCACGCTTGAGCGGGAGCAGATCGAAGGGAATGGCGACCAGGGTGGAAAACCCGTTCACCGCGCCGGGGACCTTGGTCAGCGACGCGTCGGTGAAGCCCTGGGTGATGGCGACGACGATGATCGGCTCGCGCTTGTCATTCTTCCCGGGCCCGATCCGCAGGATGCCGCGCAGCCCAAAGCACTTGCGAATGCACTCCTCCACCGCCTCGGCGAGCGCGGGATCCTCTTGATCCTCGCAGTGGCCGTCCCGCAGCGCGTCCTCGGTGAACAGCTCGCCCTTCTCACGGGCCTCCTTGAGCAGCTTGAAGGCGTCGGGCGGCTTCTCGGTGCGCGCGGGCTCTCCGGCCAGCTTGTTGGCCGACACCTGGCCCACCGGGGTGAGGTTCTTGTAGCTGGTGGAGGACAGCGCGGCCTGCCGGGCCGTCTGTGCCTGGAAGCCGTCCTTGCCGGGCGCGGGTCCGGTGCCCGGGCGGCGCATCAGGGCGGCTCTGGGATCCGGCTTTCTCTGGTTCTGCCCCGGCTTGCCAGACGGCGCAGCCCACTTCTTGAGCTTGTTCAGCTTGTCCTTGCGCTCGCCTTCCTCGTGCGTCTCGGACAGGTAGTCCTTCGCCTCCTCCTTCTCGAGGCTCTCGGAGGCGCCCGTCTCGGCGAGGCGGGCCTCGAGCTCCTTCATGGGGATCTCGAGGGAGCGATCCATGTCCAGGCCGGCCCAGAGCTGCGCCTCGGGCGACTGGGCCTCGGCGCCGGCCTCGCCTTTGGCCTTCGCTTCCTTCGGCGGCGCGGGGCGCTCCACCTCCAGCTCGGCCTTGGACGGGCCGCCGCCGGCGGGCACGCCTGATGGAGGTACGCGGCTGCTCACCCGTCTATTATGGTACGTCCTTCGATGGCCGACTACGCCAAGCGTGATTACGGGCGGTGCCCCTGCAGCGGCGTCTACGACAACCGCTACGTGGAGGTGCGGCTCACCGTGGACGGCAAGGTGGTGGTGCTGACCGACGTGCCGCAGGGGGCCTGCCCGAACTGCGGATCGCGCGTGTACAAGGCCGAGGTGCTGGAGCGCATCGAGTCCTTGATGAAGAACGTCAAGGTGCGCAAGGCGATGTGAGGGGCCCGCTTGGGCCTTCCCGATCCGTCCGCCGGGGTGCTACGGACGCCCGCATGCCCGTCAACGTCCACGACACCGTCCTCGCCGCGATCGGCCACACCCCGCTGGTGAAGCTGAACAAGCTGGTCGGCCCCAACGACGCCACCGTCTACGTGAAGCTGGAGTTCATGAACCCCGGCGGCGCGATCAAGGACCGCATGGCGGTGCACATGATCGACAAGGCGGAGAAAGAAGGGAAGCTGAAGCCCGGCGGGACGATCATCGAGAACACCTCGGGCAACACCGGCTTCGGCCTGGCGATGGTGGCGGCGGTCCGCGGGTACAAGTGCATCTTCACCATGCCCGACAAGATGTCGGCGGAGAAGGTGAACCGCCTGAAGGCGATGGGCGCGCAGGTGGTGGTGACGCCGACCAACGTGCCGGCGGACGATCCGCGCAGCTACTACGAGACGGCCAAGCGGCTGGTGCGCGAGACGCCGGGCGCCTTCTACCCGAACCAGTACCACTCGCCGGACAACATCGAAGCGCACTACCTCACCACCGGCCCGGAGATCTGGCAGCAGCTCGACGGGAAGGTGGACTACTTCGTGGCGGGCCTGGGCACCGGCGGCACGATGAGCGGCGCGGGGAAGTTCTTCAAGGAGAAGAACCCGAAGATCCAGAACGTGGGCGTCGATCCGATCGGCTCCATCTACGCGGGGTACTTCAAGACCGGGAAGGTGGGCGACGCGCACGTCTACAAGGTGGAGGGCATCGGCGAGGACATGCTGTGCGCCGCCATGGACTTCAAGGTGGTGGATCAGGTGCGCCAGGTGGACGATCGGCAGTCCTTCATCGCGGCGCGCCGGCTGGCCCGGGAAGAAGGCATCTTCGGCGGCGGCTCCTCGGGCGCGGCGGTGCACGCGGCGATCGAAGTGGCGAAGGAAGCCGGCAAGGGCAAGACGATCGTGGTGGTGCTGCCCGACTCGGGGAACTCGTACATCTCCAAGTTCTACTCGGACGAGTGGATGCGGGATAACGGCTTCCTCGAGGAGAAGGGCCCGGGGACGGTGCGCGAGATCGTGGCCGCGCGGAAGCAGACGCTGATCACCGCCGCGAAGGGCGAGAAGATCGGCCGGGTGATCGAGGACATGAAGAAGCACGGCATCTCGCAGATGCCGGTGCTGGCGGCGGACGGCACCGCGGTGGGGATGATCCACGAGTACGATCTGCTCAACTGCCTCGTCGGCGGCAGCTACAAGCTGGTCGACCCGATCGACGCGCTGGTCGCGCCCCTGCAGGGCGTGGTGACGCTGGAGACGACCATTCCCCAACTGCGGCAGGTGTTCGGCCAGGACAACGTGGCGGTGGTGCGGGAAGGGCAGAAGATCACCGCGGTGGTGACGAAGATCGACCTGATCGAGTTCCTCGCCGGGGCCTAACCGGGTGCGCCTTCAGATCCTCCGCTCGCCCCTGGCGCGCGTTGATGCGCGGCTACGGCCCCAAGCCTACCCCAGCCAGCACTCAACGACGGGTCGCGGAGACCGCGCGCTCGAGCTCCTCGTCGAGCGAGCGCTTCGAGCTGTCCAGCCGCTCCAGCCGCGCCAGGCTGTCGCCGCCGCGATCGGTGGGCCGCGACGCGCCGCCGAGGATCGCGCGGAACATCGCCACCACCAGGAAGATCGCCAGCGCGATGACGCCCAGCTTGAGCAGCACCGCCGCGAGGCCCACCACCAACCCCGCCAGGCCCAGCAGGAAGCCCAGCACCGGCGGGCCCAACACCACCACGGCCACCAGCGCCAACAGCACCATCAGCCAGCGGGGAAGTCCTTGATTCCGCATCGTCGTGTCGTCTCCTTTAAGGGGTGACGGCGCGAATACGGCCGGAGCCGGCAGGCGATTGCCTTCGCCCCTGGGCGCCGCGAGCAGTCCGTTGTGACTCACTCGACCGTTTCGGTCGAGTGAGTAGCAGCGGTCCACGGAGCTCTCACGGCAGCTTCGCCTTCTGCACCTTGCCCATCGCGTTTCGGGGCAGCGAGTCCACCACGCGCACCTCTCGCGGGCGCTTGTGGGGTGAGAGCTGTTTCGCCACGAAGTCCTGCAGCGCCGCGGGAGTCGTGTCCCCGGAGGTGACCACAAAGGCAACGATCTTCTCGCCGAGATCCGCGTCCGGCCGGCCCACCACCGCCGCTTCGCGAACCTGCGGGTGCTCGAGGAGCGCCGCCTCGACCTCCCCCGCACCCACCTTGTACCCACCGCACTTGATCAGATCCGTCGCCCTCCGCCCGACGATCCGCACGCTGCCATCTGCCCGCCGCGTCGCCAGATCCCCCGTGTAGTACCAGCCGCCTTCGTCCTTCACCGCCGCCGTCGCGTCGGGCCGGTTCAAGTAGCCCAGGAAGACGTGCGGGCCACGGACCGCCACCTCGCCGATCGTCGCGTCGTCGAAGGAGGCCAGCGGCTGGCGCGCGTCGTCCACGAGGCGCAGTTCCACCCCCTCGAGCGGCTGCCCTACCCTGCCCGCTTCGCTTTCGCTGCCCGGGAGGACGGCGGTGTTGATCAGCGTCTCCGTCAGGCCGTAGCGCTCGAGCACCCGCCGGCCGGTGAGCCGGTGGAGGCGTTGGTGATCGCGCAGCGGGAGCGCGGCCGAGCCGGAGATGAGCAGGCGCGCGGACTGGAGCGCTGCGACCAGCTCCTGGGAGTTCTCTGCCGCGTCCGCGAGGCGGTGGTACATCGTGGGGACGGCGAAGAGAACCTTCCCCTCACCCCCGATGGGGGAGAGGGCGTCTTCGACGACTTCCGGGCTGAAGCGCGGCAGCCAGTCCAGGCCCGCACCGTTCCGCAGCGAGCCGTACAGCCCCAGCACCAGCCCGTGCACGTGGAAGAGCGGCAAGGCGTGCACCACTACGTCCGCGCGCGTCCAGCCCCAGGCCTGCGCCAACGCGTCCAGGTTGAACGCCACGTTCCTCGCGCTCAAGACCGCCCCCTTGGGCAGGCCCGTCGTCCCCGAGGTGTAGAGGATGAGCAGCGGCTCGTCGTCCACCGCCCGGTGAGTGGTGAGCGCGGCCTCGCCCGCCGGCACTCCGAGGACCGGGACGCCGCTCAGTCGCCCCGCCACCGCCTCCGGATCCGACGCCAGCGCAACCACCGGCTGCGCGTCCTTCGCGAGGTGCCCCAGCTCCAGCGGCCCCAGCTTCGGATCGAGCGGCACCGTCACGTAGCCGCCGACCGCGGTCGCCGTCAGCGCCACCAGCGTGTCCAGCGTGCCCTGCGCCCAGACGCCGACGCGCTGCCCTGGCCGAACTCCTCGCTCGGCCAGCGCCTGGACGACTCGCCCGCAGCGGGAGGTGAGGGCGCGCGCGGTCAGCCGCTCCTCGGCCCCGGTGGCTCTGACGCGCAGGCGCAGCACCACCCCGTCGTCACCAGATGTGAGCCGATGAAAGAGGAGCCCCATCGCCCGGCGCACGGTGCCCGAGCAGCCCGCCCGGCGCAACGCGCTCGTCCGAATGCGAGCAGCGGGCTGGACGGCCGCCGGTGATACTCAGCACGCTTCTCGGAGGTTCCCCATGCGCCCCCTCGTTCTCCTCGCTCTCTTCGCCGCCTCGGTCGCCGCCGCCGAGCCTCCCACCGTCAACGGCGCCGTGGTCCCTGCGCCCGCGAAGGGCAACGAGTCCCTCGCCGCCGTGTACTCGGCGCCCCAGCTGGGCCACCTGGCCGTCGACGGGCGCCTCGCGCTGGGCACGCGGATCCAGGTCGAGTTGGGCGGGTGGAACCTGTTCGACGACGACCGCGCCGGCACCTTCCTTCGCGGCGGGTGGCTGGGCGTGCGAGGCCGGCTGTGGCAGTCCGACGGTGTCAGCATCGACGTCGCTGGGCGCGCCCTCGCCGGTCAGGAGCAGGGCACCAACGACGCGGTGGCAGGCCTGTGGGCTCAGACGGCTTCCCGCATCCGCGTCCTCCGCTGGTTCTCGGTGCTGCCCGACCTCGAGCTGTCGTGGCTGGGTCCGCTCTTCCAGGCCCGCTTCGCCAACGAGTTCCGCTTGTTCACCGGCGACTGGCGGCTGGGCGGCCTCGGCGGCGCGCAGTTGTGGGTCCGCGACGGCCTGGTGACCGTGGCCCCGATGGTCGAGGTCACCGTCGGCTGGCGCAAGCACTTCGCCCCGTTTGATCTGGACGCGAGCGCGGGAGTGGCCCTGGCGAGAGATCCTTCCGCGATCCTCGGGCACCCGGTGTTCCGCGACGTGCAGGGCAACCTGGGGCCCTGGGCCTTCGTCCGGCTGGCCTTCGTCATCAACTGAAAGCGCCGTCAGCGCCACCGGGTGAGGAAGGTGGTGCTGACCGCCGTGCGCGCCCCGATGGCCGCGCTCGGCTCCTTCCCTCCGAGGAGGAAGATGGTCCCCTCCAGGAGGCCGGCGAGGAACTCGGGCTGTGCGCCCTCCTCGACGTGGATCTCCACCTCGTGCTTCCCCTTCTCCACCAGGGTCAGCTTGATCGGCCCGCCCTGGGCGAAGTCCGCCGCCTGCTTGAGCGCCCGCCGCGGTCCCATCAGCCGGGCCATCGAGAGCCAGGGCCCCTTGATCAGATCCCGATCCTTGAGCGCGCGCATGACGTGCTGGCCCAGCAGGCGCAGTTGAGCGTCGGGCGTCTCGTGCGCGTAGAGCGCGGCGGCGGTGACCTCGATCGCCCGGTACCAGGTGGGGCGCGGGTAGGCGGGCCTGAGCGGCACGGACAAGTCGACGCCCACCTCGGCCAGCGCCTCCAGCAGAGCGGGCGTCAGATCCGGTCCCAGCGCCTTGCGAAACACGCCGTCGACCAACTTGCCGGGGATGGCCCTGGTGGCGTCCTCGCTCATGGCTTGCGGAACTGCAGGCGCAGCGGCTGATTCTTCGCGAACACCTCGGTGACGCGCGGCTTCTCCTCGCGGCCAAAATACACCTCGACCAGCCCACCGCACGGGCTCTTGACGATCAGCGCCGCGGCCCCGGGCGGCACGGGCATCAGGTCGCCGGTGCGCGCCAGGATGGGCCCCGGTTCGACTTCGGCCTCGCAGGCCCGGCTCATGAACACCCGGTAGTAGACGTGTCCGTCCTCTCTTGGAGGGATGGGCGCATAGGCGCTGGGCCGCTCCGCGCCGCCGCCCTGCGCGACAGGGGCCGGCGCCGGTTGATCCGGATTCCTGGTGATGATGAAGGCGCTGCCGCCCTTGCCCGGCGTCGTGGTACCGGCCGAGGCGGTGCCCTGTCCCTTCGGAGGAGGCCGGGCCGTGCGGCGAATGCGGCTGGCTTCGAAGCAGCGCGGCGGCAAACCGTTCCCGTCGTCCGAGCGCTGCAGCACGCCGAGCTCGTAGTCCGTAAAATCGTCCATCTGTGCGCACTGCTTCTGAACGCGCACCTTCCACGGCGGGTAGGAGTCCTGGAGGCAGAGCTCGCACCTCGTGTTCTTCTCATCATCGGCCTGCAGCGCCGCGACGCGATCGCCGGCCTCGAGGCGGGCGACGATGTCCTTCGGCTCGACCCGCTGGCACCTGCACTCGCGCAGCTCGCGGGAGGCCAGGAAGCCCAGGGCCCAGTCCGGATCCGGCTCGATGCGCTTTCGCTGCTCCGCCAGGTAGCGCCACTTGACGATCATCGAGGACGCCAGCGCCTTCTGTCGCTCGACCGTGGGGCCACCCAACGGAACGTCCTTCGCCGCGGACCCGCCGACTGCCGCTCCCGCCGCTGCCACGCCCGCAGTGCCCGTGCCAGCCGTGCCGACCGCGCCGCCGCCGGCCGGAGCACCTGTTCCGCCAGCGCCTGTGCCGCCGGGGCCGGGTCCCGTTCCGCCTGCCGTCCCCGCCGCTCCGGCGCCGCCTGCCGCCGCGCCCGCAGCCGCCACCCGAGGGCCTCCCGCGCCGGCCGTTCCTGCACCCGCACCGCCGACGCCTGCTCCCGGAGCGCCCGCCCCCGCCCCCGCGACACCGGCCCCGGAAGCGCCCGCCCTCGCGCCAGAGGGCCCAGTCTCTCCCCCGCCTGCCCCGCCGCCGCCGGCCCCGGGAATACCCGCTCCTGCTGTTCCGCCCGCGGTGGCCGTCCCCGGCGCGCCCGCAACGCCGCCACCGGATGTTCCGGAGACGCCCGCACCCGCAGGGCCTCCACCGGGAGGTGCCTCGCCCCCCGAAGCCGTGCCACCCGCTGCCGAACCAGACGCGCCGGCGGCGCCTCCAGCGCCCGTACCAGTCGCTCCAGCAGGCCCCGCTGCTGCCGCGCCACCCGCTGCACCCTCGGGCGTGTGCGTCACCACCACCGCCGATCTGGGCGAGTCCTTCGTCACCACCACCGCGCCCTTCGGCGCGCCCTTCGTCACCGTCGCCGCCCCGGCGGGAAACGCCAGGCCCCCGTCCACCTGCATCGTCCCGCCGCCCTTCTCCACCGGCGTGTCGACGGCGAGGCCCCGGCGCGTCAGATCCGTCTCACCGCGCGCCACCAGTTGCGCGCACTTCAGGCCTTCCTTGTACAGCCAGGTGCGGAAGTTCCGGTACTCGCTCTGCGCCTGGTTGGCCAGCCGGGCGATGTCCATCCGCGCCTGGGCCTGGGCGAACAGCTCGCTGCGGTTCTTCGAGCGGCAGTCGGCATTCTCCGGTGGGCGCTCCGCCAGGCCCGAGCGCTTGGGCGGGTACTTGAGGCCCAGGTACGGCGTCTCCATGTCCGACAGGGCGTCGTACAGCAGCGCGCGCAGGTCGGCCGTCAGCACCACCTTGGCGCCCTCGCAGGTGCCGATCGCCTTGGCGCAGTCGCCGGAAGGGATGGCCTCGGGATCCGGCTGCTTGCCCTTCTTCAGCTTGTGCCCTCCCGTCCAGGCGCCGCCGCTGTCGAAGCACCAGGTGGCGATGGAGTCGAGGCCCACCGACACGGCCCCGGACTTCTTGGCCAGCTCGGCGAGCGGGGCCACGTCTCGGGCCGCAGGAGGCTCACACGCCTTGGGCAGCGCGGGGGAGGCCAGGACGACTGCGAGCAACGAGACGATCACGCGGAGAGCAAAAAGGAATCAGGCGGCCTCGAAGGCCTGCTTCAAGTCATCGATCAGATCCTGCGCATCTTCGATGCCCACGGACAGACGAATCAACCCGTCGGTAATTCCCAGCTTCTCACGGTTCTCTTTGGGGATGGAGGCGTGGGTCATGATCGCCGGGTGTTCGATGAGGGACTCCACCCCGCCCAGGGACTCAGCGCAGGCGAACACCTTCACCGTCTTCAAGAAGCGCCGGGCCGCCTCCAGGCCGCCCTTCAGGTCGAAGATCATCATGCCGCCGAAGCCCTTCATCTGCTTGCGGGCCAGCGCGTGCTGGGGATGCGTCTCGAGGCCCGGGTATGTCACCTTCGTCACCTTGGGGTGCCGGGTGAGGTAGTCAGCCACCTTCGCCGCGTTCTGCGCGTGACGCTCCATGCGCAGGTGCAGCGTCTTCACGCCGCGCAGGACCAGGAAGCTGTCCATCGGTCCCGGCACCCCGCCCACCGCGTTCTGGTGGAAGGCGATCCGCTCGGCGAGCGCCTGATCGCTGGTGCACACAAAGCCGCCCACGCAGTCCGAGTGCCCGTTCAGGTACTTCGTCGTGGAGTGGGTGACGATGTCGAAACCGAGCTCCAGCGGGCGCTGGAAGTACGGCGTCATGAAGGTGTTGTCGCAGACGCTCACCAGCTTGTGCTTCCTGGCGATCTCCGCGGCGCGCGCGAGATCGATCAGCTTGAGCATCGGGTTGGTGGGCGTCTCCACCCAGATCATCTTCGTCTTCGGAGTGATCGCCTTCTCCAGGTTGGACGGGTCCGTCATGTCCACGAAGGAGAAGGACAGTCCCTGCCGCTTGAAGACCTTGTCGAAGAGCCGGAAGGTGCCGCCGTACACGTCGTCGGACACCACCACGTGATCGCCGTGCTCCAGCAGGTGCATCAGCATGTCCGCGGCGGCGCAGCCCGAGGCAAAGGCGTAGCCGAACTTCGCGCCCTCCAGCGCGGCCAGGCACGCCTCCAGCGCGGTGCGCGTGGGGTTCTTCGTGCGGCTGTACTCGTAGCCCTTGTGCTCCCCCGGCCCGTCCTGGACGTAGGTGGAGGTGAAGTACACGGGCGTCATGATCGCGCCCGTCGAAGGATCGGGGTGCTGCCCGGCGTGGATCGCGAGGGTGTCGAAGCGCATGCGCCGCCTTCACCACAAACGCGGCCGTCGCGAAAGTCGTTCCGTGTGCGCTAGTCAGCGCCCAATTCCTTCAGCAGATCACCTGCGCCCTCGACCTCCGCCAGCAGCCAGAGGAGGTAGCGGACGTCGGCGCTGACGTTCCGCGCGACGGCCGGGTTGTAGCCGAAGTCGTTGGCTACGTTCTCCCAGACGCGATCGAAGTTGACGCCCACCAAGCGGCCCTGGCCGTCGATGACGGGGCTGCCGGAGTTGCCGCCGGTGGTGTCGCAGTCGGCGAGAAAGTCCACCGGCACGTCCTTGAGCCGCGGATCGACGAAGCGCGCCGGCTTCTTCGCCGCCACGGCCTCGCGGATCTTCAGCGGCACGTCGAAGGGCTCGACGCCGGTGTGCTTCTCCAGCACGCCGGCCAGGCTGGTCTGGGCTTCCATCGTCACGCCGTCACGCGGGGAGTAGCCCCGCACGCGCCCGAAGGTGACGCGCAGGGTGGAGTTGGCGTCAGGAGCGACGGGGCGGGCGGCAAGGGCGAGGACGGCGGCGCGCCACCGGGGCCGCAACTGGAGCGCCCGGCCTGCCCACGCTTCCCGGCGATCCCGCAGGCGCCGGCGCTCGACGTCCAGCCCGAGCGCGAAGTCGAGCAGCGGATCCTTCCGCGTCATCAACTGCGGCACGCCCTCGTCGAACATCTTCATCCGCTCGGCCAGGGTGAAGAGCTTCGAGGGGCCAATGAGGGCCTTGAGCTTCGCCGCCACCGCCGCCTCGTCCTTGAGGCCGCCGAAGACCGTGTCCACCGTCTCGATCCGCTGCGCCTTCGGGAGCGCCAGGGCGCGCCGGAGCCAGGACATCGCCAGGGCGAAGTCCGCGGTGGGGGCGTACCGCTTCTGATCGCGCTCCAGCCGCTCGCGCAGCCGGGGCAGATCGCGCTCCTGGTAGCCCAGCTCGCGCTCGGCGTCGGGGCGCTGCGCCTCCCAACTGCGACGGGCGACGAGGAGCGGCCAGCCGAAGGCCCGCGCGCCGTGCGACGAAGTGTCGAGGAGGAAGTCGCGATCCCAGGTGGAGAGCTTCTCCTGGTGCAGCGCCGCCAGAGCGTCGTGCGCGGCGACGGCGTCGGTGAGGCCCTGCTTCTTCGCGAAGGCCTCCACCCGCGCCTCCGCCTCGCGCATGCCCTCGACGATCCGCCCCCGCGCGAGGCCCGCGAGCTGCCCTTCGGAGTTCTTCCGCCGATTCAAGAGCGCGCGCAGATCGTCGGCGGTGGCGATGGCCACCTCGGGGGACTTCTTCCCCTCGGCCTCCATGATCGCCACCCACTCGGCGGAGAGCTCGCGCACCTGCGGGTAGAAGCGGGCCTGCCGCTCGGCGACTTCGTCGGCCAGCCACGCGCGGAAGGACACGCCGGGGTAGCCCAGCACCGCCACCGCGTCGCCCGGCTTCAGGCCCCGGGTGGAGACGGGGAACCACCACTTCGGCTGGTACGGCTTGCCGCCCTCGTAGACGCGCAACAGGGCGAAGTCGCCGGAGTGGCGCGGCCACATCCAGTTGTCCACCTCGCCCCCGAAGTCGCCCACCTGGCCGGGGGGCGCGTACACCAGGCGCACGTCGGTGAGCTCGGTGAACTCGGTGATGGTGAAGAAGCGCCCGCCGTCGAAGGTGCCGAAGACGCAGCGGGTGCCCGGCTGTATCTCGCACTCGGCCACCAGCGCCTTCTGCTTCGCCTCCACCGCCTTGAAGCGGCCCAGGTCGTCCACGTCCTTGGGGATGGCCGCCAGCACGTCCTTCGTCACGTCGCGGAAGGCGCGCGGCACCTGGACGCGGAAGGCCTTCGCCGGCTTCTCGTCCACGGCGGCCCGCGCGAGGTAGCCGTCCTTCGTCAGGTTGGCCTGGGGCGTGGAGTGCTCCTGGAGGATCCCCACCACGCAGTGGTGGTTGGTGATGAGCAGCCCCTGGGCGGAGACGAAGCTGCCCGAGCAGCCCGGCAGTTGCACCGCGTTGGAGAGCAGCCCGCCGCCCGCCTTCTCGCTCCACAGCCTGTCCAGCGGCAGGCCGAAGCCCTGCTGCTTCACCCAGCCGGGCCCGAGCTCCAGGACTTGTTGCGGCATCCACTTCCCTTCCCCGGCCAAGGACGTGGCGGGAAGGAGCATCGAGACGAGGAGGAGCGCGCGGCGCATGGGTGGACTCACCTAGCCCACGCCGGCGAGGTCGGCTATTCGCGCGAGCGCGCGCATGTCGGATTTCGAGAACCGCCTGAAGAAGAACGCGAAGCACCGCTTCAAGTGGGCGGCGCGGCAGGGGCTGACGGCCTTCCGCCTGTACGATCTGGACGTGCCGGAGTGGCCGTTCGCGGTCGACTGGTACGCGGGCTACGCGCACGTGATGGAGTACCCGCGCCGCAAGCAGCGTCGGGAGGGTACGCTGGAGCAGTCGCGCGCGGAGGTGGTGCGGGCGGTGAGCGCGGCGCTGGCGCTCCCGGTGGAGAAGATCTTCACCAAGACGCACGAGCCGAAGCCGTGGGGCGAAGGGCAGTACGGCCGCGTGGGCGCCCAGTCCACCACCGCGCTGGTGCAGGAGAACGGGCTCACCTTCGAGTGCAACCTGTCCGACTACCTGGACACCGGCCTCTTCCTCGATCACCGGAACACGCGGAAGCGGGTGGGCGACGAGGCGGGCGGCCGGCGCTTCCTCAACCTCTTCGGCTACACCGGCTCGTTTTCCGTCTATGCGCGGGCGGGTGGCGCGGCGGAGACGACCACCGTGGATCTGTCCAACACCTACGCGGACTGGACGGAGCGGAACTTCCGCCACAACGGCTTTGGGCCGGACTCCAGGCACCGCGTGGTCCGCGCCGACGTGCTGGGCTGGCTGGACAGCGCCCGCGGACCGTATGACTTGATCGTCCTCGACCCGCCGAGCTTCTCCACGTCGAAGAAGATGGAGCGCCGCTTCGAGGTGCAGCGCGATCACCGGAACCTCGTGACACGCGTGCTGGAGCTGCTCGCCGCGGGCGGCACACTGTATTTCTCCACCAACTTCCTCGGCTTCGAGCTGGACGCGCGGCTGGCTGCGGCCGAGGAGCTCACGCCCCGCTCGATCCCCGAGGACTTCCGCCGCACGGTCCACCGCTGCTGGCGCTTCGTCCGGTGACCACCTCAACCGGTCATGACGCGGAAGGTGATGAACAGCACCACCCCGAAGACGATCAACGCGAGGAGGATCCGCAGGCCGGGGTTGGACGACTCATCCGGCCGCGCGGCCAGCGTGGTGGCGCCGATCGCCTCGCTGACGCCCAGGTACTCTCCGGCGTAGCGCGCCTGCCGCAGGTACTCCTCGCCCACCGAGGCCTCGGAGTCGAACGTCACCGGGTAGTTGAGCTGCGGATCCAGCAGACGCAGTTTCTGCGCCTGGGCCACCTCGGCCGCCGCCTTGAGCGCTGCGGACACCAGCGTCGTGGTGTCCTTGAGGGGCACCTTGAGCTCGAAGGCGATCACCTTTCCATTCTCGCGCATCGGCAGGCCCACCACGTCGCCTCCCGCGAAGGACCACAGCCAGGCGCCGTCGGGCCTGGTCTTCGCGCCGCGCTCCTTCAAGGCCGCTTCGAGTGGCTCGAGCGGCAGCTCCGCGCCGTTCTCCTGGGGTTGCAGCAGGAAGTCGTAGGTGGCCGACACGCGCCCGAGAGTCTAGGCCGAAAACGTGCGCTGCCGGGCGGCCGCGAAGCGTGGGAGAATCCTTTCGCATGCCGTTGCAGCTGGGCCTCCTGGAGGTGCACGCACTGAGCGACGGGCGGATCGCCCTCGACGGCGGGGCCATGTTCGGAGTCGTTCCGCGCCCGCTGTGGGCGCGCCGCTTCCCCCCGGACGATCGCAACCGCATCTCGCTGGAGCTGCGCTGCATGCTGGTGGTGGCGGGCGACAAGCGGATCCTCGTCGACGACGGCGCCGGCGTGCGGTGGGACGGCAAGCACCGGGACATGTACGGGCTCGATCACCACCAGGGCTCGCTGGACGAGGGGCTGCACCGCGCCGGCCTGTCCCGCGCCGACATCACCGACGTGGTGCTCACCCACCTGCACTTCGATCACGCCGGCGGCACCACGCGCGAGGAGGGCGGCGGGCTGAAGCTGGCCTTCCCGTCGGCCACCTACCACCTGCAGCGGCGCCACTGGCGCTGGGCGCACCACCCGTCCGAGCGCGACGCGGGCAGCTTCCGCAAGGACGACTTCGCCCCCCTGGAGAACAGCGGGCGGCTGCACCTGCTGGACGGGCCCACCGAGCTCTTCCCGGGCGTGCACCTCTTCGTCAGCGAAGGCCACACCGTGGGCCTGCAGTTGGTGCGGCTCGCGACCGAGGCCGGCACGCTGGTCTTCTGCGGCGATCTGATCCCCACCACCGCGCACCTCAAGACCTCGTGGGTGGCGGCGTACGATCTCTACCCGCTGACGGCGATCGAAGAGAAGAAGCAGCTGTTGGCCCAGGCGGTGGAGGAGGACTGGATCCTCTTCCTCGAGCACGACCCGCTCACCGCCGCCTGCACGGTGAAAGACGACGGCAGTGGCCACGTGGTCGTCGATCGCGTACTGGACGTCTGAGCGTGACGCAGCCCACCGTTCGCATCACGAAGAAGGGCGTCGAGCGCTGGAAGGCCGGCCACCCGTGGATCTACGCGGCCGACGTGGAGGCTCCCCCGAAGGGGCTGGAGGGCGGCGAGGTGGTGCGGGTGGAGGACGGGCGCGGCTGGTTCCTCGGCCAGGCCTTCTTCTCGAAGGAGTCGAAGATCGTCCTGCGCTGGTTGGCCTGGGACGACACCCCGGTGGACGCCGCGTTCTTCCGTGAGCGCCTTTCCCGCGCAGAAGCGATGCGGCGCGCGGCCTACCCCGGACAGACGGCGTACCGCGTGGTGCACGGCGAAGCGGACCTATTGCCCGGGCTGGTGGTCGATCGCTTCGGCGATTTCCTCTCGGTGCAGTTGCTGCACAAGGGCACCGAGCGGCGCAAGGAGCTCATCGCCGACCTCTTGACCGAGCTCTTCCACCCGAAGGCGATCGTCAACCGCAGCGACACCAACGTGCGGCGTCACGAGGGTCTGGAGCCCGAGAAGGGCCTTCTGCGCGGCGACGCCCCCGGCGCCATCACCTACCGGGAGGGGGACGTCGAGCTGGAAGCCGACCTCCTCCAGGGCCAGAAGACGGGCGCCTTCCTCGATCAGCGCGACAACCACGTGATGGCGTCGGCGTACGGCGCGGGCGAGTCGCTGGACTGCTTCAGCTACGTGGGCGGCTTCGCGCTGCAGTTGGCCAGGAAGGCGGCGAAGGTGACCGCGGTGGAGATCAGCGAGGCGGCCTGCGGGCAGCTCCGCGAGAACGCGAAGCGCAACGGTCTGTCCAACGTCGAGGTGATCACCGCCAACGCCTTCGACTACCTGCGCGACACGCTGGACGAAGGGAAGCGCTTCGACACCATCGTGCTGGATCCGCCGTCCTTCGCGAAGAACAAGGGCGCGGTCGAGGCCGCGGTGCGCGGGTACAAGGAGATCAACCTGCGGGCCATGCAGCTGCTCAAGCCGGGCGGCACGCTGATCACCGCCTCCTGCACCTTCCACGTGGACGAGGAGCGCTTCGAGGAGCTGCTGGACGCGGCGGCGGCGGACTCGAAGCGGCGGGTGCAGCTCCTCGAGAAGCGCGGGGCGGGCATGGATCACCCGGTGCTGCTCGGGCTGCGGGAGACGCGATACCTGAAGTGCTTCGTGCTGCGGGTGCTGTGACGCTCAGGAGTGATCGGGCGCGGGCAGGTCCATTCCGTTCCGTGCGGCGAGGAAGAGCGCGACCAGCAGGGACGAGCCGAGCGCAAACCCCGCGAGGATCGGCACCAGGCAGAGGAACGCGCTGAGCATCATCACCAGGCCGGCGACGAAGGAGTAGCCGATCATCGCCAGCCGGTGCCCGCTGCCGATGCGCCAGGCGCGCTTCAGGGCCTCCACCGCGCCGCAATCGCTGACGACGATCTCCGGCACCGAGAAGATCGACAGCGGGAGCACGACCACGGTGAACACCACCAGGTAGAGGAGCAGCCCCAGGAAGAAGATGCCGAAGGAAGCGCCGCGGAAGAGGCGGTCGATCTGCACCGCGTCCAGGTCGGCCAGGCTCACCCCCGAGGCGACCAGGGCGGCCGTCGCCAGGCCCGCGAAGTACAACATGCTGGGCACCCAGATGATCGCGAAGAGCAGCAGCTGCGTCACCGCGAAGGTGGGCAGCTTGCGCAGTTGGCTGAACATGCGCGCCACGTCGGCGCGGCGGCCGATCAGCACGTCCATCAGCACCCGGTAGAAGCCCACCAGCGCCACGCCCTGCACGCCGATGTTCACCAGGGTGCCCACCACCTGCCCGACGAAGAAGTTGATTCCCAGGTACTTCAGCGACAGCGCTTCCCGTCCGACCCCGCTCACGCCGCCGATCCGAAGGAAGAGCGAGGAGATGACGTTCGCGACCAGCGAGCCGGCGAAGATCATCCCGATGAAGACGAGCGAGCAGATGCAGAGCACCAACCACTCGCGCTGGAAGCTGCTCCAGCACAGATCCCACACCCGACTGAAGTCGAAGTCGTCGCGCCTGAAGGGGAAGGCCGAGCCGCCGGTCAGCTCACGGCACTTTGAGCACTGCGTCTGCGCTCCGCCCTCCGAGCACTCGGCGCACATGAAGTTGCCGCAGCGGCCGCAGACGAGCGACGCGGCGCGATCGGCGTGGACGGCGCACTTCGCGCCAGACGGTGCAGTGGCAGCCTGCTGCATGGTGTAAGTCCCTCCCGTGGGCGGCACCGTACCCGACCAGGACGACGGCGAGACAGCGCAATCGACGCGCGCCCGCCGGGCCCTCAAGGAGACGCTCCACGTACTGGAGCGGGGCAGCCGGACCTGGGCAGCCTTCTGCTGTCCTGGCACCGCGGAGTGCTGTCAGCTCCAGGTGACGAAGCGCCTGCCGTGGCTGTGGCCGAGCGAGTGGGCGGTGCTGGAAGCGCGGCTCCGGCGGGACGGCCGGCCGCTGCCTGAGGCGCGCGCGGACGGAGGCTGCCCGTTCCTCGGCCCCACCGGGAAGCGCTGCTCGGTGTACGAAGATCGCCCGCTGGGCTGCCGCACCTTCTTCTGTCACCGCGTGCAGGGGCCGTCACAGGTCCCGGCCAAGGAGACCCACGCGCTGCTGGAGCGCCTCGCCGCGCTCAACCTGGCGGTGGATCCCCAGGCTGCGCCGAGATCGATCCTCGACTGGTGGAGCGGCTCTTAGTCCTTCGGCCAGGTCCCGGGCGGGACCATGATCAGCCCTGAGTTCCAGCCGAACTTCTCCAGCGGCGTCTGCTCGATGGCGCGCGTGCTGTTGGGCATTTCGGCCCAGTGGAACTCGTTCACCTCACCCTTGCGGCCGACGAAGGTGTGCATGCCGCCCTTGGCCAGGCCGAAGAAGAAGGGCACGTCGCGCAGCTTCTCCACGCCGGACATGTCCTGCTTCGTGCCCTTGCCCTCGGTGGGCCGGTAGTTCGTCACCTGCGCGTCGATCTCCACGCCGTAGTAGCCCTTGCCGCGGGACACCTGCAGCGCAGAGAAGGAGTGCTCCGCGTTCCCGTCGGACGGGTTCTTCGCGTCAGGGTTCCAGTAGATCGCCTGCCAGCCGTCCTTCTTGAGCTCCTTGGCGAGGTCCATGCCCTTGCTGCCCTTGCTGGTGACGATGCGCATGATCTCGCTCCAGCGCTCCGTCTTACCGGCGGCGGCGTAGGCGGCGCCCACGTTCTCCATCGCCCAGCCGATGCAGGAGCTCTCCCTGATGCTGCCCGCCGAGGGCGCGGTGGCCCCGGGCTTCACGTTGGAGTTGATCCACTCCTGCTTCGCGGTCGCGTCCATCGACTTCCACGAGGAGTGATCGCCGTAATAGGTGCCCACGCCCGTCTTCTCGATGCTGTCGAGGTGCTTCTTCGTGCGCAGCTCGATGGACTGGGCGCCGCCCGCGGCCAGCTTGTTGCCGAAGTCGTTGGGGCGCACGGTGGTGCCGGCGACGCCGCCGGTGCCGGTGGTGGTCCCGCTGCCGCCCGGCTGCCAGGAGCCCTGGGTGGGGTTGGCCGGCGCGGTGGGCGTGGCGCCCGGCGCCTTCAACGTCCAGCCGACCTGGATCGCGTTGCGGTTGGTGGCCAGGCCCGGGTAGCGGCCCACGTTGGCCTGCACCAGCGCGTCGGCAGACACGCCCATGCGCTGCGCGATCTTGCCCAGCGTGTCGCCGGACTGCACAGTGACGGACGTGGGCGGGGCCGTCGTCGGGAGTGGGCGGGGCGCGACGGGAGAAGTCTGAACGCGATTGGGCATGGGGGCTCCGGGCGGCGGCGACACCGTATCTTCGATCCAACACGCAGCGTCCAGCCAGTGCGCAGCCTTCGACGAAAAAAACACGCCGCGCCGGGGAGGGGCCTCGGCGCGGCGTGCGAGCGCGTGGGTGGAGGGTCCGACGCGCTCGAATCCGTCAGGTGGGAGGCTGTACCACCTGCGGCTGGGAACATCTACACTGAAATGCTGCGGCGCGTTAGCGACGTAAAATCAACGAATTGCAAGGCCTAGAGGTCCTCTGACACCTCGCATCGGGCTTCAGGTAGAGAGCCGCCATGCCGCTGGTCGTGCGCCGCGTGAAGGTGATGGACATTCCGGTGCTGGAGTCGCTGGAGCAAGAGACGGTGAAGCGCTTCCCGTCGCGCGCGCACTGGATCGAAACGTACCGGCAGTTGATGGAGAAGGCGCTGTCGGAGGAGCCGGAAGGGCTCCTGGTGGCGGATTACGAGGGCCGCGCGGTGGGCGGGGCGATCGCCCGGGTGCGCGGCGCTCACCCCTTCACGGGCGCGACGCACGGCCGGCTCGAGGCGCTCACCGTGGCGCCGGCGTGGCGGGGACAGGGCGTGGCCGAGCGGCTGCTCAAGGAAGCCGAGGCGTACTTCAAGTCGCGCGGGTGCAAGGTGATGACGCACGCGCTGCCGGCGGACGCGGGCGCGGACGGGGACTTGTTCAAGGCGACGGGCTTCAACGTGGCGGCATGGGAGCTCGAGCGTCCGCTGTGAGGGCCGGGCGCTGCTCGCCGTCGCGCTGGGCTTCTTTGCGTGCGTTCCCCGGGCCTGGAGCAGGGGGGAGCCGACGCCCCCAGCGGCGATTCCCTGGTGTCGCCGGGACTGACACCAACGCCCTCCGACGCCCCTCCCCGTCACAACTCGCTTTCTGCCGCCTACTGGCAACCGGTTGGAGCCCTGCATGCACGTCCTCGCCCTCACCACCCTGCTCGCCGCCGCGCCGGACGCGCTCCCGGAGCCGCTGACGCTCGACGCCCTCAAGGCCGCCGCGCGCGCTCACAACCCCGCCCTGCGCGCCTCCAGCCGCCGCGAGGCCGCGCTCGAAGCGCAGGGCGACGCGGCCGGCAGCCTGCCCAGCCCCGAGCTGATGGCGCAGGTGTGGCGCCTGCCGCTCGATCAACCCTGGAACTTCTATGACTCGGACATGGTGATGTTCACCTTCCAGCAGCGGCTCCCCGGCTGGGGCGTCCGCGGCGCGAAGCAGCAAGCGCTCAAGGCCGAGGCCGACATGGAAGGCGCCCGCCGCGACGCCGTGGCGCTGGAGCTGGATCGCGAGGTGGCCAACACCTTCGCCGACTACCGCGAGGCCTGGGCGCGGCACGCCATTCACTCCCGGCACCTCGACGTCCTCGGCCGCGTCGTCGAGGTGACCGAGGCCCGGCAGAGCTCGGGTGGACGGCTGGACGACGTCACCCAGGCCACTCGCGACCGCGCCCGGCTGGAGGCCGACGTCGCCGTGGAGGCCGCCGGCATCGCCCGCGCCCGCGCCCGCCTCAACGCGCTGCTGGGCCGGCCGCCGGACGGCGCCCTCGGGGACCCTGCCGCTGGGCCGGTAGAGACCGTCACCGCCTCCGCCGGCGAGCTCCTCGACGCCGCGCGCGCCGCCCGCCCGGAGCCGAGGTGGGCGGAAGGCCAGTCCCGCCGCGCCGTCGCCAGCGCCCGGGCCGCGAAGCAGGAAGCGCTCGCCCCCGCGGTCACCCTCGGGCTGTCCTACTTCCCGCCGGTGCGCTCGGCCCCGTCCCACGGCTTGGGCTTCAACGTCGGCCTCGAGCTGCCCTGGCTGTGGGGCGGTCGCGCTGCCGCCCGCCGCGGCGAAGAGACGATGGCCGAGGCCGCCGGAGAAGAAGCAGCCGACGCGCGCTACCGCGTCGAGGTGGACGTCACCAGCGCGCTCGCGGCCGTCCGGGAGGCCACCGTGCGCGTCGACGCGCTGGAGAAGAAGGCGCTGCCCGCCGCCACCCGCGCCTTCGACACCGCCTTCGCCTCCTACCGCAGCGGCCAGGGCGACGTGGTGCTGCTGCTCACCGCGGAGAACGCCATCGTCGAGCTGGAGGTCTCCCTGGTGGAGGCCCGCGGCACCCTGGAGCACGCGCTGGCCGAGCTCGACTGGGCCGTGGGCGGCGCCGCCCCGCGCAGCAAGCTCGTGCCCCCGGAGACGCCATGATCTCACCGCTCACCCCGCGCTCCCTGCGCGCCGCGTCGATCGTCCGCTGGGTGTTGATCGCCGCCTCGGCCGCGCTGGCGCTCTTCGCGTGGCTCCACCTCTCCGGCTCGTCCACCTCCGCCTCGAGCCACGCCGAGGCCCTCTACCGCTGCCCCATGCACCCGCAGATCGTCTCCCCCACGAAGGGCCAGTGTCCGATCTGCGGGATGGATCTGGAGCCGATCCCCGCCGCCGCCAGCCACTCGCACGACGCCGGCGCCGCGCAGCTCTACACCTGCCCGATGCACCCCGAGATCGTCCAGGCGGGCCCGGGCACCTGTCCCTTGTGCAAGATGCGGCTGGTCCCGCTGGAGGTGAAGCCGCCGAAGGGCCCGCTGCCCGAGGGCGTGGTGCCGGTGACGCTGTCGCTGGAGCGGCAGCAGGCGATCGGCCTGCGCTACACCGCGGTGAAGGAGACGGACGTGTCCGGCGCGCTGCGCGTGGCGGCGTCGATCGTCTCCCCCGAGCGCGGGCAGGCGCGGGTGCACCTGCGCACCCCCGGCTTCGTGGAGGCCATCTCGGTGTCCGAGACGGGCGTGCGGGTGCGGGCCGGCCAGGAGCTGGCGCGCGTCTACAGCCCGGCGGTCCTCGAGGCGCAGAACGAGCTGATCGCCGCGCTGGCCTTCGGGGAGACGGGCGCGCGGCAGGTGCAGGCGGCGAAGGAGAAGCTGGCGCTGCTCGGCGTGCCCGCCGCCACCGTGGAGCAGGTGGTGAAGACGAAGACGGCGGTGCGCGCCTTCCCGGTGACGGCGCCGGTGTCGGGCTACGTGACGCTGAAGAACGCGGTGCTGGGCGCCTACGTCTCCAGCGACGTGCCGCTGTACGAGATCACTGATCTCTCCCGCGTGTACGTGGTGGCCGAGGTGTATCCGGGCGACGCCGCGTCGGTGGGCGTGGGCACCGCCGGCACGTTCAGCCTCGCCAACCGCGCCGACGTGCGCGTCTCGGGCACCGTCGATCTGATCTACCCGCAGGTCAACCCGGAGGCGCGCAGCGTGAAGGTGCGCATGGTGCTGCCCAACGAGAAGAACGCGCTGCAGCCGGGGCAGATCGGCTGGGTGGAGTTCGAGCGCCCCGCCCGCAAGGCCCTGGTGGTGCCGCGAGACGCGGTGATCGACACCGGCACCCAGCGCTACGTCTTCGTGGACGAGGGCCGGGGCACGCTGTCGCCGCGGCTCGTCGATCTGGGCGAGGACCTGGGCAGCGAGCAGGAGGTGCGCGGCGCGCTGGCGGCCGGGGAGCGGGTGGTGTCGGGCGCGGCCTTCCTGGTGGACTCCGAGAGCCGCCTGCAGGCGTCCCTGTCCAGCTCCGGCAGCCAGCCGCACCCGTGCGATCTCCAGGTGGACAAGCTGAAGTTCCCCGACAAGTGGAAGGCCTGCGCCGCCTGCGAGGCGCAGCACGCCGGCATGGGCACCATGCTGGACGACTGCAAGCACACCATCCCCCAACCGTGGAAGTGAGCCGATGATCGCCCGCGTCATCGAGTGGTGCGCGCAGCAGCGGTGGCTGGTGCTCTTCCTCTTCCTGGTGGCCGGGGTGGCCTCGGTGCGCGCGCTGCGCTCCATGCCGCTCGACGCGATCCCCGATCTCTCGGATCCGCAGGTGATCATCTTCACCGAGTGGAAGGGCCGCAGCCCCACCCTGGTGGAGGATCAGGTCACCTACCCCATCGCCAGCCGCCTGCTGGCCGCCCCGAAGGTGAGCGCGGTGCGGGGCTACTCGATGCTGGGCATGTCCTTCCTCTACGTCATCTTCGAGGAGGGCACCGACACCTACTGGGCGCGCTCGCGGGTGATGGAGTACCTGGCGGGGCTCGCGGCGACGCTGCCTGAAGGCGTCAGCCCGACCCTCGGCCCGGACGCGACCAGCGTGGGCTGGGTGTACGAGTACGCGCTGGTGGACACCAGCGGCCAGCGGGATCTGGCCGAGCTGCGCAGCCTGCAGGACTTCACCTTGCGCTACGCGCTGGAGTCGGTGCCCGGCGTGGCCCAGGTGGCCAGCGTGGGCGGCTACGAGAAGCAGTACCAGGTGCGGCTCGATCCCGAGAAGCTGCGCGCCTTTCGCCTCACCATCAACGAGGTGGCCGAGGCGGTGCGCAGGAGCAACGGCGAGGTGGGCGGCCGGGTGCTGGAGCTGAGCGGCCGCGAGTACTTCATCCGCGGGCGGGGCTACCTGGAGAACCTCACCCAACTGGCGCAGGTGACGATCCGCACCGACGAGTCGGGGACACCGGTGCGGGTGGCCGACGTGGGCACGGTGACCTTCGGGCCGGATCTGCGGCGCGGGCTGGCCGAGCTGGACGGCCGCGGCGAGACGGTGGGGGCGATCGTCATCGCCCGCAGCGGGGAGAACGCGCTGGGGGTCATCGAGCGGGTGAAGCAGCGGCTGACCGAGGTGAAGGGCGCGCTGCCGGCGGGGGTGGAGGTGGTGCCCACGTACGATCGCAGCGGCCTCATCGAGCGCGCGATCGCCACCTTGAAGACGGCGCTCCTGGAAGAGGGGATCACCGTCGCGCTGGTCATCCTGCTCTTCCTGCTCTCGTTCCGCTCGGCGCTGCTGCCCATCTTCTCCATGCCGCTGGCGGTGCTGCTGTCCTTCCTCCCCATGGGGTGGCTCGATCTGCCGTCGACCATCATGAGCCTGGGCGGGATCGCGATCGCCCTGGGCGCCACGGTGGACGCAGAGATCGTGATGATCGAGGCCTGCCACAAGAAGCTGGAGCACGCGCCTGAAGGGCTCTCGCCCGCGGAGCGGCGGCGGCTGCTGCACGAAGCGGCGAAGGAGGTGACGCCGGCGATCTTCTTCTCGCTGTTGATCATCGCGGCCAGCTTCCTGCCCGTCTTCGGCCTCACCGGGCAGGCCGGCCGCCTCTTCCGCCCGCTGGCCTTCACCAAGACGTTCGTCATGCTGTCGGCGGCGCTCTTGAGCATCACCTTCGCGCCGGCGCTGCGGGACTTCCTGTTGTCGGGGAAGGTGCGGCCCGAGTCGAAGCACCCGCTGTCGCGCTTCATCGTTCGCCTCTACGCGCCCTTCGTGCACGTGGCGCTGAAGCGGCCGGTGACGACGCTGGCGATCGGCCTGTTCGCGGTGCTCTCGGCGATCCCCGTGGCCCGGCACCTGGGCAGCGAGTTCATGCCGGCGCTCAACGAAGGCGACATCCTCTCCATGCCCACCACGCTGCCCAACATCTCCATCGAGGAGGCCAAGCGGCAGCTCCAGTTGCAGGATCAGGTGCTGAAGACCTTCCCGGAGGTGAAGACGGTGTTCGGCAAGGTGGGGCGCGCCGAGACGCCGACCGATCCCGCGCCGCTGTCGATGGTGGAGACGGTGGTGCAGCTCCACCCGCGGGAGCAGTGGCCGAAGGTGAAGGAGCCGCGCTGGTATTCCTCGTGGCTGCCCGAGGCGCTCAAGCCCCCGCTGCGGGCGATCTGGCCCGAGGAGCGGCCGGAGACGTGGGACGAGCTGGTGGCGAAGCTGAACGCCTCGCTCAACCAGCCCGGCTGGACCAACGCGTGGACCATGCCGATCAAGGCGCGCATCGACATGCTGTCCACCGGGGTGCGCACGCCCATCGGGGTGAAGGTGTTCGGCAGCGACTTGAACGCGATCGAGGTGGCGGGGACGGAGCTGGAGGCGCAGCTCAAGCAGGTGCCCGGCGCCCGCAGCGTCCTGTTCGAGCGCAGCCTGGGCGGGGCCTACGTGGACGTGGTGCCGGATCGGGAGGCGCTGTCCCGCTACGGGCTGCAGCTCGACGCGCTGTCCAACGCGCTGGAGACGGCGGTGGGGGGCGCCACGGTGTCGACGACGGTGGAGGGGCGGCGGCGCTACGCGGTGTCGGTCCGCTACCAGGAGGACTTCCGGTCCAGCCCCGAGGCGCTGCGGCGGGTGCTGGTGCCCCTGCCCCGCGGCGGCAGCGTGCCCCTGGGCGAGCTGGCGCAGGTGGTGGTGACGGCGGGGCCGCCCATGCTGCGCAACGAGGCAGGCCTGCTGGTGGGCTACGTGTACGTCGATCTCGAGAGCTGGCGCGATCCCGGCAGCTTCGTCGAGGACGCCAAGGTGCGGGTGGACGCGGCGCGCGCGCAGGGGCAGGTGCTCCTGGGCGAAGGCATGTACCTGAAGTGGACCGGCCAGTACGAGCTGCTGGAGGAGATGAAGGATCGCATGCGCTGGCTGGTGCCGCTGGCCCTGGCGATCGTCGCGCTGCTCCTGTGGCTGCAGTTCAAGCACCTCACCGAGGTGTTGATCGTCTTCCTGTCGATCCCCTTCGCCCTGGTGGGCAGCGCCTGGGCCCTGTACCTGCTCGACTACCGGCTCTCGACGGCGGTGTACGTGGGGATCATCGCGCTCATCGGCCTGGCCACGCAGACGGGCGTGGTGATGATCGTCTACATCGATCACGCCTTCTACCGGCGGGTCCGCGCGGGCACGCTCAACTCGCTCGACGACATCATCGAGGCGCACGAAGAGGGCACGGTGCAGCGGGTGCGGCCCAAGCTGATGACGGTGGCCACCATGCTGATCGGCCTGATGCCGCTGCTCTGGAGCCAGGGCACCGGCGCCGACGTGATGAAGCGCATCGCCGCGCCGATGGTGGGCGGGTTGATCACCAGCGCCTTCCTCACCCTGGAGCTGATCCCCGTCGTCTACACCTACTGGCGCTACGCGCAGTTGAAGCGCGCGCAGCGCACCGGGCGCCCGCTGGCGGAGGTGGTGGGGATCACGACGGAGTGACGGCGCCTGCGTCTGCGTCCGCCTCGGGTGCCGGCGCGTCCTCTTTCTTCTCCTTCGCTTCGCGCATCAGCTCCTCGAGGCTCTTCACCCGCTGCGGCGGCGCCGGCGCGTCCTCCTGCTGCTTCGCCTCGCGCATCAGCTCTTCCAGGCTCTTCACCTTCCCGTCGGGCGGCTGCTCCACCGGCGTGGTGGGCTCCGTCGGCTTCACCACCGCGGCCGGCTCGTCCTTGAACACGTCCACCAGGGTGAGCGACAGCCCGGGCCACCAGGTGATCACCACCAGGCTGGCCATGAGGAGCAGCGTGGTGGGCACCACCGCCTTCACCACCCAGCCCAGCCCCTTCTTGAAGAGCGTGGAGCTGACGAAGAGGTTCAAGCCTACCGGCGGCGTGAGGTAGCCGATCTCCAGGTTGACGATGAAGATGATCCCCATGTGGATGGGGTTGATCCCCATCGCCGCGGCCATCGGGGCCAGCATGGGCGCGACGATCAGGATCGCGCTCATGATGTCCATGAAGCAGCCGACGACGAGCAGCAGCAGGTTGACGAGGATGAGGAACTTCGTGGGCGTGAGCTCGAACGTCTTGAGCCACTCCACCATGCGATCCGGCACCTGCTGATCGACCAGAAAGTAGTTGAGGCCGATCGCCAGGGCGATGATCACCAGCAGGCTGCCCATCACCGTCATCGAGCCTTCGGCCACCGCGAGCAGCTTCTTCCGGTCCAGCTCCCGGTGGATGAAGAACTCCACCGCCAGCGCGTAGACGACCGACACGGCCGAGGCCTCGGTGGCGGTGAAGGTGCCCGAGTAGATGCCGCCCAGGATGATCACCGGCAACAGCAGCGACCAGAAGCCCTGGCGGACCGCCTGCCAGATGCGGGCCCGGCTGAACGGCTCGCGGGGGATCTTGAACTGCCGGCCCTTCACCACCGCGTACCCGGCCAGCACCGCGCCGATGAAGAGCCCCGGCCCCACGCCCGCCATGAAGAGATCGAGCGGGTCCACCGGCGTCGCCGAGGACACCATGATCGAATAGACGATCATCGGGATCGACGGCGGGATGAGGATCCCCAGGCTGCCCGCGCTGGTCAAAAGGCCCACCGAGAAGTCCTCGGGGTACTTCGCCTTCACCAGCGCCGGCACCATGATGGAGCCGATCGCCACCACCGTCACCGGCGAGCTGCCTGAGATCGCCGCGAAGAAGCAGCAGGCCGCCACCGCCGCCACCGCCAGGCCGCCGGGGATCCACCCCACCAGCGCCTTCATCACCTCGATCAGCCGCCGGGCCAGGCTGCCCTGCGTCATCAACTCGCCCGCCACCACGAAGAAGGGGATCGCCAGCAGCACCTCCTTCCCGGTCAGCTCCAGCAGCTTGCGGACGATGATCACCTGCTCGTCGAAGCTGGAGAGCCCCGAGACGGTGGCCAACAGCGCCATCGCCAGGGCGCCCATCAGCACGAAGAGCGGCTGCCCGAGCAAGAGCGCGGCGATGATCGTCCCGAAGACGAGGAAGCCCGTGGAGCCGGTCAGCGCGAAGAGCGTGGCGAGGATGACGAGCCACACCACCAGGCCCTTCCTCCGCTTCCGGTAGGCGTACAGCGCCAGCAGCGCGTCCACCGCCAGCAGCGTCACGGAGAGCGCCGTCACGCGGTGCCCCCGTCAGCCCCCGGGGCCGCCGGCCCCTGCTCCAGCGCCTCCAGATCGATGCCGTGCGCGTCCACCCCGCCCTTCGGCGGCCCCCACCTCCAGTCGTGCACGCCCTGCGCGAGAAAGCGCAGCGCCATCACCCCGAAGGTGACCGGGATCGCCAGGGTGGCCAGCCACATGGGAATGGGCAGCGCGTCGTACACGCCCACGCCCTCGCCTTCGCGCCACTCGGTGAACTGCGTCCAGAACTGCATGGTGCCCAGCGCCGCGAGCAGCCCGCAGAAGGCGAAGGTGACGAGGCCTCCCAGCAGGGCGAAGGGCTTCGCCGTCTCGGGATCGAGCTTCTTCTTCAGCACGTCCAGCACGATGTGGCGGCGGCTGCGCGTGGCCAGCGACGCGCCCAGCATGCCGCTCCAGAGCATGAAGCCCAAAGAGAACTTCTGCGCTCCCGGCACGCTAGAGGGGAAGAGCCACAGCAGCCCGTACACGAAGCCCAGCATCGCCCCCCACAGCCCCGCGCCCACCGCCACCGAGCGGCCCAGGCCCGGCGCCGGCTTCTGGGCGCGCTCCGCGGCGATCGACCGGCTGGAGTGCGCCGCCAGCACCAGGAAGATCAGCGCCAGCCCCCAGAAGACGGCTGGCCCCAGCCGCCCGGTGACGAAGGCCGTCTGCTCGAGAGTGGGGCGGCCGCCGTAGAGGAGCGCGAGCAGCGCCTGCTCCGTCTTCCCTTCCGGCCGCGAGAAGGTGCGCTGCACCACGTCCAGCGAGACCAGCAGCGTCATCATCGCCAGGCTGAAGAGCAGCACCAGCCGCTCCACCCGGAAGACAGCGTCGTCCAGCTTCCCCAGCACGCGCTTGGCGGACTCCATTCTCGACTCGCCGCTACTTCTTCGCGGCGAACTCCTTCTTCGCGGCGAGGATCGCGTCGAGGATCTCCTTGTTGCTCTTCCCCTTCTTCGCGAACACCTGCCACACCGGCTTGGCCTTCTCGGCGAAGGCCTTCTGCGCCTCGGGCGACAGCCGGCACACCGTCTTGTCGGCGGCCTTGAAGTTGTCCAGCAAGGGCTCGGTCAGCGCGCGCACGCCGGCGATCCCTTCCTTCTCGTCGCTGCGCACCAACAGCGCCTTCTTCACGTCCGCGTCCAGCCCGTCGAACCACTTCTTGGAGAGGAGCAGCACCGCCGGCTGGTAGATGTGCTTGGTGTACGAGTAGTGGGTGATGCCCTTGTACCAGCTGGTGGCGAACGAGAAGAGCGGGGTGTTGGAGTAGCCGTCCACCGTGCCCGTCTGCAGCGCGCCCAGCACTTCGGGCACCGCCATCTCCACCGGGGACGCGCCGAAGGCCTTGTACGTCTCCAGGTGCACGTACGACTCCTGGCTGCGCATCTTGAGGCCCTTCATGTCCTCAACCTTCTCGATGCACTTCCCCTTCACGCCGTAGCCGTGCCAGCCGTTCTCCGCCCACATGATCATCACGAAGCCCTTGGCCTCGATCAGCTTCGCGTAGCGATCGCGCACCTTCTCGAGCACGAAGTCGGCTTCCTCGTCGGACGAGAAGATGAAGGGCAGCTCCAGCGCCGCCAACTCGGGCACCCAGGTGCCCACCGCGCCCACCGAGCCGCCGTAGAGGTGGAGGTTGCCGTTCTTCGTCTCCTCCACCATCTCCTTCTCGCCGCCCAGCTTGCCGCCGAGGAAGACCTTCAGCTTCAGCTTGCCGCCCGAGTCCTTCTCCAGCCGCTTCTTCACCCCGTCCAGCCACTCGGCCCACGGGGTGCCCTCGGGCGCTACCGATCCGACCTTCGCCACCACCGCGTCCGCCCTCACGGAAGGCGCGTACAGCGCCACCACCAGGGCCAAAGAAAGAGCCAATCGCTTCACGGGTACGTCCTTTCGGGAAGAGGTCGGAAGGTGTGACGGAGGAGCGGCTTCAGAACTTCTCGTCGATCTCCGCCAGCATCTTGGTGGCCTTCTTCTGCTCGATCCGGTTCTCCGGCTCGATGGCGGGATCGACGGCGGGATCCGCGGCCAGCACCTCCTTGAGCAGCTTCTCGTAGGTGGCGCGGTCGTTCTTCTTGGTGCACAGGTACTCGGCCCACAGCACCTTCGAGCCCAGGTAGTTGGGCGCCAGCTCGACGGCCTTCTTGTAGTTCTCCTCGCTCTTCTCCAGCGAGCCGCCGGCCAGGCCAGCCGTCACCGCCTCGAAGCTGCCGAAGTACCGCCACGGGGCCGCGTAGAAGAAGCCTTCGTCGAGGCTCTTCACGTGCTCCATGGTGGCCTTGATGTCGTCTTTGTAGCGCAGCCGCGTGGCGAAGCCCTTCGACGCCGCCCACTTCCCGAGGTTGGTGGCGTACCAGTACATCGCGGGCACCGCGTCCTTGCCCGCCAGGGTGATCGCCTCGGCGTGCTTCTTCCCCTCGGTCATCGCCTTCGCGAAGTCCGGCGCCGCCAGCTTGAGCGAGGTGGTCGCCCAGTCCAGGCCCTTCTGGTACTCGGCGTCGCGGCCCTCGAGGTTGTTCTCCAGCGCCAAGAAGCCGTCACCCAGCAGGTAGTGCCCGCGGGACAGCTTCGCCGCCAGCTCGGCCGTGGGCGCCTTCTGGAAGGCCGCTTCCCACTTCGTCAGCGCTTCGGTCAGCTTCGCCTGGTCGCCGCGCGTCGCCCACGCCGCGTCACCTTCGGACACCAGCGAGCTCGTCGCGTCGTCCTGCGCCGGCGCTGCCGTGGCGGGCTTCTCGTCCCATTTCGCGTTGTAGGTGGTGGCACAGCCGGTGCTGGCCAGCGCCAGCGTCATGATCAGAGAGATCCGCATCGTTCGCTCCTGAGGGCCTCGGGGTTGCCGAAAAGTGAGTCGGGCACGGCGGGAAGACGGGGTGCCTTCTAGTGGGCTTGGGCCATGGGGCAAGGGGAGAGTCGGGAAAAAATCACCCTAGGCCCCTGGAAGCGCCGCCTCAGAAGCCCAGGCCCATCGCCACCCGCAGCCCGGAGGTGGACTGCTCGTCGACGATCAACGACTGGAAGCCGATCTCGAAGAAGAGCGGCGTCAGGAAGCGGCCCACGTGCACCACGTGCGCCCCGACAGAGGCGCGCACACCGGCGCTGGGCGCGCGCCCGAAGGCCACCAGCGGCCCCACGGACATCAAGAAGGTCAAGAAGGGCAGGTTGAAGAAGCGCTGGTTCTCGTCGCTCCACACGCTGAGCTCGGCGCGGGCCATGGTGCCCAGCGTCACGTAGGAGCGGTTGTTCTGGAGCGCGCTCTCCACCTCCGCGGCGCCCCCGAGGAGGAGGAAGTAGTTGGCCCAGTAGCGGAAGCCCGCCTGGCCGCCGAAGGTGAAGGTGGGTGCGTCGCCGGACACCACCGCCCCGGTGCGCGCCCCGCCCAGGAACGTCCAGCGCGGGGTGAAGCGCTTCTCCTCCTCGATGGCGATGGCCTCCACGTCGAACTCCGTCTCGTTGTTGGCGGCGACCGCCGCGGGCTCGTCCACCAGCCGCCACAGCTCGCGCACCACGGCCACCGGCACCGGCTCGGGCTGGGCCGCCTCGAAGCGGGTAGCCGAGGGGCCGAGCTGCCGCGCCCGCACGCAGCCCGGCTCGCCGAAGGCCTCGAAGCAGTAGCGGCGCGCGCCGCCCCGCTCGTCTTCGGCGGACACCAGGCAGAAGCGGCAGGGGCTGGTGACCGGCCCTTCGCGCTTGCGCTCCGTCACCAGCGCGTCCACCTCGGCCAGCGGGCGCGGGACGTCGCTGTTGAAGAAGCGCGTCTGGAGGAGGCGCTGCTTGACGAAACCCTCGTGCCAGGTGCGGCACCCGCACAGCCCGGACACGAGGGCCACCACCACCGCCCCGCGGGCGGCCAACACCGTCACTCCTGGTGTCCCCGGCTCCCCGAGTGGAACTCCACCAGGCGGTACAGCCAGCCGTCCGGCGCCGCCACCGCCACCTTGCCCATGTTGGGGGCGAAGTAGTGGGTGTGGGCGTCGCTTCCGTCGGCCGCCGTCTCCAGCACCGCGAGGCAGTGCTCGACCGTCAGGTGGTTGGGCAGCTCCACCACCGCCTCCAGGGCCACCACCTCGTACTGGGCCTGGCCGCCCCCGCCGCGCTCGATGGACGCCGCCGCCGTCCACCGCGTCCCGCGCGTCATCTTCGCCGGCAGCACCACCGCCTCGTGCTCCGAGCGCCCGCCGGTGCGCTCCAGCCACACCCCCTCCTTCACCCGCCAGGTGCCACTGCCGCTCTTCCCGGCCACCGCGTAGGAGAAGTGGGCGCGCCAGTCGACGAAGGTGTTGATGCTCACCCGGCCCTTCCCCTTCACGCCCTGGTACACCCAGGCGGCGCCGGCCTTCTGTACGAAGTACTCGGCGCCCAGGCGGGCGGCTTCACTGGTGGGCGAAGGCGGAGGGCGCGCCTCGGGCGGCTCTTCGGCGAGGGCAGGCAGGCACAGGACGAAGGTGATCAGAAGGCAGCGGCGCATCGCGAGCGCACTTTCTCCAAGGTGGCGCGCGCGCGCAACGAGACTTCAAGGGCCTCTCGGGCGGGGGAAGGCTGCGCCCGTGAAGCGCCTGCGACTCACTCGACCGAAACGGTGAAGTGAGCAGCAACGGACTTCGGGCCGCACGTCGGACGCCTGGAGCCGCGCGGCCGTTCCACCCTCGCGCTGGACCGCTCGCGCCTGCTCCTCGACCGTCGCCCCCCGGCCACTCCCCTTGCGGGCGCGAGCCACGCCTGCCGTGTCCGCCCGGCCGCGAGGCGCGCCGCCGCCCCATGAGACCCGTGGTGGAACGTCGCTTGCTGTAGCGTGCGCCGCCGATGGCTCCTGCCCTGACCGCCCTCTCCCTGTTGGTGGTGCACGCCGCGTCCCTGTCGCCGAGCCAGGTCCCGGCGGCTGGCCAGCAGGAGGCGTTGCTCACCCTCGACGCCCCCACCGCCCTCCACCTCTCCGCCCGCAGCGCCAGCGGGACGCGCTGCGAGGTGATCGACCGCGTCCGCGGCCCCTTCGCCTCCGCCGGGGCGGCCGGCACGTCCAACTGTGAGCTCGATCTGCTGCTCGACGCCGGACAGTACAAGGTGCGCCTCGACTCGCCGCTCCGGGGCAAGGGGATGGTGGCGCTGTCCGCCACGCCCTTCACCGAGCAGAACCCCTCGCCGGTCCGCCTGACGCCGGGCAGCAGCGTGGTGACGAAGCTCGAGGCCGGACAGCAGGCCAGCTATTGGCTGTCGGTGGGCCAGCGGCACGCGCCGAACTTGCGCGTCAGCGGGCGGCAGGCGGGCGACGTGCGGGTGTGGCGCAACGGGGCGTGGCTGGAGCCGCTGGACCTCCACCACGTCCAGTTCTCTCCCACCCCCGGACAGCCGCTGCACGAGTGGTGGCTGGACTCGATGCTGGAGCCCGGCGAGTACCTGGTGACGGCCTACGGCCGCGAAGCCACCGTCGTCACCGGCTCCTCCGTCGAGGACTCGCTGACCGTGGAGTACGGCTTCCGCCCAGGCCCACCCGAGCGCAGCGTGCCCTTCGTCCTGCCGGCGTCCGGCGTGTTCGCGGTGGAGCTCAAGCCCTCGGGGGTGACGGCGGTGCTGTCCCTGGCCGCCCCTCCCAGCGGGCCGGTGGATCTGCAGGTGGTGGTGGGCAGCCTGCGCCAGCCCTCGGCGAGCTGCAGGATCGACAAGGCAGCCCCAGTGCCGGAGTGCATCGCCAGCGTGGGCGAAACCATCACGCCCCCCGCGCTGCTGGTGCGCGGTCCAGCGGGCACGCGGGGCCATCTGGAGTGGGGGGAGCGCCGCAGCGACGCCGCCCAGGTGGTCAGCGGCGGGTACTACGGCCCGTCCACCACCCACTACTCCTTCGAGGTGGAGCCGGCCCAGGTCGGTCCGCGGCTGATCTCCGTACACGATCTTCCCAACGACCTCGACGGCGTGCCCCTGGGCTGCCAGCTGGAGAAGCTGGGCCGCGACGGCAACGTGGAGGCGGTGGCGGCCCGCAGCATCATCCCCTTGCGCGACGGGGAGAAGCTGGAGCGCGAGTTCAACTACGACGGCAGCGCCACCTTCTGGTTCCAGGTGGAGAGCGGCGGCAACGTCTTCCAGAAGATCGGCATCGCCTCGCGGAAGTTCAACGTCACCACCTCCGGCGGCCGCAAGAGCGCCTGCGAGGTGTACCGCCTCGACGACAAGGGTGGGCTGACGCGCCTCACCCGCGTGCAGACGGAAGGCACCGAGTGCAGCGCGCAGCTCGATCTCTCGCCCGGCGCGTACCAACTGTCGCTCTCCGGCGGGCTGTCGGGCGTGGAGAAGGTGACGATCGCCCCGGTGGGCGACGCCTCGGCGAAGGCCACCGCCGCGCGCGGGGGGTGCCTGATCCCCGAGGTGACGCTGTCCTCCGATCGCTACCGCCTGGTGCTGAACCGCGTGGGCGGGGCGCGGGTGCGGGGGCTGTCGTTGCTGCCGCTGCCGCTGCGGGCCAGCTCCCCCGTCCACCTGCAGCTCGACTCCGGCCAGGCGCTCCAGGTGCCGGTGGCGCAGGGCGTGGTGATCCGCTCCTCGGGGGGTGCCCCCTTCGGCTGCGTGCCGGCCCAGTCGAAGGCCACCGCCACCGCCGGCGAGTGCGTGCTGACGGCGCTCTCGTCGCCCGAGGTCCTCACCCTGTCCAACCCCGGCGCGCTCCCGCTGGGGCTGACCATCCTCCGGCCGGGCACCATGCCGCCGTTCGCCACGCCGGTCAGCTACGCGCCCGCCCTCAAGCCGCTGCCCACCATCTCTCCTGACACTCCCACCTTCTTCGACTTCGAGCGTGGCCAGTCCCACGCAGCCACCTTCGTGGTGGATCGAGCGGGCCTGTACCACGTCACCACCCAGGGGCTGTTGAACACCGAGTGCCGGCTGCGCACGCCCGTCATCCCCGACGTCACCAGCGATCGCGGCGGGGGACGCGGGCGCAACTGCCTCCTCCAGACCTACCTCCAGCCAGGCCGGTACCTGTTGTCGGCGGGCGCGCTGGGCTCGAGCCGGGGACGCGGGGCGCTCTTTCTCACCCGCCGGCCGCCGAAGGAGCACGCGGCGTTGATGGGCGAGAGCGAGCAGTTCTTCCGCGTGGGCGACGGCGCGCTGGTGCAGCAGCGCCTCACGGTGAAGCAGGCCGGCCAGTGGAACCTCACCACCAGCGCGCAGGGGATGGGCGGGCTGCAGTGCCGGCTGGACGATCCCGAGGGCTGGCCGGTGGAGCCGGTGCCGTCGTCCTGCGCGGGCACCCGCTCGCTGCGCGCCGGGACGTACCTGTGGACCCAGTGGCCGCTCACCGTGGAGTCGATGCGCCGCACGAAGCTGGAGAAGGTCCGCGAGGAGGTGGTGCTGGAGGGGAACAAGGCCCACCCGGTCAGCTTCTTCACCTGGTACCGCGCGCGGCTGGGGCCCGACGGGAAGGACGAGTTCACCTTCACCCTCGAGGGCGAGACGACGCTGGACGTGGTGCTGACGGGCGGCATGCAGGCCCGCGTCTACCTGCTGGAGAAGGACAAGCCGGCGAAGGCGGTGGAGGTGATTCCCCCCATGCAGCCGTCGGGACAAGGCGACTCCTACGAGGCGGAGACGAGCGAGGGCGAAGCGGAGGAGCCGGCCGGGGAGCCGCGCGAGTACGAGGGCGAGGGCGACGGCGAGTACGAAGGCGACGCTGAAGAGTCGCTCACCGCGTCCGCCGAGGTGGTCCGGGCCCAGGCCGCGCCGCCCCCGCCCTCGGGCGTGCGGATCACCCTGCCCGCGGGGCGCTACCGCCTGGCGACGGAGCACTCCCGCGCAGACGTGGGCATCGAGTACCAACTGCACCTGGGCAGCGGGACGCTGCTGCCGGGCATGTCCCGCTCGCTGCCGGTGCCCTCCACCGTGCCCGTCCTCATCCCCCGCGACGGCACCTTGAGGCTTTACACCCAGGGCGCGGCCGACGTGCGCTGTCGGCTCCTGGACGCTTCCGGCCGCCTGGTGCTGGAGGGGAGCGGGAACGGCTCCGACTGGAACTGCGCCATCGCCGAGCCGGTGAAGCAGGGCCGCTACACGCTGGTGGTGGAGTCGGAGACGCAAGGCCAGGGCGAGACGAAGCTGGCGCTGACGCTGCCCCCGTCCGACGCGAAGGGGCCGGTGAGCGACGGGCAGAAGCTCGCGCTGGGCGCAGCGGTGGTGACGCTGGACGTGCCGCTGGCAGAGAAGGACAGCGTGCAGGAGGTGCAGCTGTCCTCCACCTCGAAGACGCCGATCTCCTGCGCGCTCGAGGACGGCAGCGGCGCGGTGGTGTACCGGACCAGCCGCGTGGGCACCTGCGCGCTCCTCGTCCGCCCGAAGCTGGAGAAGTTCAAGGTGCGGGTGTGGACGACGGACGGCAGCACCCAGATCGTCGCCACGTACCGCTCCAAGCCGATCATCGAAGGCACGCCCGGCACGGTGCCGGGGGAGAACGCGGTGGCCATCACCCTCCCCTCTGCCGGCCAGTACCGCACCTCGCCCCAGGTGCAGTGCCTGCCCGCCAGCGCGGTGGGCCTGCTGCGCGCGTGCGGCCCCCAGACGTCGCTGGAAGCCGGCCCCACCCTCTTCGCCGTCGCCGGAGTCCGCCCGCAGCCGCTCCCGCTCGAAGAGCTCCGCGCCACCGCCTCCGACACCGCCGCGCCGCTGGTCCTCTCCCGGGCTCCCTTCGTCCAGGCGGTGAGCACCTCGAAGCCGTCGCTGTTGCTCCTCGAGGCCACGGTGCAGCACGGGGAGCGCGCCGCGCCGTCCTGCGCCTTCGACGGCGCGGGCACCGTGCGGGAGCGCCGCGCCGACGCGTGCTTCGCCGTGGCCAGGGTGGGCGCCTCCGCCATCAGCCGCCTGTGGGCGCCCACCGACGAGCGCGTGGAGGCGAAGGTGCGACGCCGCGCCGTGCCGCTGCCGGATCGTCCCGAGCCGCTCGCGCCTGGTCGCAAGACGCTCACCTTCTCCTCCGGCGTGGGCTGCTTCGCGCTGCCCTCCACCAGCCGGGCGCGGGTGCAGGCCACCCTGCCGAGGGGCGCCTGGGGCGTGCTGCTGGACGAGCAGGGCGCGGCGCTCGACGTGTGCGCGCCCACGGGCGATCTCTCCTCCTGCACCTTCACCGGCCAGGGCGGCAGCGCCGTCTTCATCGCCTCCCCCGGCCAGGTGGAGTCGTCGACGGTGCTGCTGGAGAGCGCGCCGCGCGCGGTGGCCTTCACCGGCTTCTACGAGGCCAGCCCGCGGCTGCCCGGCACCCTGCGCTTCGAGATCCCCGCCACGAGGGGTGAGCGGCTCACCGGCGTAGACGGCGCGCTGGGCTGCACGGTGGTGCTGGCGGACGGCAGCCGCTTCGGCTCGTGCCGGGTGCGGATCCCCGACGGCTCCGCGGCCGAGCTGCAGGTCGAGCACGGCGCGGGCGCGCTGCGGGTGATGGTGCACACGCCGGGACGCGAGAGGTGGGCGCGGCTGGGCCTCGAGCTGCCGGTGGTGCCCGGGCCGGCGCTGTCTGCCTCGGTGGCGGTGCCGCTCCAGGCAGGGCGGCTCGATCGCTCCCTGGTGCTGAGCGCCGAGTCGGTGGTGCGCGTCTCCGCCGAGTCGGGCGTGTGCGGGATCTTCCGGGGCAACGATCTCCTCCAGGTGGGCGGCCTCGACACCGGCTGCGAGCTGGCCCGGGTGCTGGCCCCGGGGACCTACCGCGTGCTGGTGCGGCCCTTCGCGGGCGTGGCCCAGGCGGGCAACCTCACCTGGTCCGCGGAGCCGGTGACGCAGCTCGAGGAAGGCTTCGGCGCCGAGCAGTGGCTGGGCCCGGGGGAGGCGCGGCTGTTCCGCTTCGACACCGCCAACAAGGGGAAGATCGGCCTCGGCCTGGCCGCGAAGAGCGAGCTGCTCGAGTGCGAGGTCCTCAACGACGGCTACCAGTCCCTGGGCGAAGGCTGCCAGCAGTACCTCTCGCTGGAGAAGGGCCGCTTCCTCTTGACGGTGCGGAACCCGCCGAAGCCGGGCGCCACGCCGATCGCCTTCAAGCCGGTGCTCCTCGGGCTCTCCGGAGAAAGGAACGACGTGCCAGACGAGGTGATCGAAGACTTCAAGCGCCGCGCGGGGGTGACGCCATGAGCCGCCTCGTCGTCGCGACGCTGGCGCTGCTCTCGTCGAGCGCGCTGGCCCAGTACCAGCCGGCGGATCACGGGCAGCGCGCCCAGGGGCAGCAGATCCTCCCCGAGCAGTTCCTCCGCGGCTTCGATCCGATCACCGTCTACTTCGGCTCCGACCAGGTGGGCGACAAGGCCAACGCCGACGACGGGACGAAGCGGCTGAAGCTCGCCCCCGAGTGGCCGGGCGGGTACGTGTGGCTGGACCGGCGCACGCTGCAGTTTCGCCCCGCCGAGCCGTGGCCCGCGCTCGCCCGCTTCCAGGTGGACGCCGCCGGCACCCGCCGCGTCCTCACCACCATGATGTCCGCGCCGTCGGCCATGTCACCGGGCCCGGGCAGCGAGGGCCTGCGCCCCTTCCGCGTGCTGACGCTCACCTTCCCGCAGGCGTACCCGGTGGCGTCCTTGAAGAAGATGCTGTCGCTGGAGCTGCGCGAGCTCCCCGGGCTGGGGGACTCGCCGGCGCGCAAGCTGACCCAGTGGGCGCTGGCCCCGCTGCCCCGCGCGACGCACCGCGATCCCGCCACCTGGAGCGTCACCCTCGACGAGGACGTGCCCGAAGGAAGGCAGCTGGTGGTCTCCCTGGCCCTCGCCCTGGGCAGCGAAGGCACCACGTTGTGGCAGTCGCGCGTCTCCACCCGCACGCCCTTCAGCCTCACCTCGGTGCGCTGCGGCGCCGCCGAGTTCCCCTTGATCGGCGGCGCCTCCACCCCGAAGGACCTGGCGCTCTCCTGCGGGAACCGGGGGGACATGCCGCAGCTCGTCTTCTCCGCGCCGGTGGCGGAGCTGACGCTCACCTCGCTGCGCAAGCTGGTGCGCCTCGAGCCGGCCGTCCCGGATCTGCGCTTCCAGGTGTACGGCAGCCGGGTGCAGTTGGTGGGCCGCTTCGTCCCCGACACGCTGTACCGCCTCGCGCTCTCCAGCGCGCCCATCCGCGACGACGCCCAGCGGGCGCTGCGGGAGGTGAAGGCAGCCGACGTCTACTTCCACCTCGGCTGGCGCGCGCCCTTCCTCGCCTGGCAGCAGGGGACGGCGCTCCTGGAGGCCAGAGGCCCGCGCACCCTGCCCCTGCGCGGCTACGGCGAGCCGAAAGCGGACGTGCGGATCTTCCGCGTCGATCCGCTCCACGCGGGGCTGTGGCCCTTTCCGTCCTCGCCGGTGGTGATCGACGAGGAGTCGGCGCCGCCCTTCCCCGGGGAAGAGCCGTCCACCGACGTGGAGGTCGGCTACATCGACTCCACGGAGCTCGCCCAGCACGTTCGGCTGTTGGGCAGCCCGCTGGTGTCGCGGCTCATCGACCTCCCGCTGGGCGAGAAGTCGGGCACCACCACCTTCGGCCTCGACCTGAAGCCGCTGCTCGATCCGGTGGTGGGCGCGAACCGCCCGGGCACCTACCTGGTCGGCCTGCGCCGCCTCACCGGGAAGCCCGAGCGCGCCTTCATGCGGGTGCAGGTGACCAACCTCTCCGTGACCTCCGTGGAGGAGACGGGCCGCGCGGTGCTGTACGTGCGCGCGCTGGATTCCGGCGAGCCGGTGCGCGGCGCGGTGGTGAAGCTGGAAGGCCGCTGCTGCGAGGACGATCACGTCGTCTCCACCACGCAGACCACCGACGGCGAGGGGCGCGTGACCTTCGCCCCGCTGGAGTGGAGCGAGCTCAGCCGCGTCTCGGTGACCAACGGCGACGACGTGCTGGTGTTCGACCCGCGCGAGCGGCTGCCGTCCTTCGCCAACAACCACTGGTCCTCGTCGGACTCGTGGCTGTCCTGGCTGCTCCAGGCCACCACGCCGGCGCCGGTGAACGACACCACCCTGGGCTTCGTCTTCACCGAGCGGCCCATCTACCGGCCCGGAGAGCCCGTCTTCATCAAGGCCTTCGTGCGCCAGAAGACGGGCGGCGCGCTCACCGTTCCGGCGGACCTGAAGCGCTTCGGCCTGCAGGTGGTGGGCCCGGACGGGCAGGCCTGGCCGGTGACGGTGACGCGGTCGCCGCTCGGCGGCCTGGAGGCGACCTTCAAGGAAGAGGCGCTGCCCACCGGCGACTTCTCGGTGCGCCTGTACGACAAGAGCCCGGACTCCTACCTCGCCAGCCGCGAATTCAAGATCGAGGCCTACCGGATCCCCACCTTCGAGGTGCAGCTCACTGGCCCCCTCCGCACCCGCAACGACGGGCCGTTCAAGGTGAAGGCGGTGGCCCGCTACTACGCCGGCGGCAACGTGGCGAACCAGCCGATCGCCTGGACGGTGACGCAGCGGCCCTGGGACTGGGTGCCGCGGGGGATGAAGGGCTTCCTCTTCGCCTCCTCCACGCAGTTCGCGCGCAGCACCGCGCAGGCCCCGTCCGGCCTCACCAGCCAACAGGGAGCGCTGGACGACAGCGGCGCAGCGGAGCTCACCACGAATCCACAGCTCGACCTCGACGGCTCGGCGCGGATCTACCGCTTCGAAGCCACGGTGACGGGCCCGGACGAGCAGCCGGTGACGACCTCCACCGAGGTGAAGGCGCTGCCCGCCTTCGTGATGGGCCTGAAGATCCCCCGCTACCTGGAGAAGGCCACCGAGCTGTCTCCGGAAGTCGTCGCGGTCGGCGTGGACGAGCGGCCGGTGAAGGGCCAGGAGATCCGCGTCCGCCTCTTCCGGCGCGTGTGGCACTCCACCCTGCGCGAGACGTCCTTCGCCACCGGCGAGGCGAAGTACCAGACCGAGCAACAGGACGTGCAGATCGCCGAGAAGACGATCACCTCCGGCGCGGCGGCCGAGGCACACACCTTCCCGCTCAAGGACTCCGGGGTGTACGTGGTGGAGCTGTTCGCCCGCGACAGGCTGGGCCGGGTGCAGACGCTGTCCGCCGATCTCTACGTGGGCGGCGCCACCCCGCAGGCCTGGCAGAAGTCGCGCGAGGGCCGCTTCGAGCTCAAGCCCGACAAGCCGTCCTACGCGCCGGGTGAGACTGCCCACGTGGTGGTGCAGAGCCCCTTCCTCACCGCGCGCGCGCTGGTGGTGATCGAGGAGCCGACCGGCAACCGCTACCTGTGGAAGGACGTGAGCGGCTCACGCGCGGTGATCGACGTGCCCATCGGCGAGCGCTTCGTGCCCAACCTGCCCATCCACGTGGTGCTGATGCGCGGGCGCCTGGGTGAAGGGAAGGCCGACGACGCGCGGTACAAGCCGGCCACGGTGGCGTCCAGCGTCGATCTGCTGGTCGATCCGACGAAGAACACCGTGCGGGTGAACGTGGCGCACCCCGAGCAGGCGCGGCCCGGCACGAAGCACGACTTCACCATCACCCTCACCGACGATCAGAAGAAGCCGGTGGGCGGCGAGGTGACGCTGTGGCTGGTGGACGAGGCGGTGCTGTCACTGGCGAAGGAAGGGCCGCTCGATCCCCTGACCGGCCTCGTCAAGCGGAACCAGCGCTCGGTGTCGATCCGCGACACGCGCAACCTGGTGCTGGGGCGGGTGGCCGAGCTGGAGGAGGAGCCGGGCGGCGACGGCGGCGACGACGAGGAGGCGGCGAAGAGCGGCAAGCGGCAGATCCGCAAGGACTTCAAGGCGGTGCCCTTCTACCAGGCGACGCTGACGGTGCCGGCGAGCGGCAAGCTGGTGGTGCCGGTGCAGCTGTCCGACGATCTGACGACCTTCCGGGTGCGCGCGGTGGCGGTGTCCGGCGGGATGCGCTTCGGCTGCAAGCAGTCCTCGCTCAAGGTGCGCCTGCCGGTGCTGGTGCAGCCGCAGCTGCCCCGCTTCGTGCGCATGGGCGATCGCTTCTGGCCGGGCGCGGTGGCGCGGCTGGTGGAAGGCGCGGAGGGCCCGGGGGCGGTGGACATCGCCATCACCGGGGCCATCGAGGGCAAGGCGAAGGCGCAGGAGAAGATCCAGCTCCAGGCGAACAAGGCGCTGTCGGTGCTGACGCCGGTGACGGTGAGGTCGGTCGCCACCTCCAAGCCGCAGAGCCTCACTGTGAGGGTGGACGTGACGCGGCTGTCCGACAAGGCCGGCGACGCCTTCGAGGTGCAGCTGCCGCTGTTGCCCGATCGCCGCGAGGAGAAGACGGCGTTCTTCACCACGCTGCAGCCGGGGCCCACCACGCTCAAGGACTTCCCGGAGAAGCCGCGCGCGGGCACCGCCACCCAGACGCTCACCTTCAGTGCGCAGCCGGGCCTGCTCGAGCTCGCGTCCGGCCTCGAGTACCTGTCGGCATACCCGCACGGCTGCCTGGAGCAGCGGATGAGCCAGGTGTCGCCGGATCTGGCGCTGGGCGGGCTCTTGAAGAAGCTGGAGCTGGACACGCGCTTCACCCCGCAGATCCAGGTGTCGACGAAGCGGATCCTCGAGGAGCTCAAGCAGCACCAGGACGAAGCCGGCTTCTTCAGCTACTGGCCGGGGGCCAAAGGCGACGTCGCGCTCACCGCGCAGGGCGTGGAGTTCATGGCGGCGGCGAAGAAGGCGGGCCTCCCCGTGGACGCGGCGGTGCAGCAGAAGGCCGCCGACGCCTTGAAGCGCGTCTTGCGCACCGACTTCACCGGACTGTGGGCCGACTACCGGTACAACCAGCAGACCTCGGCGCTGCGGGCGCTGGGGCGCGTGGGCCAGTTGGATGAGAATTACCTGGTCGAGCTCTACGCGCAGCGGAAGAAGATGGACGCGGTCAGCCTGGCGGATCTCACCACCGCGATGAGCGAGAAGCCGTCCACCTTCACCTCCAACCTGAAGACGCTGGAGGAGGAGCTGTGGGACTCGGTCGTCTTCAAGCTGGTGAAGGGCCAGAAGGTGTTCGACGGGATCCGCGGCGATCGCTCGGCGTGGAGCGGCCTGTACCTGGGCTCCAGCGCGTCCACCACCGCGGCGGTGTGGGAGGCGCTGCTGCGCGTCGATCCGAAGGACGAGCGGCACGTGCTGCTTCGCGACGCGCTGGTGTCGCGCGGCTCGGCCACCTGGGGCTTCGGCACCACCCACGACAACCGGCGGGCGATCGCGGCGATGGGGGTGTACCTGGAGAAGGCGTCCACCCCGCAGCCGAAGACGACCATCGACGTGAAGACGCTGGGCAGCCTCACTCTGGACGACGCGAAGAAGGCGGCGCGGCGGGTGAGCGCCAACGACACGCCGCTCACGGTGACGGTGGCGGGCGGGCCGGTGGGCGTGCGGGTGCAGCAGGTGTACCTGCCTTCGAGCCCGGGGGATCTCGCGGAAGCGAAGAAGCAGGGGCTGATCGTCTCGCGCTCGCTCACCTGGCTGCACGCCGACGGCAGCGCTTCCACGCACCACGAGGACAAGGCGGCCACGGCGCTCAGCGTCCCGCAGGGCGAGGTGCTGGAGGTCCACGCGCGGCTGGTCAACGACGCGCCCCGGCACTACGTGGCGTTGGTGGTGCCCTTCGCGGCCGGCCTCGAGCCGCTCAACCCCAACCTGGAGACCAGCGGCAGCGACGCGCGGCCCTCGCAGGCGGATTCGCTCAACGCCACGTACGTGCAGCGGCTCGACTCGGAGGTCCGCTACTACTTCACCGACTTGCCGGCCGGGACGTTCACCTTCCACTTCCGGGTGCGGGCGGCGAGCGAAGGCAGCTTCGTGCACCCGCCGCCGTGGGCCGAGTTGATGTACCGCGAGGAGGTCCGCGGGCGCGGGGCGGGGATGCGGATCATCGTCACCGGAGCGCACGAGAAGTGAGGCGCCGGCTCCTCATCGCCGTGCTCATCCTCTGCGCCGGCTCCGCGGCCTTCCTCCGCTCCCTCGACCCCACCCTCCACACCTCCACGCCCTCGCACCTCATCCTCGATCGCACCGGCCGCTTCCTGGGCGAAGTCCCCGGGACGCACGAAGCCTGGGGCTTCTGGCCGCTCCCGGTGACGGTCCCGGAGAAGATCGTCATCACCACGCTGGAGACAGAGGATCGCCACTTCGAGGATCACCCCGGCGTGCACCTCCCGTCGGTGGCGCGCGCGGCGTGGCAGAACGTGCGCAACCGGAAGGTCATCTCCGGCGCCTCCACCATCCCGATGCAGGTCGCGCGGCTGCAGCACCCCCGGGCGCGCACGCTCTTCGCCAAGCTGCACGAAGCGGCCGAGGCGCTGCTGCTCGTGCACGAGAATGGCCGGGACGCGGTGCTGCGGCAGTACCTCACCATCGCGCCGTACGGGAATCGCTGCCACGGCGTGGGGCGCGCGGCGCGGCTCTACTTCGACAAGCCGGTGGAGGACTTGTCCTGGCTGCAGGCGGCCTACCTGGCGGCGCTCCCCCAGCAGCCGGGGAAGATGACGCCTTGGACGAAGGGGGGCCACGCGCTGGCGCTCACCCGCGCGCGGCGGATCCTCCTCCAGTTGCACGAGCGGGGGATCCTCTCCGACGAGGACCTGCGGATCGCCCAGTCGTCCGATCTCCACGTCGTGCCGCAGCCGCGCCGCGCGCCGGAGACGCTCCACGCGGTGCTCGCGCTGCAGGCCGAGCTGGTGAAGGAGCCCGGCTTCCTCCACCACGCCACCCTGGACCTGGAGATCCAGCGCGTCACGCACCGGGCGCTGGTCGAGAACCTCTGGCGCCTCCGCGCGCAGGGGGCGGGGAACACGGCGGGGCTGGTGGTCGATCTGCCGACGGGCGAGGTGCTGGCCTACGTGGGGAGCGCGGACTACTTCGACGTGGGCGCGCACGGGGCGATCGACTTCGTGCAGGCGAAGCGCTCGCCCGGCTCGAGCTTGAAGCCCTTCATCTACGGCATGGCGCTGGAGAAGGGCAGCCACACCGCGGCGACGGAGCTGGCGGACACCCCGGTGGCCTTCGAGCTCCCCGGCGGCGGGCTGTACCTGCCCGAGAACATCACCCACACCTGGTCCGGGCCGATGTTGCTCAAGCAGGCGCTGGGCAACTCGCGGAACATCCCCGCGCTGCGGGTGCTGTCGGACGTGGGCGTCGATCAAGCGGTCGCGCGCTTCGATCGCGGCGGCGTGGCGGCCGTCAGCTACGAGCCGGACGCGTACGGCCTGGCGCTGGCGATCGGCGCCTTGCACGTGACGCCCTGGGAGCTGGCCACGCTGTACACCGCGCTGGCGAACCGCGGCGAGACGATCCCCTTGAAGCTCTCGCGCAGCGGGCCACCGGCGGCCGGGGCACGCCTGCTGTCCACCGACGCCGCGATGCTCACCGCGAGGTTGCTCGCGGATCCGGAGGCGCGGCGACCGGCCTTCCCGCCCGGCGGCCCCCTGGACTTCGACTACGCGGTGGCGATCAAGACGGGCACCAGCCAGGGCTATCGCGACGCGTGGGTGACGGCCTTCAGCGACCGCCTGCTGATCGTCACCTGGGTGGGCAACCACGATTGGCGGCGCATGCACCTCGCGTCGGGCGGCACGGCCGCGGCGCCGGCGCTGCACCGGGTGATGGACGAGGTGATGCCGACGCGTGCACCGCACCTGTCACCCGCGCTGGAGTTCCCCCTCCCGCCGCACGCCACGCAGGTGGAGGTGTGCGCGCTGTCCGGCCGGCGGCCCGGGCCCGGCTGCACGCACGTGCACAGCGAGACCTTCCTCAAGGGGACCGAGCCCACGGAAAGCTGCCCCTTCCACGTGGACGTGCCGCTGGACGTGCGCAACGGGCTGCGCGCGGGGCCGTCGTGTCCGGCCCGCTTCACGGTGACGCGGCCCATGCTGGCCTTGCCCGAGGCGTACGCACCCTGGGCGAGATCCCAGCGCCTCACCGTCGCGCCGACGGCCTCGTCGCCGCTCTGCCCTGCGGCGGCGGCGGTGGAGCCGAAGCTGGCCGTCACCGAGCCGCGGCCACGGTCGCGCTTCCTCGTCGATCCCAACACGCCGCCGGAGCTGAACACGGTGCGCTTCGCCGCCAGCGTCACGCCCGCCGACGAGGAGATCATCTGGCTGGTGGACGACACGCCGGTGGCGAAGGTGGGCTACCCGCACGAGCTGCGCTGGTCCCTGGCCCCGGGGCGACACGTCATTCGCGCGCGGCTGGCCCGTTCCGCGGTGGCCAGCGCGCCGGTGACGGTGACGGTGGACGACTGACAGGCTAAGTCCCCGCAAGGGCCGTTTCCCCGGAGGTCCCTCGTGCGTCTCACCCTGCCCTTCGTCGCCGGCGTCGCCGCTGGCTTGCTCCTCACGCTGGGCGCGTCCTGCGGCAGCTCCACGCCGCCCTGCACGTCCACCTCGTGCACCGGCTGCTGCGACGGCGCCGGGCAGTGCCAGATCGGGACGGCCCTCAACGCCTGCGGGACGGGTGGCGAGTCGTGCCGCACGTGCGGCACGGGGGAAGTTTGTCAGTTCAACGTCTGCCGGAACCCGGCTACGGGCGGCGGCGCGGGCGGTGGGGCCACGGGCGGTGGTGGTGGCGGCGGTGCCGGCGGCGGCGGTGGCGCAACGGGCGGTGGCACCGGCGGAGGAGCGACCGGCGGAGGGGGAGGAGGCGGCCTCGGTGGCGGTGCGGGAGGCGGCCTCGGTGGAGGCGCCGGCGGGGGACTGGGCGGGGGCGCGGGCGGCGGGGGCGGCACCATCGTCACCGTCACCACCGGCAACTGCGCCATGGTGACTCCCTGCGCGGGCAACCTGGGCGGCACCTGGTTCTACACGGCGGCCTGCGCGGACGATCCGCTGGCCGACTACCGCCAGCTCTGCCCGACGATCAGCACGGTCAGCTCCAACACCACGCTGTCGGGACAGGTCACCTTCACCGCGGCCAGCGTCACCCGTACGGTGACCACCACCTTCACCACCACCGTCAACCTGCCGGCGTCGTGCGCCTCCCTGGGCTGCTCGGCCATCGAGCAGTTGCTCCGCAACACCGTGCCCACCGCCACCTGCGCGGCGGCCGGTCAGGGCTGCAACTGCACGCTGGCCGGCTCCAGCACCTTCAACGAGTCGGGCACGTACACGAGCCAGAATGGGGTGATCTCGATCACCGCCGGGTCCACCACCCGCACCTTCGACTCGTGCGTGCAGGGGAGCGGCAACTCCGCCGTCCTGGAGCTGCGCGAGCGGACGACCAACGCCACCGAGCAGGGGACGACGCAGTTGATGAAGCTGTAGGGCGGGACTTCAGGCGGCGTCGGCACCGGGCGCGGCGACGCCCTCCGCAGCCAGGCGCGCCTCGCGTGCCAGCCGGAGCGGCTCCCACGAGTCGAACGAGAGCAGCTCGTCCCGGGAAACCACCCACCAGCCGGACTCCTCGATGGACAGCAGCACGCCCACGTTGGGCTGCGAGGCCAGCCGCACCGCGTCTACCAGCCGCGTATTCGGCACCACCTGCACCACACCCAACTGCGGCAGCAGGCCGACCGGCGCGTCCGGGCTGCGGGCCACCACCCTCAAGATGGCGTCGCCCCGCACCGCGCCCCGCAGAGGCTCGCCCGGCACCATCACCACCACGAAGGACAGGCTGCCCGCGCGCACCATGTCGGCCACGACGCGCAGCGGAGTGGACTCCAAAACCTGCGCCGTCTTCTGGCGAGGGAGGTCGCGAACTTCGAACGTCTCGAGCATCTCACCGGCTTGTGAGAGCAGATTCAGTGCCGCGACTGAGTTCCTGAAATCGCTCGGAAATTCGCCGGCCAGGCCTTTCACTTCCGCCGCTGCATTGCAGAATTGAAAGGTCAGTCGGGTGCCACCACACCCGACACCGCTGCCACCACCTGGGTCAGCTGCTTCGCCCCCAGGGTGCCCTTCTTGGCCAGGCCGAAGGACTCGCTCACGTCCGGCGCGGAGGGATCGGTGAAGACCTTCACGCCCACGCGCTTCTTCGACACCTCCGCGTAGACGATCGCGTCCACCGGCACCGGCTCGCCCTTCTTCGGCGACACGCAGGTGAACTCGCGGCACAGCGTCTTCGTCAACTGCACGCGCACCTTCTTCGCCTGCTTCCCCGGCACCTGTAGGTTGATGCGGGGACTCGAGGCGAGGGCGGGCGCAGCGCTCAGCACACAGACGACGGCCAGGGCTTTGATCATGGCGGCGCGCGTGTGCAGCCCCGGGGCCAGCCGCAACCCCTCAGAGTCAGCGGACCTGGCGCGCGTTCGACTGGAGCCCTGACATGCCGGTGGTGTGCGCGGGCGGCACCGCGCCTTTACGTTTGCTCACGCGCCTTACGAGAAGGCGATCGCGCGGACCTCGTCGGGCGTGGCGCGATCGGTGCGCAGCAGCCCCACCGGCGCCCGGCGCGCCAGCACGCGGCGGGCAGCGCGGACGTCGGTGTCGGTGCCGAAGCCGGCCGCCTTGGACAGGGACGTGGTGATGCTCCACAGGAGCGCGGCGCGATCCGTCCAGTCCTTGAGCGCGTGCTCGGCGCGCGGGTCGCCGGCCAGCTCCACCAGGCCAGCCTTGAGCTCATCGGTGAGCTGCGTGAGGCGGGCCTTGAGCTCGCCCGGCGCCTCGGCGAGGCCCTTCTCCACTTCGGCGAGCAGCATCTCGTGGCCGGCTTCCTTCTTGATCGCCCGGAAGGTGTCCAGCACCAGGATGTTGGTGGTGCCTTCCCAGATCGGCAGCACGTGCACGTCGCGCAGCACGCGGGCCATCGGCCAGTCCTCGATGTAGCCGTTGCCGGCCAGCGCCTCGACGCCTTCCTGCACCACCTCCACCGCGCGCTTGCCCAGCCAGTACTTGAGCAGCGGGGTCATCATCCGCAGGGTGCGGCGCTCCTCCTCGGAGGCCTTGCGCGTCTCCATCCGATCCATCAGCGCCACGCCACGGAAGGCCCAGTTGAGCGCCACCCGCTGCTCGCAGGCCATGTCCATCAGCACCTCGGACATCAGCGGGTGCTGGATCACGGGCTTCTTGAAGGCCACCCGCGTCTCGCTCCAGGCCAGCGCCTCCACCAGCGCGCGGCGCATGCCGCTCACCGAGGCCACCGCGTTGTAGAGCCGCGAGAGGTTCAGCATCTCCGTCATCTGGTGGAAGCCCTCACCCGGGCCGCCGAGGAGGAAGGCCCTGGCACCGTCCAGCGTCACCTCGCCGGTGGGGAAGCTGCGCTCGCCCAGCTTGTCTTTGATCCGATCGATCCGGTACCCATTGCGCTTGCCCTCCAGGGTGCGCGGCAGCACGTAAAGACCCAGGCCCTTCGTGCCGGGGCCGGCGCCCTCGGGCCGCGCGAGGATCATGATCACGTCCGCGTCGACGTTGCTGCAGAACCACTTGTCCCCGTACAGGGTCACCGCCTCGCCAGGCACGCCCTTGCCGCCCTTGGCCACCGTCTTCACCATGCCGACGTCGCTGCCGCCCTCCTTCTCGGTGAGGAACATCGCGCCGGTGTAGAGGGTGGAGAGATCGGTGGACGCCAGAGGGGGGATGAAGCGCTCCTGGAGCTCTTTGGTGGCGTGCTGATCGAGCAGGTGCGCGGCGCCGTCCGTCATGCACACCGGGCAGAACATGCCCGCCTCCGCCTGGCCGAACAGGTAGCCCAGCGCGAAGGTGAGCGACTTGGGCGCCTCGCCGCGCTCCGCCGCCAGCGCCGGGTTGTAGGTAGCCGCGACGATGCCGCCGCCGTAGCCGAGCTGCTGCAACTGCCGGTACGCCGGGTGGTACTCGATCTCGTCGATGCGCTCGCCCAGGCGATCGTGCGTGACGAGCCTGGGGCCGTTGTGATCCGCGACGTGGGCCAGGGCCGCGCCCTCGTTGGCCGCGCCGTCGCCCATCTTCTCCAGGCGACCCTTCGCCTTCTCGTAGGCGGGGCCCAGGCGGCGGCGGAGGATGCGGGTGAGCGCGGGCTCGGACGAATACCAGTTGGCTCGGGTCATTTTCTGTCTCCTCGCGCCTCTAAGAGCGCGTCCCACGTCTTGGTCACTTCGGCTTCGCGAGTCAACACCACGCGCACGGCGTCGGCACCGAATTGTGCCTCCACAGGGGCCAGCGCGGCCTGCGGGGCCTTTGCCTTGAGATCGGTCAGGGCCGCTTCGGCCTTCGCGCGCTGCTCCGGGCCCAGTTGATCGAGCGCCGCGTCGAACTTCTCCACCGCGTCCAGCACGCCCAGCTTCGCCAGGGTGCGCTCGGTCACCACCGCCGCCACCACCGCCTCGATCCGATCCGCCCCGTCGGCCGACAACCCCGCGTCCGCGCGCAACACCGCTTCGGCCCGCGCCCGGGCCCGCACGTCTTCCTTCCCGGGGACGCCTGCGTCGCCGCGCGCCACGGGAGGAAGCGCCTGGAGCGCCCGCTGGTAGCGGAGCCACGCGTCCAGGGTCGCTTGCGTCAGCCAGCCGGCGTCCGCGGCGCCCGCCTGCGCTTCCGCCGGGCCGGCGTCCGCCACCGCTGCGGGCCTCGGGCAGCCCGCCAGCACCAGCAAGAGGAAGAGCGCTACCCGCACGCCGGCGACCTTCTTCCGGCTCGGTGCGTCATGGCAAGCCTTTGCGGTCGCCCTCGTGGGGCTGCCTCCCCTAGAATACGAGCGCACCATTCTTTTCGAATCGCGCTGGAGACCGCCCACCTTGAAAGTCATCCTCGTCCGACACGGCGATGCCGACGCGGAGGTCCCGGAGGGCCTCGAAGACGACGCGCGGGCGTTGACGACGCGGGCCCGCCAGACGCTGCCGGTGCACTTCTCGGCGCTGGCAGCCCACATCGGCACACCAAAGACGATCCTGATGAGCCCGCTGGTGCGGGCGGTGCAGACGGCCACGCTGCTGGCGCAGGCGCTGGGGTACGAGGGGCCGGTGAAGACGCACCGCGGGCTGTTCCCTGATGGACCGGTGGGGGCGATCGAAGCGCTGCTCGGCGATTTCGTCGGTGAGACGGTGGTGCTGGTGGGCCACCAGCCGTCGATGGGGAGCGCCGCGGCGCACTTCCTGGGGCTGCCTTCCTTTCCGAAGCCGGTCAACCCGGGCACCGTCATCGGCCTCGAGCGGCCGGACGAGCACCTGGCTGCGGGCAAGCTGCTCTTCTACGGCGCGCCGGGGCAGCCTGTGGCCGACGCCCTCTGACGGCGGTTACTTCCCACGCCATGGACGACGCCGCGTACACCGCTGCCGTGTCAAAGGTCTTCAAGCGGCTGGTGAAGGCGTGCGACGCGGCGGATCCGGACCTCCTCGAGGCGGACGCCACCGGGGACATGGTCACCATCACCGGCCTGAAGTCCGGCGAGAAGGTGGTGGTGAACACCCAGCGCGCGGTCCACCAGGTCTGGGTGGCCGGAAAGGGAGAAGGGGTGCACTTCTCCTCGTCCGACGGCGAGCGGTGGCTGGACGACAAGGACAGGGGCCTGGAGCTGCTGGCCTGGATCCGCGAGTGCGTGTGGGCGGCTACCGGTCAGCGCATCGAGCCGTAAGGCTCACCGCGCAGCCTTCCCCCGGGCGAACCAGCCGAAAGCCACGTGCCGCTACAGGCCGGCCTGTAGCCGAAAAATTGATCACCGCCGCGCCTCTCCTACTCTGTGGGTACTCATCACACCCAAGGAGGCAACGGACATGAAGAAGCTGATCGCGATGGTGGCTCTCTCGGCGGCGGTGGCGGGCGTGGCGCTGGCGGCGCGCCCCCAGCCGAAGCCGCACCCGTCGGACGCGGAGGTGCAGGCCGCCATCGACGCGCGGCTGCACGAGCTGCTCAAGAAGCTGAACGATCAGCACCACTGACGCGGCCCCACTCCTCCCTTCCAATGCGAAGGCCCTGTGCTACGCAAGCGCAGGGCTTTTCTCGTTTTCGAGGGCTGAATGACCGACCTGTCGCTCGCCATCGGCGATCGCGTGGTGTACCCGAACCAGGGGCTCTGCACGGTCACCGACATCAAGACCGAGGAGATCGCCGGCCAGCGCCTCACCTTCGTCAGCCTCGTCTTCGCGGAGACGGGCGCCAAGGTGAAGGTGCCCAAGGAGAAGCTGGCGAGGAACGGCGTGCGCCGCGTCTCCACCGGCGACGACGTGAAGAAGGTGTTCGAGTTCCTCAAGTCTGACAGCGAGCGCGCCTCGCTGGACTGGAAGAAGCGCGCCCGCGACAACACCGCGCGCCTGTCCGAAGGCGGCCTGGTGGGCCTGGCCGAGGTGGTCAAGGGCCTGCAGGTGCTGTCCGAATTGCGGCCCCTGCCCCCCAAGGAGCGCGGCCAGTACAACGACGCGCGGCACCTCTTCGTGGAGGAGCTGGCCGCCGCCCTGGGCATCACCGCGGCCGACGCCGAAGACTCGCTGGACGTCCTCCTCTTCCCGCCCGGCAAGGAGCGCCCCAAGCGCTCCATCGAGGAGTTCCAGGGCCTGGGCGAGGACGACGAGCTGGGGCTGGGCGAAGATCTCCTGGGCCTCGACGGCGAGTCCAGCGAGTCCGAGGCCGAAGCCGGCGAGGGCGGCGAAGGCAGCGAGGCCAGCGGGGAAGCGGGCGAGGACGGCGAAGAAGGCGACGGGACGAAGAAGCCAGCGAAGGCCGCGAAGGGCAAGGAGGCGAAGGCTCCGAAGGCCGAGGCGAAGGCCCCGAAGGGGAAGAAGTCGGTGGTGTCCGACGTCGAGGTGACGGAGCCGCTCGCCGTCGCCCTGCCCGCGCTGCCGCTGCCGAAGAAGCGCGGCCGTCCGCCCAAGCCGAAGCCCCCGGAGCCCGCCGTACCACCACCGCCGAAGAAGCGCGGCCGCCCGCCCAAGCCGAAGCCACCCGAGGCCGCTCACCCACCCGCGAAGGGCAAGGCGAAGGGCAAGAAGTAGCCCGGAAGGACTCTCCAGATGATCCGCATCGTCACCCTCGACGAGTTCGACGCGCCGGTGCTCAAGGAGCTCTCGCGCGTCCTGTACCAGACGTTCGGCGTGGGCGCGGAGCACGCCGGGCCCGTCACCGTCCCGCACGGCCAGCAGGAGCCGTACGACGCCAACAAGCTGCTCGACACCCTGCCCCAGGTGCACGCCTTCTCCGACGACAAGGTGCTCTTCCTCACCACCCGCAAGCTGGCCCCGCGCAAGCTGCCTTCGGGAGAAGCCCCCACCACCGGCCTCGCCCGCTACGACGGCCAGCGCGTGGTGGTGACCGCTGCCCACATCAAGAACGTGGCGGAGAACGTGCGCCTGCTGGCCCGCCACGCGATGCAGGAGGTCGGCCACGCCTACGGCCTGCACCACTGCCTCGATCCCCGCTGCGCGATGTACCCGCAGTGGACCCCGTCGTACCCGCTGGGCGACGCCAGCTTCTGCACCTTCTGCCGCGAGCAGACCGAAGCGAAGATCCGCAGCATGAAGTCGTGAGCGACGGCGCCGCCCACACCCCGGAAGGCCGGTGGCCCCTGGTGGAGGGCGCCCTCGTCCTCGCCGTCGCCCTCTGGGCCCTGGGCTTCCAGCTCTGGCTGCCGTCCACCCACGTCGCGGAAGCCGACTACCAGGCCGTCGCGCAGGTGCTGGCGAAGGAGGCCCGGCCCGGTGACGTGGTGCTGCTGCACCCCTGGTGGACCGAGCGCGCCCGCATCTACGTGCCCGAAGGCCTGCCCGTGGTGGGCCACCTCCACAGCGACGGGGAGGATCTCACCCCGCACCCGCGCATCTGGGTCCTCAGCGAGCCCCACCTCCCGCGTGCCGACGAGGGCGGCTTCGACAAGAAGTTCCTCCCGTCCCGGACGAAGGTGGGCGAGGCCCGCGACTTCGGCAACCTGCGCCTCACCCTCTTCACCAACGGGAGGTTCCGGCCCCTCATCTTCTCCGCGAAGGCGCTCCTCCCGCAGCTCTCCGTGTACCTGGAGGGCCCCGACGGCGCGCGCCAGAGCTGTCCGTGGACCGGGAACGGGCACCGCTGCCCCAACGGCAAGGTGGTGGCCGCCGAGTGGCACGACGTGCACTTCGAGCCCAGGCCGTGCCTGCGCTTCGATCCTCCGGGAGGGCCCACGAAGCTGGTGGTGGAGTTGCCGCCGGTGCCCGCCGCCGAGGAGGTGGTGCTGCACACTGGCTACACCTGGGAGCGCGCCTCCTGGGTCCAGGGCGTGACGGGCAGCGAGGTGGGCCTGGAAGTCAACGGCAAGGTGGCGCCGCTCTCCGTCCCGGCGGGGGTGGAGGCGCGGTGGACGGTGCAGCAGCAGGGCGTGCCGGACGGTGCGACGGTGCGGGCGTGGGTGCAGGCGCCCAACCCCAACGCGCGCGAGCTGTGCCTCGAGGTGTACGGCTACGGGAGGGCCCCGTGACGAAGCCCCCCCTCACCTTTGAGGCCAAAGAGCGCCGCCTCGATCGCCGGATCGGCTGGGCCCTCTTCGCGGCGGGCTTCGTCGCGCTGCTCCTCACCGAGCAGCCGGTGGGCTTCGTGCGCGACGAGTCCGTCTACTTCCACGCCGCCGAGAGCCACGCCCGCTGGTTCCAGCTGCTCCTGTCGTCCCCGTCCCAGGCCTTCACCGACGAGGCGATCGCCCGCGCCTTCGACTTCAACCACGAGCACCCGGCGCTCATGAAGAACCTGTTCGGGATCTCCTACGTGGTGCTGCACGAGAAGCTGGGGCTCTTGCGCCCCGCCGCGGCCTTCCGGGTGCCCGCCTTCGCCTTCGCGGCGTTGATCCTCCCGCTGATCTACGCGCTCACCCGCCGCCTCTTCGGCCGGCCGGCGGCCCTCTTCGCGGCGGTGTCCTTCTTCCTCGTGCCCCGGCAGTTCTTCAACGCCCACCTGTCCTGCTTCGACGTGCCGATCGCCGCGATGTGGACGCTGGTGGTGTACGCCTTCTTCCGCGCGCTGACGGAGAAGCGCTGGTGGATCTACACCGGGATCGCCTTCGGCCTGGCGCTGGGCACCAAGCACAACGGCTTCTTCCTGCCGGTGGTGCTGACGCCCTTCTCCCTGGTGCTGGGCTGGCGCGCGTCGAAGGACAGCCCGAAGGCGCGAGAGCTGTTCCTCTGGATCAACGGCGCCTTCGTCTTCGCCGCGGTGCTGTACGCGGTGATGGCGGTGGCGCTGGGGCCGCAGCGGATGCTGGCCGGCTTCTCGGTGCTCAGTCCCCACCTGGCCGTCTTCGTGGCGGCGTGCGTGGCCGGGGGCGTGCTGAGCTGGCGGCTCGCGAAAGCGCACGAAGGCACCTTCCGCGCGGTGGCCCCGCTGGTGGCGATGGCGGTGCTGGGGCCGGTGATCTTCTACCTGCACTGGCCGTACCTGTGGCACCACCCGGTCGAGCGCACCGCCTGGTATTTGAACTTCCACCTCACCCACAACCACTACGCCTGGTTCTACCTGGGCGAGCTGCTCCGGGCCCCGCCCTTCCCCTTGAGCTACGTGGTGGTGAAGACGGCGCTCACCGTGCCCACCTCCCTCTTCGTGCCGATGACCACGGGCTTCGCGTGGGTGTGCTGGCGCGTCTGGCAGCGGAAGGTGACGCTGCTGGAGCTGCTGGTGCTGGCGAACGCGGTGACGTCCATCGCGATCATCAGCCAGCCCCAGGTGCCGCACTTCGGCGGGGTGAAGCACTGGTTCCCGTCCATGCCCTTCCTGGCGGTGCTGGCGGGGGGCGCGCTGGCCCGCGGCGCGTGGGGCCTCACCGAGTGGCTCAAGCCCCGCTGGAAAGGCGCCAGCGAGCGGCGCGTCTTCGGGGCCCTGGCGGTGGCCTGCGCCCTGCCCGCCCTCCTCGCCACCGTGCGGCTCTACGAGTTCGGCACCAGCGCCTACTCCGAGCTGGCGGGCGGCGTGCCCGGCGCGGCCAGCCTGGGCATGCAGCGCCAGTTCTGGGCCAACAACCTCACGGGCGTGCTTCCGTGGCTGAACGCCAACGCGCGGCCGGGCGAGCGGGTGTACCTGCACGAGAACCACGGCGGGCAGGTGCGGGACTACCAGCGCAACGGCATGCTGCGAACGGACCTGGTGATCGTCGGCTCGCCCCCCGAAGCAGACCTCGTCGCCTACCAGTACCACCAGGAATTCCGGGAGCACGAGTTCATGACCTGGCAGGCCTTCGGCACCACCCGGCCGGTGTACGGGCTGTACCTGGACGAGACCCCCCAGGTGGTGATCTACCGGCGGCAGCGATGAGCGCTTCCCTGTGAAATCGGCCTGTGTGAAGGTGGCCTTGATGACGCGCACGGTCCTCTCCGCCGTCCTCGCGCTGGTGACCCTGGGGTGCCCCGAGAAGCCCGCGCCACAGCAGCGGGTCACCCTCGAGCGCACCGGGGGCACCACGTTCCGGCTGATCCCCGCCGAGGGGCAGTTGCCGTACTGCCTCGCCTACACCGTCAACATGGCGGGGCTGACCCGACAGCTGACGATGTCGCGCCTCAACGTGTCCTACGAGTGCCCGACGGGCCGGCCGATCGGCAAGCACCCCTTCAAGGTGCCGCTGGACGAGGGGCCGGTGAAGGTCCACCTCATCTTCACCAGCCAGCCGGTCAACGCGGGCTCCGTCTCCCAGCAGTTGATGGAGGCCGACAACCGGCAGGTGCTGAAGGTGATGAACATGCGCCTGCCCGGCAACGCGGCGATCGAGACGCTGGACTTCCTGCCCGAGGAAGACACACCCGCCGAGGTGGGTGGGCTGCTGGGACAGGACGCGGGGGGAGCGCCGGCCCCCGCGGGTGACGCCGGGACTCCATGAGACTGCGTGCAGGTGCGGTGCTCCTCCTGGGCGCCCTGGCCCTGGTCGGCGGCTGCAAGACGAACCAGCTGACGACGAAGGGGTGCCTGGAGGACCGGGACTGCGGCGATCCCGCCTCGGCGTACCGCTGCGAGGCGCAGACGGGCGTGTGCTATTGCCGCACCGACGAGGCGTGCCCGGGCGCGCAGTTCTGCAACACGGCCGGCTTCTGCCAGGACCGGAGCGGCTGCGAGAAGAACCTGGACTGCCTCGATCCTTCCCTCTTCTGCGACACCACCAGCGGGCAGTGCCTGGCGCGGGGGCGGTGCACCAGCGATCTCCAGTGCGCGCTGGGCGAAGTGTGTGACACCTCGCGCAGCCAGTGCCTCACCGGGTGCCGGAGGAACGGCGACTGCCCGGGCACCTCCTGCCGGTGCGGCGAGGTGGCCTGCGCCTGCACGGGGACGACGCCGGAGGAGCTGGCGCGCTGCGAGGTAGGCGTCTGCGATCCCCAGTTCTGCGCCGACGAGAGCTTCTGCCGCTTCGGGGAGCAATGCGGGGCGCCCGCGGATGCGGGGGTGACGCGCGCCCAGTGCTACTCGGACTTCGACATCGACGTGCGGCCCTACTGCGCGCGCTGCACGTCGGGCGGCGGCATCGACACCTGCGGGACGGGCGCGAACTTCTGCATCATCGACACGCGCACGGCGTCCACCTACTGCGGGGCGGACTGCAGCGAAGGCCAGCAGTGCCCGCGCGGCTACGGCTGCCGGGACATTCGCGTCGTGTTCACCCGCTGGCAGTGCAGCGCCACGCAGCCGTGTCCGGGCGACCCCGGGCTCCCCTGCGCCACCGACGAGGAGTGCAAGCGCGGAGGGACGTGCCTCAAGGCCCCCGGCAGCCCCAACGGCTTCTGCGCCGGCCAGTGCCGGATCCGCGAAGGCTCGTCCTTCGGCTACTGCAGCTGCCAGGTGGACTCGGACTGTCCGCTGGAGTCGTGCAGCGCCGGCGAGTGCACCATCACCCGGCGCAAGTGCGTGACGGACGAGCAGTGCCGCACCATCCGCTGCGTGGACTTCGACGGCGTGGGCGGGTGTCTCATCGGGCAGAACTGCACGCCCACCAGCGGCTTGACCTGCGTCGAAGTGCAGTGACTTCAGCCGACCGGGAAGAGGGCGTCGAGCTTCCGCATCACCTCGGGCGAGAGCTTCGCCACCACGTCGAGCGCCTTCATGTTCTCGTGCACCTGCTCGGCGCGGGTGGCCCCGGTGATCACCGTCGACACGTTCGGGTTCTTGAGGCACCACGCCAGCGCCAGCTGCGCGCGGCTGCAGCCCAGCTCCTTCGCGAAGGGCTCCAGCCGCCTCACCTTCTCCAGGTTCTCCTTCGTCACCAGCTTGTCCTTGAGCCAGTCGTACTGCCGCAGCCCCAGGCGGCTGTCCTTCGGCACGCCAGAGTCGTACTTGCCGGTGAGGATCCCCGACGCCAGCGGGCTCCAGCTGGTGGAGCCGTAGCCGTACTCCTTCCACAGCGGCGCGTACTCCACCTCGAAGCGCGCGCGGGCCAGCAGCGAGTACTGCGGCTGCTCCATGGTGGGCGGCGTGAGGTGGTGCTCCTTCGCCAACCGGAACGCCTCCTTCACCTCGTCCGCGCTCCACTCGCTGGTGCCCCAGTAGAAGACCTTCCCCTGCTTCACCAGGACGTCGAAGGCCCGCACCGTCTCCTCGATGGGCGTGTTCGGATCCGGCCGGTGGCAGAAGACGAGATCGAGGTAGTCCGTCTGCCAGCGCTTCAGCGCCGCGTGCACCCCTTCGATCACTCGCTTGTGGGACAGCCCGGTGTCGTTGGGCCCGTCGCCGCCCCAGAAGATCTTCGAGGACAGCACCAGCCCCTCGCGCCGCCACCCCACCTGCTTCAGCACCCGGCCCATCGCGCGCTCCGCTTCACCCTTCGCGTAGGCCTCGGCGCCGTCGAAGAAGTTCACCCCCGCCTCGTACGCCGCCACCATGCAGGCCTTCGCCGCGTCGTCCCCCACCTGAGCGCCGTACGTCACCCAACTGCCCAGGGACAGTTCGCTCACCTTGAGCCCTGCTCGACCCAGCCGCCGGTAGTTCATGTGCGCTCTCCCGTGCCCCACGGATCCGCGCGGTTGTAACCCCGTTCCTCCGGCCCGTCTCCTCAAGGTGACGAGGTGGGCCCCGCGCGCCCGATGTGCGCTGCATTCCGCCGCGGACCGATGAATCGCGTGCGCCTGCGCGCGTGGCTACAATCAAGCCAGAGGCCGGAACGAGGCGCGGGATGCTGTCGCTGAGCACCAGGTGGAGGCAGCTGAGGCGCGCGGCGCGCTATATCCGCGGCTACTTCGACTTCGATCGCAACGGGAACAAGGTGGTCCGCCGCACGGACTTCACCAACTGCACGCGGCCCGTCCTCTTGCTGTACGGCTTCATGTCCACCCGGCGCACCTTCGAGATCCTCGAGCACCGGCTGCGGCGCGATCAGTTCTGCGCGTGGAGCATCAACCTGGGGGGCTGGCGCGACGCCTTCAACACCAACGCCATCGACTCCCTGGCCGAGTACGTGCGCGACAAGGTGGAGCGCCTGTACCAGCGCTACCCCTCCATGGGCCCGCTGTCGATCATCGGCCACTCCAAGGGCGGCCTCATCGGCGCCTATTACGTGAAGCGGCTGGGCGGAGATCGCCGCGTGCGCAACCTGGTCACCCTGGCCAGCCCCCACAACGGCTCACCGTCCGCGTACCTGGGCATCGCCGCCTACGGGCTCGTCTCGCGCAGCATCTGGCAGTTGACGCCCATGTCGCCCTTCATCCGCCGGCTGAAGATGGGCGCCTTCCCGCGAAGCACGCGCCTCACCTCCATCTTCTCCAAGGGCGACCGGGTGAACCCCTTCCCCAGCTGCATCCTGGAGAACCCGCACGACGCGCCCAACCTGCTCAACATCGAGGTGGCCGACGTGGCGCACCGGGAGTTCGTCACCAGCCGCACCGTCTACCACCTGATCCGCCGCGAGCTCTTCACCGGCCTGGGCCTGCCCGTGCCGGCCGAGCCGAGAGCGCGCCGCCTCATCCCCCTGCGCTGACGCGCCACTTGCGGTAGGACGGCCCCATGCAGCCGTCGAAGTGGGACCTGGTGCTGGGCACGCGGCCCGTCCCGATCCTCGAGCACCTGGTGGCGGAGTTAGCGAAGCTCTTCGCCGCCGACCTGGCCGCCTGGCCGCCGGCGGTGGAGTCCTTCGACGACGCCACCGGCGAGAAGGTGAAAGCGCTGCTCGAGGCGCACCCGCTCCGTCCCGACGCCCGCCTGTACGGGGAGGCCTTCCGCCTCACCGGCTTCGATCTCTCCCGGCAGCTCGACGCGCTCGACGACTACTGGCGCAACCAGCGCTGGCAACAGGCCGGCCTCGCGGCCAGTGATAAGGCCATGTTGCAATTCTTGTCCCGCTTCATGGCCGAGCAGCTCCTCGCGCTGGGCGAGGCGACCGACGGCCGCATCAACCGTTCGCGTATGCTCGACGTGCTCGATCGCACCCGCACCGCTTTCTTCGCTACAACCGCCCCGTGAACGTCACCCCCGCCCCCGCCGCCCTCGCGCGGCGCCCGCAGAAGCTGCCCCGCCCCAACGACGCGTGTTGGTGCGGCAGCGGCAAGAAGTACAAGAAGTGCCACAGCGAGGACGACGCCGACGCCCGGCGCGACGAGAAGAAGCGCCTCGAGGCCAACCGGGTGCGCCCAGGCCACCTGTCGCCGATGCGCACCGTGCCGCCGCACATCCTCCGTCCGGACTACGCGGAGACGGGCGTACCCGGACGAGGCAGCGGCCGCCTGTTCCGGACCCCCGAGGAGCTCCCCCGCATGCGCCGCGCCTGTCAGGCCGCCGCCAAGCTGCTCCGCCTGGCCGGCGAACAAGTGAAGCCCGGCGTCACCACGGATCAGATCGACGCCTTCGTCCACCAGACGACCATCGACCTGGGCGGCTACCCCAGCACCCTCAACTACCGCGGCTACAAGAAGTCCCTCTGCACCTCGGTGAACGAGATCATCTGCCACGGTATCCCCGACGATCGGGCGCTTGTGGACGGCGACATCGTCAACCTGGACGTCACCATCTTCCTCGACGGCTTCCACGGTGACACCAACGCCACCTTCCTGGTGGGCACCGTGGACGAGGAGTCCAGGGAGTTGGTCCGCGTCACCCGGGAGTGCCTGATGCTGGGCGTCGAGGCGGTGAAGCCGGGCCGGCCGGTGTCCGACATCGGCCGCGCCATCGAGCAGCACGCGAGCAAGCACGGCTACGGCGTGGTGCGCAGCTACTGCGGCCACGGCATCGGCGACACCTTTCACGCCAACCTGCAGGTCCCCCACTACTTCGATCCCCGCGCCACCACCAGGCTGGAGCCGGGCATGACCTTCACCATCGAGCCGATGATCAGCCTGGGCACCTGGGAGGACACCGTGTGGGACGACGGGTGGACCGCCGTCACCAAGGACTTGAAGCGCTCGGCGCAGTTCGAGCACACCGTGCTGGTCACCGAGGCCGGCGTGGAGATCCTCACCGTCGAGTAGCCGTGCCGCCCCCGCGGCCCGCGCCCTGGGCCTTCCCCCAGGCGCGCGAAAGGAAGACACCCGAACCATGGCCACCCTCGGACTCGGCCTCGCCGCCCTGGGCCGCCCCGGCTACATGACGCTGGGGCACGCGGGCGATCTGCCTGGCACCAGCGTGGAGGCGATGGCCGCTCACGCCTCCCGCATGCTGGACGCGGCGTTCGACGCGGGGGTGCGGCACTTCGACGTGGCCCGAAGCTACGGACGGGGCGAGGGCTTCCTGCGCGCCTGGCTGGACGCGCGGCGGCCCGCCGGCGTCACCGTCTCCTCCAAGTGGGGCTACCGCTACACCGCCGGCTGGCGCACCGAGACGGACGTGCACGAGGTGAAGGATCACTCGCTGGCGCACCTCGAGGCCCAGTGGGCAGAGTCGAAGGCCGCGCTGGGGCCGTGGCTCGGCGTGTACCAGATCCACTCCGCCACCCTGGAGAGCGGCGTGCTGGCCGACGGCGCGGTGCTCGATCGCCTGGCGCGGCTGCGCGACGAGGACGGCGTGCAGGTGGGCCTGTCCGTCACCGGGGCCCGGCAGGCGCAGGTGATCGACGCGGCCCGGGGCCTCACCCGCGGCGGCAAAAGGCTCTTCGACTGGGTGCAGGCCACCTGGAACGTGCTGGAGCCCTCCGCCGGCCCCGCCCTGGCCCGCGCGCACGACGACGGCCTGCGGATCATCCTCAAGGAAGGCGTGGCGAACGGACGGCTGACGGCGCGCGGGGACGTGGCCGACTTCCTCGCGGAGGCCCGGAAGCGGCACCTCTCCCCCGACGCGCTGGCCCTGGCCGCCGCCCTGGCGCAGCCCTTCGCCACGGTGGTGCTGTCCGGTGCTGCCACGCCCGCGCAGCTGGCGGAGAACCTCGCCGCGCGCACCGTGAGGATCGACCCCGCGGCGCTCGCTCGCTTCGCCCGACCAGCCGAAGCGTACTGGCGGGAGCGCTCAACCTTGCGCTGGACCTGAAGCCCCGTTGAGGCCAAGAATCCCCCGGGCTTCTTTCTTTCAGGAGCGGGTGGGCCATGGCGGAGACGCAGGCAGCGAGGCGGCGCGTGCTGGTGATCGACGACGACGCGTCGGTCTGCGAGGTGCTCAAGCGGGCGCTCTCTGCGCGCGGCTGGGAGGTCCAGGTGGCCACCAACGCCGAGGAGGCGGACGACCTGTCCATCCTGTCTGACTGGGACGCGGTGATGATCGACAAGAACCTGCCGATCACCACCGGCCAGCAGTTCGCCGAGCGGGTGCGCACGCGCCAGGCCAACGCCGGCATCGTGATGATGACCGCCGAGCCCAAGTCCAGCGTCGATCCCAACCTCTACGACACCTACCTGCCCAAGCCCTTCAAGAACCTCGAAGAGCTGGCGGAGGTGGTGGAGCTGGCGGTCGAGCGCCGGCGCATCACCCGCCAGATGGAAGCGATGAAGGACAAGGTGTCGGAGTACTCGTCAACGCCCACGCCGATCCCCGGCAAGCCGCCGGAGTCCTGACGCGCTTCAGTCGGACAGCCCGTCGACGATAGCCCGCAGCGCTGCGTCGTTCTGCCTGGCCTGGGACTCGGTGGCCTTGCGGCGGGCCTCCACCGCCTTCTTCAGCTTCTCGGCCTCCTCCTCCATCGCCTTCTGCTGCTCCTCCAGCTCCTTCTGGCGCTTGGCGATCTCCTGCTCCTTGCGCTCGAGCTCCTCCTGGCGCTTCCTCGCCGCTTCGTCGAGGGACTCGTCGCCCCGCCCCGCCCCCCGCCTGTCCGCCCCGGCCTTCGAGCAGGCGGAGGGATCTTCCCGGCACTTGAGGCGGTAGTCCTCGGCGCGGGCCTCGGCGGAGTCCAGCTCGGCCTGCAGCTTCGCTTCAGCCGCCAGCTTCCTCCCCTTCGGCTGCACCACCTTGCCGCGGCCGCCCGGAAAGCCGGGGTTCTTCACCACCTCGACGGACTGCTCGTCACCGGGCCAGGGCAGCGCCTTCAGATCTCTCACGTCGCGCGTCACCTGGAACTCGTGCTGCGCCCGCTTGAAGGCGGCGCGCTCCTGGCTCCACTCGGCGATGGACCTCTCCACCTCCTCGTAGGCCTCGGACACCTCGCGGGAGGTGGGCGGGCGCGCGGTGGCCTTCGGCGCCGGCTCGAAGTCGTCCCAGGCGGCGAGGATCATCAGGGCGGCGGCCAGGGGCACCATGCGCCAGGAAGTGTAGCCCAGGCTGAAGCGGCCCGGAGGCTTGCCCGCCTTGTGGTCAGGGCTCCGGGCCCGGCATCTTCAGGCTGTAGACCCGGCAGGTGCCCGCGTCGCTGGTGGTGGACGGGCAGTTGTCGGAGGCGGTGATGGGCCCGCCCACGTCGGCGGCGGCCTCGAAGCAGCCCCAGCCCAGCCGGTTCCCGCTGGGGTACTTGGTGGTGGAGTTCGGCGGCCCTCCCCACAGCTCGGCCCAGAGCAGGTAGTCGCCGCCCGTCTGGGAGTTGACGAAGGTGTAGGTGATGCCCTGCCCCAGTTGAGGGTTGGTGATGCGCGTCACGTCCACGCCCTGGATCGAGTACAGCTTCGAGTCCTCGATCGCCTGGGGCTTCGTCTTGTCCGAAGCGGTGGCCGCCACCCGGGCGCAGGTGACGTCGCTGCCGTCCAGGGCCTTCTTCTTGATGAAGCGCGTCGCGCCCGACTGGGGCGACACGCCCAGGCCGGCCCAGTTGTCCTTGGTGTCGAGGAAGACGCGCACCTGGACGAAGGACTCCAGCGCGGTGCAGCGCCCGGTGGTGCAGTAGGGGATCGGCCGATCGTCCACGTAGCCGTAGCTGACGCAGCCAGACTGATCCGCGCAGGTGTTGCCGCACTTCAGGCAGGTGCCGAAGTACCCAGCGTCCATGTTGCCGACGCATTGGGTCTGCCCGGCGCAGTCGGGATCGGCGCAGTCCACCAGCCCGTTGCCGTCGTCGTCCAGCCCGTTGCCGCACGTCTCACGCTTGGCGTCGCCGCTGGAGCAGCCCAGGCAGAGGGCGGCGCCGAGCGCAGCGGCGAGGAGTCGAAAGGTCATGGGCACTTTCCGTTGCAGTCGCGGTCCGACGGCACGCAGGCCTGTCCGCCGGTGGTGAGAGAGAGGCACACGAAGCCCTGGGGGCACTCCTGGCCGGTGCCGCAGAAGCGGGCGCAGTAGCCCTGGCCGTCGGGCAGCACCACGCAGGTGCCGCCGGCGCACTCCGCGGGGGACGAGCAGGTCTGGCAGTAGGGGAAGCTGGCGCGCGCCGGGCCGCAGGTGTTGGCCACCCCGTCGCACAGCTCGCAGCTGCGGCAGGCGCTGGTGGCCTGGCAGACGCGGGTGGTGCCCAGCACCGGGCCTTCACACTGCTTGCTGGTGGTGTTGCAGCGCTGATCGAGCGCGCAGCCCGAGTTGTTGCTGCAGCCGGCCTGGCAGGTGGCGCGGGTGCCGGAAGGCACGCACACCTGGCCCAGCGGGCACTGGGAGTCGGCGCTGCACGACGGCTTGCACTCGCCGGTGGCCCCGCCCGGAGGCACCGCGCACACCTGGTTGCCCGCGCAGTCGGCGTCGGCGGTGCACTCGTTGAGCGGCTCGCACACCCGGTTCACGCAGCGCAGCCGGGCGTCGCCGCAGTCCGCGTCCTGCACGCACTCCGCCACGCACAGCTTGAGGCGGGGATCGCAGATGGTGCCGAAGGGGCAGAGTTGCTGCACCGCCACGCACTTGCCCTTGGCGGGATCGCACCGCTGGGACAGGTCGCCGCAGTCGGACGTCTGGTTGCAGGTGCGCAGCGAGTCGGGGGTGCAGGCCTGGAAGTTGTTGCAGGTGGCCGGCGAGCCGTTGGGGGTGCGATCCGGCCAGCACTGCTTCTTGCCGTCCCTGTCCTGACAGGTGGCCCCGCGCGCGCAGTCGACGTTGGTCAGGCAGGCGGTGCCGCAGAAGCGGCGGCTCAACGTGGTGTCCAGCACGCAGTTGTCTTCTGTCCCGCCGCACTCGCGATCGGCGCTGCAGGGCTCGCAGAAGGTCTTCAAGGGGCGGCAGGCGCGGATCGACGGATCGCACCACTCGGTGGGCTGGCACTGGGAGTCGGCGGTGCAGCCGGTGATCTCCGTCACGCACAGGCCCGTGTAGTTGTTGCAGTAGCGGGGCGGCGCGAAGGGATCGCTGGGCCTGCAGCTCTCGTCGGACAAGCAGATGCACTGGCGGCGGATCTTGTCGCAGCGCAGGGCGCCACACTCGGCGTCGACGTTGCAGGCGCGGCCGACGAAGTCCAGCGTGCCCGCGTCCTCGGGTGGGAGGGTGGTGGTGCGGGGGCAGGCGCTCAAGGAGGCGGCGAGCGCGAGGAGGACGGCGAGGCGCGACATGGGAGGCGGCATCTAGCCCCAGGGGCCATGGGCAGGCAACGCCCAGGGCGACTTTCCGCGGGCCTTCGGGTGACGGCGCCTCAGAGGCACCGGGGCTCCGTGCTGACGGCCACCTGGCACCGGCTGTCCCGGCACACCGGCAGGCCGCAGCCGCAGCGCACCTGATCGAGGGGGCACAGGCCGTCGCAGCGGACCGTCGTGCAGTTGGGCTGATCGAGGACGTGGATCGCCCCCGTCCCATGGCCGCAGCAGGCGTCAGGCACGCAGTCGGAGTCGAGGTAGCAGACGCGGCCCCCGTCGGGCTGCTGGGAGTCGAGCGTCCCGCAGCCCGCGACGAAGAGGAGCACCCCCAGGAGCGCCCGGCGCACCGTCGCCCTACCGGTTCATGCCGCCGAGGAACTCGGCGTTCGTCTTGGTGGGCCGCATGTGCTTCAAGACGAACTCCATCGCGTCGATGGGCGTGAAGGGGTGCAGCACCTGCCGCAGCGCGGTGACGCGCACCAGATCCGCCGGGGTGAGCAGCAGCTCCTCCTTGCGGGTGCCGGACTTGTTGATGTCCATGCACGGGAAGATGCGCTTCTCGAAGAGCTTCCGGTCGAGGACGATCTCGGAGTTGCCGGTGCCCTTGAACTCCTCGAAGATCACCTCGTCCATGCGGCTGCCGGTGTCGATCAGCGCGGTGCCGATGATGGTGAGCGAGCCGCCTTCCTCGATGTTGCGGGCCGCGCCGAAGAAGCGCTTGGGCTTGTGCAGCGCGTTGGCGTCGACGCCGCCGGACAGGATCTTCCCCGACGGGGGCACCACCGCGTTGTAGGCGCGCGCCAGGCGGGTGATGGAGTCGAGCAGGATGCACACGTCGTGCTTCTGCTCGGCCAGCCGCTTGGCCTTGTCGATCACCATCTCCGCGACCTGCACGTGGCGGGTGGCGGGCTCGTCGAAGGTGGAAGACACCACCTCACCGCGCACGGAGCGCTGCATGTCCGTCACTTCCTCGGGCCGCTCGTCGACGAGCAACACGATCAGGTACATGTCCGGGTGATTCTTGGCGACCGCGTGGGCGATGTTCTGCAGCATCACCGTCTTGCCGGCCTTGGGCGGCGCGACGATCAGGCACCGCTGGCCGAAGCCGATGGGGCTGAACATGTCGATGATGCGGGTGGTGAAGTCCGCCGAGTCGTGCTCGAGGTGCATCTTCCGCGTCGGGTAGAGCGCGGTGAGGTTGTCGAAGAGGATCCGCTCCTTCACGTCAGCGGACAGGGGATCGCTGAAGTTGATCTTCTCCACCCGCTGCAGGGCGAAGAAGCGCTCCCCTTCCCGCGGCTGGCGGATGGGCCCGCTGATGGTGTCACCGGGGCGCAGGTTGAAGCGGCGCACCTGAGACGGCGAGACGTAGATGTCGTCGGGGCTGGGCTGGTAGTCGGAGTCGGCGCTGCGCAGGAAGCCGTAGCCGTCGCTCATCAGCTCCATCACGCCTTCGGCGTGCACCTCGTAGCGCTTCTCGGTGACGTTCCCTAAGATCGCGACCAGCAGCTCCTGCTTCTTGAGGCCTTGCGTGCCCTCGATGCCCAGGTTGTGGGCCATCTTGGACAGCTCGGTGATCTTCATCCGCTTGAGCTCGACGAGATCGAGCACCTGGAGCTGCTTGTCGTCGCCGTTGGCGGGCCCGGCGTCGGCTGGCTCCTCGGCGGCGGAGACGGCCTCTTCGCCGCGGACGTGCGCTTCCTGGATGTCGTCGTCGCGCACCGCGCGGTTGATCGGCGTCAGCACGGGGCGGGGGCGCTCGTTGCCGTCCTCGTCCAGCTCGCGCTCTTCGCGCTCCTCCCGCTCGGCGCGCTCCTCGTCGGTCTCTTCTTCGGCCTCGTCGCCGCCGGCTTCGTCGCGCTCCTCTTCGCGAGACGCGTCCGCCCCGGCGCCTCCAGCGCTCTTCCTGGGGCGCTTCTTCCCCTTGTCCTCGTCGCCCTTGCCGCGACGCTTCTTCGGGGTTTCCTCGGACTCGGACTTCGAACGGGCCCTGGCCATGTCTTGGGTAGAGTCGCTTGGTTGCGTGGCTGCCTTCGCTGCGACTTCCTGTGGTGCGGAGGTTGTTAAGAGAAGAGACGGCACCCGACGCGGGCGCGCTTCCCCGACAGCCCGACCAAGGTACGGGGCGAGGTGGGCAGTGTCAAGGCGAACTCTCTGGCGGCGCCTGCTGACCACCTTCAGGAAGAATGGCGAAGCCGAAGGCGCCCGGGACACCGGGGATTGTCACGGCTGTTGACGTTGCCGTGGTGGTCGCGCGCGTATGGAGCATCGATACTCCACCATCGCCGCTGGAGCACCTCCATGATCAAGAATGACAAGCCACTTCGTCCGCAGTCGCAGCCGGCGCGCACCCAGCCGCAGCCCGCGAGGACAGCGCCGAAGCCGGCAGCCGCGGTGAGGACGGCCTTCGCCCGCGACGAGCTGTCGACGGGTCGCACCGCCGCGCTGCGCACGATGCTCGGCGGCTCGCGCCCGACCGCCGTCGTCGCCGTCGCGAACCGGACGCTCTCGCCCGCGTCGGTCGCGCAGGCGAACGCCGACTACGACGCGAACAAGAACTGGGGCGCGGCGACGACGCGCGTGATGATCGAGCTGATGAAGCAGCACGCGGGCGACCCCGACTACCTCGCCCAGCTCGTCTCACGCGCGAAGGACCAGCACGACGGCGTGCTCGACTACATGATGGGGAACCTCAACGGCGCGTTCATGCGCGACAGCGGCGGCAGCTACGTCTCGGGCTTCGACGACTCGGATCGCGCCGCCATCACCAACGCGATTCGCGCCGGCCTCGAGGCGGGCACCATCACCGAGCAGGAGCTCCGCGATCGCGCCGCGACGAGCCCGGGCTGGGCCGACGTGGCCGCGCGCCTCGGCGTCGCGCAGGCTGGGGCTACGACGGGCTCGGTCGCCGCGAACGAGCAGCTCCGGGCGATGAAGGGCGAGTACGACGCCGCCCACCAGGCCGTGCTCGAGAAGGAGCAGCGCCTGGCGCAGGAGCTCGCCGCGATGGGCCCCGCGCTCACCGACGACCAGCGCTCGAAGTTCATCCAGGCGTTCCGAAGCGATCCCGCCAACGCCGAGGCGTACGGCCGCGAGGCTGCCGCCGCCAAGGCGCTCGCCGACCACCTGTCGGCCAACAAGGCCGCGCTCCTCGACGCCGCCACGCGCGACCCGCGGGCGCGCCAGGAGCTCTACGACACGCTCAAGGCGCTCGCCGACTCGGGCCAGGGAAAGACTGCGCTCGAGTTCGCCGTCGAGATCCAGAGAGATCCCAGCTCCCCGCTCGGCCAGGCCTTCGCGAGCTACACCAGCTTCGACGACGAGATCACCATGAAGGCGCTGCCCGGCGCCGCCGCGCAGCTCCTGGCCGAGGGCGCCGACCCGCAGAGCGCGCTCGCACAGATCAAGGCGCTCGTCGCGCCGCTCTCGAGCGCGTGGAAGGTGAAGATCGGCGCCACGGACCTCGGCAAGGCGTGGACGGCCATCGAGGAGGCCGCGCTGGGCAAGTACGAGGGCCTCGCCACCCTCGCGCGCGAGTGGGACGGCAAGCCGGGCCCGATGAAGCTGCTTTCGGCGCTCGGCGTGGCGTTCGGCGCGGCCGGGGCGACCAACCAGCTCGCGCAGGGCAACTACCTCGCGGCGCTCAAGGGCTTCGCCTCGGCCGGGCAGGGCGGGCTCGAGCTCCTCGCCGGCGCGACCAAGAGCCTCGCCGACGCGGGCAAGCTCGCGCAGTTCGGCGAGCAAGGGCTGCGCTTCGCCTCCTTCGCCGAGCGCCTCGCGCCGGGCCTCGGTGTCGTCGCCAGCGCGACCGCCTTCGTGCTCGACCTGCAGGCCGCGACGCGCGACGGCGGCAACCTCGGCTACGCGGTGGCCGCGCTCGGCGACGCGCTCGGCGTGCTCGGCAGCGCGATGGAGGTCTTCCCCCTCACCGCGCCCGCCGGCGTGCTGGTGAGCGGCATCGGCGCCATCATCTCGGGCGTCGGCGGGCTCGTCGGCCTCATCATCGACGGCAACGAGCTCAAGGACGAGCAGCGCCGCTTCCTCGAGGCGGCGGGGGTGCCCGAGCCGATGCGCTCGACGCTGCTCGAGGCCGATCGCGAACAGGTCGAGCAGCTCCGCCAGCTCGGCCTCACGCCGGAGCAGATCCAGCAGCTCGCGACGAACTACCCGCAGCTCGTGCAGAGCTCGCACGGCTTCGGCCCGCAGCTCTCGAGCCTGCTCGAGCTGAAGCCGCGGCTCGGCCTCACCGGCGATCAACTCTTCGAGCTGCTCAACGCCTCCGGCCCGGGCACCGGCTACGTCGCCTCGGCCTTCGCCTCGAACTTCTTCCCCGAGATCACCAACTCGCGCTCCGTTGCCGAGCTCGCCGCCCACTTCCGCGAGCTCGCGCGCGAGACGACCAACGAGGAGCAGGCCGCCGCGTTCAACGCCGCCGCCGCCTACCTCGAGAGCGTCGAGCGCCCGTACGGCGGGCCGCACTGAGGCGCGCAGGGGACTTGAGCGGCTCACCATTTTGGGCTTTCACCCGACGGAGAGAGGAGGGCCGTCACGTGAACGCCGCCGCCCGGGTCAAGGAGCTCAAGGAGCAGCTCGCCCACCACGATCACCGCTACTACACGCTCGACTCGCCGGAGATCTCCGACGCCAGCTACGACGCGTTGATGCGGGAGCTGAAGAAGCTGGAGGCCGAGCACCCTGGCCTCGTCACCCCCGACTCCCCCACCCAGCGGGTGTCCGGCACGCCGCTGGACAAGTTCGAAAAAGTCACGCACCGCCAGCAGATGATGTCCCTGGCCAACGCGCTCGACGAGCAGGAGTTCATCGACTTCGACGAGCGGGTGCGCAAGGGCCTCGGCGCGGACGCGGTGGACTACACCTGCGAGCCGAAGATGGACGGGCTGGCGATCGAGCTGGTCTACGAGGCTGGCGACTTCGTGCAGGGCTCGACGCGCGGCGACGGCGTCATCGGCGAGGACGTGACGGTCAACCTGCGCACGGTGAAGAACCTGCCGCTCAAGCTGACGGGCGAAGGCCTGCCGCGCCTGCTGGAGGTGCGGGGGGAGGTGTTCATCCGCAAGGGGGACTTCACGCGGATGAACGAGAGGCTGGTGGCGCAGGGGGAGGAGCCCTTCGTCAACCCGCGCAACTCGGCGGCCGGCAGCCTGCGGCAGCTCGATCCGAAGATCACCGCGGCCCGCCCGCTGTCGTTGTTCGTCTACGAGGTGGGCGTGGTGGACGGGAAGCGCTTCGCCTCGCACCGCCAGAAGCTGGAGTGGATGAAGGAGGTCGGCCTGCCGGTCAACCCGCGGCGCTACGACACCCAGGGCGTCGCGGGGGTGAAGGAGGCCTGGGAGGACCTGCTCCGCCAGCGGCACGAGCTGCCATACGAGATCGACGGGCTGGTGGTGAAGGTGGACGACCTGGACGCGCGGGCGCGGCTGGGCCAGGTGTCGAGGTCTCCGCGCTGGGCGGTGGCGTGGAAGTTCCCGCCCGAGGAGATGGAGGCGACGGTCGAGGACATTCAGGTGCAGGTGGGGCGAACCGGGGCGATCACCCCCGTGGCGTGGCTCGAGCCCGTCTTCGTGGGAGGCGTGACCGTGTCGCGGGCCACGCTGCACAACGAGCAGGAGCTGCGGCGCAAGGACGTGCGGATCGGCGACCAGGTCTTCGTGCGGCGCGCAGGCGACGTGATCCCCGAGATCGTCAAGGTGATCACCTCGAAGCGCACGGGGAAAGAGCGCGAGTTCGTCTTCCCCACCGAGTGTCCGATCTGCGGCTCGAAGGTGAAGAAGGAGGAGGACGGGGCCATCGCCCGCTGCACCGGCAAGCACTGCCCCGCGAAGCTGGCCGGGCGGATCCGCCACTTCGCCACCCGCACCGCGATGGACATCGAGGGCCTGGGCGAGAAGCTGTGTGAGGCGCTGGTCGACTCCGGGAAGGTGAAGACGGTGGCGGACCTGTTCTCGCTGGAGGTGGGCGAGCTGATGACGCTCGAGCGGATGGGCGAGAAGAGCGCGCAGAACCTGGTGGACGCGATCGCGAGGTCGAAGGCGACCACCCTGCGGCGCTTCATCTACGCGCTCGGCATTCCCGAGGTGGGCGAGGCCACGGCGAAGGCGCTGGCGGAGCAGTTCCGCGACGTGAAGAAGTTGATGGCGGCTTCCATCGAGGACCTGCAGGCAGTGCGCGACGTGGGGCCGGAGATGGCCAACGCGATCCACGGGTACTTTGAGGATCCGGACAACCGCGCGGTGGTGGAGGCGCTGCTTGGGGCCGGCGTCAACCCCGAGCCGCCCGAGGCGCCCGCAGCCGGGACGTTCACCGGGAAGACGGTGGTGCTGACGGGCACGCTGGCGTCCATGTCCCGCGAGGCGGCGAAGGAGGAAATCGAGCGCCGCGGCGGGAAGGTGTCGGGGAGCGTGTCGAAGAAGACGGACTTCGTGGTGGCGGGCGAGGAGGCGGGCTCGAAGCTGAAGAAGGCGCAGGAGCTCGGGGTGAAGGTGCTCACCGAGGCGGAGTTCCAGGCGCTCTTGTCCTGAGGGAGGCCGGGGGCGGGGGCCTGCCTAGCGCGCCGCGCCGGGCCAGCGGGCCCGAAGGGCATCCTCGAACACCAGCGCGTCCGGTGCGGCGAGTAGACCCGGAACCAGAAGCGCAGCGCCGGATCCGAGAGGCGATAGAGCGACCGCTTGGTCGTCCGAGAGCTCTCGCCGAAAGGGAGCTGACGCTCGAGGATCCGCGCGTCCAGCAGCACCTGGAACAGACGGGACAGGCCCGTCTGGGGCGTCCCCACCCGCGCGGCGATCTCGTTCGGCAGACATTATGTCTGCCAAACATCATCAGCCACGCATCAAGTCACCGCTTGCGGAACTCCACGCGCCGGTTGGCCGCCCAGGCCTCTTCGTTGGACCCGCTCACCGCGGGCTTGTTCTCGCCGTAGCCCACCGTGTCCAGCGCGCCGCCGGAAGCCCCCAGGTCCACCAGGTACTTCCGCACGCTGGCGGCCCGCTTCTGCGAAAGCACCATGTTGTACTCCTCGGTGCCGCGCTCATCGGCGTGCCCTTCCAGCGTGAAGCGCAGGCTGCCCTTCTTGATGCAGTCCGCGTACTGCGTCAGCGTCGACTGCACCGGCCCGGTGAGGCTGTACTCGTTGAAGTCGAAGCGCACCGCCTCGAAGCTGCACTTCACCGCCGCCTCCACCGCCGCGCACTTGCCCGCCTTGCAGCCCTGGCCCGAGGGGCAGTCGTCGTCCGCCGAGCACTCCGGCTTCGCCTCCGCCACCTGGCACTTGCCGCCCTTGCACTTCTTCCCCTCGCCGCACCCCTTGTCGTCCGTGCACTCCGGCTTGGGCACGCAGCGGTTGGCGTCGCACACGAAGCCTTCCTTGCAGTTGGCGTCGGTGGCGCACTCCCGGCACATGCCCTGGACACAGACTTCGCCCTTCTCCTTGCAGTGCTCGTCGCTCTCACACTTGGGGTAGGTCGGCGGGCAGCCCATCAACAGCAGCGTCGAGCCCAAAACGCCCAACAAGATCCGCGAGTTGCGCATGGTTCATGCCTCCATGGGGTGCGGGGTGTGGAACCGGGCCTGCTTACAGAGGATTCCCACCCTCTACAAGCAAAGACGAAGGACGGCGGGGGCCTGGCACGCGGTTTCCAATAGCCTCCTGCGTCGCGGTGAAAGCGCGGCAAAATAGCCACACCCTGCCTCCGGAGAGACACCCATGGCCGCCACGGTGCTGATTGTCGATGACGAGCGAAACATTCTGCTGACGTTGAGCCAGGCGCTGCAGCTCGAGGACTACCGCACCGAGGTGGCGGCCAACGCGCAGGTGGCGCTGGACATTCTCGCGGCGCGGCCGGTCGACGCGGTGCTGATGGACGTGAAGATGCCGGACATGGACGGGCTGACGGCGCTGGGGAAGATGAGCGCGCTGCGGCCCGAGCTGCCGATCATCATGATGAGCGGCCACGGCACCATCGACACCGCGGTGAAGGCCACGCAGCTGGGCGCCCGCGACTTCCTGGAGAAGCCCATTTCCCGCGACCGGCTGCTCCTGGCGCTCAAGAACGCGCTGGAGGTCACCCGCATGCAGGGCGAGCTGGCCGAGCTGCGCGCCGAGGTGGGCCGCTTCGACATGGTGGGCCAGGGCGAGGCGATGAAGAAGATCTACGGGCTCATCCAGCGGGCCGCCCCGTCCGAGGGCCGGGTGCTGATCACCGGCGAGAACGGCAGCGGCAAGGAGCTGATCGCCCGCGCCGTCCACCTCCACTCGAAGCGCAAGGCCGGCCCCTTCGTGAAGCTGAACTGCGCCGCCGTGCCGCACGAGCTGATCGAGTCCGAGCTGTTCGGCCACGAGAAAGGCAGCTTCACCGGCGCCATCACCGCCCGGCGCGGCAAGTTCGAGCTGGCCGACGGGGGCACGCTCTTCCTCGACGAGGTGGGCGACATGCCGCCGTCCATGCAGGCCAAGCTGTTGCGGGTGCTGCAGGAAGGCGAGCTGGAGCGGGTGGGCGCCACCGAGACGCTGAAGGTGGACGTGCGGGTGATCGCCGCCACCAACAAGGACCTGGAGAAGGAAATCGCCCACGGCCGCTTCCGCGAGGATCTCTACTTCCGCTTGAACGTGGTGCAGATCCACGCCCCGCCGCTGCGCGAGCGACGGGAAGATCTGCCGGCGTTGATCGACGCCTTCCTGGAAGAGGCCTGCCGGAAGAACGGCCGGAAGACGCTGCGCCTGGTGCCCGACGCGCTGCTGCGCATGGCCGAGTACGACTACCCCGGCAACGTGCGCGAGCTGCGCAACCTGGTCGAGCGCCTGGCCATTCTCAGCGAAGGGCCGCTGGTGTCCCGCGCTGACGCCGACGCGCTGATGCCGCGCCGCCGCGCTCCGGCTGTGCCGGCGGGAACGCCGCCCACAGAAGAGCCGATCGCTCCCCCCGTCGCCGAGCCGCCGCCCTCCCCCACGGTGGTGCTACCCACCACCCGCTTCCGCCCCGACAAGTCCTTCCGCGAGCAGGTCGACGAGGCGGAGCGCGACATCATCCTGGGCGCCCTCACCTTCACCAGGGACAACGCCACCGAGGCGGCGCGGCTGCTCGATCTCGAGCGCGGGCACTTCTACAAGAAGATGAAGTCGCTGGGCCTGCGGCGCGCCGGCGGTGAGACGCAGCTGGGCGCGGAGCCCTGAGCCGCTACACTGGGGACGCGATGCGCGTCGTCGTCCCCCCGTTCCAGCGCTTCCAGGCGGTGCTGGCGTCGAACGTCTACCTGCTCGACGGCGGCAAGGGCGACCGCTGGCTCATCGACTGCGGGCACTGGTCCGAGCGCTACCAGTTGCTGACGGAGCTCAAGCGCACCGGGCTGGCTCCACGCGAGCTCACCGGCGTGCTGCTCACCCACCGGCACTCGGATCACGCCGGCAACGCCGAGTACCTGCAGCGCGAGTTCGGCCTGAAGATCTACGCCCACCGCGCCGACGCCGAGGTGCTGGGAGGCGCGAAGGAGCGCCGCGCCCTGGCCCGCCGCGGACACTTCTACGAGCGCGCCCTGGGCCTCCTCGAGAACCGCTGGCCGTCGCGGGTGCAGGTCGACGGCGCGCTGGAGGACGGGCAGGCCATCGCCAGCCTGGAGGTGCACTGGATCCCCGGGCACACCGAGGGCTCGGTGTTCTTCCGCCACGCCGGCACCGGGTGCCTGCTCACCGGCGACACGCTGCTCACGCCGCGGCCCCCGCTGAGCCTGCTCTTCGACGTGGTGCCGCCGTACCCGGCCTACTCCATCGACCTGCGCCAGGCCTGGGAGGCGATCGACAGGTTCCACGCGCAGGGCTTCGCGTACGAGCACGTGCTGGCGGGGCACGGGGCGCCGCTCGTCGGAAACGCCCGGCAACGCGTGCTGCGGGCCCTGCAGGGGCGGGTGCGCCGGCGCTTCTGACCCCCAAGCAGGCCAAAGGGCGAAGCACCTCAATAGACGTCGTACTTCTTTCGCAGCGCTTCGTGCTCCTCGGCGTTGCGCGACGGGTGCAGCGCCTTGTTCGCGTCGTGCAGGTAATAGAGGTACTCGCTGGCCGTCGGCTTGAGCGCCGCCTCGAAGGACGCCTTGGTGGGCGCGCCGATGGGCGTGGGCGGCAGGCCCTTCTTGAAGCGGGTGTTGTAGGGATCGTCGCGATCACGCAGCTTCACCAGGAAGGCTTGGCGATCGTTCCACTCCGCCAGCTCGTAGCGGCTGGTGGCGTCCACCCCCAGCGGCCAGCCGTGCTCGATCCGCTTCCAGAGGATCCCCGCCACCAGCGGGCGGTTGGACGGCGTGGGCTCCTCGCGCTCCAGCATCGACGCCATCGTCACCAGCTCGTGCAGGCTGCGCTGCTGCGCCTTCACGTCCGCCTCCAGCGGCGTCCACACCCGCGCGGCGAACTCGTCGAGCTGCTTCTGCACCAGCACCCGCACGTCCACCTTGCCCTCGGGCAGGTTGTACGTCTCCGGGTACAAGTAGCCCTCGAGGGTGCCCTGCGGCAGCGGGAAGGGCGCGTGGTAGCCGTCGGCGCTCGAGGCAGCCTTCAGGTAGGCGCCCGGCTCCGCCCGCCCCGCCGCCGCCAGCGCCGCGTCCGTGTCGCGCAGGCGGAAGCCCTCCACCACCACGAAGGGCTCGTCTTCGGCCAGGGGCGACTGCTCCAGCGCGTCCGCCAACTGCAGGGGTGAGGCGCCCGGTGAGAGGCGGAACTTCCCGGCCTTCAGCTTGAAGCCGCCCCGCTTCCACACCACGTACCGGAAGACGCCGGTGTCGGGGATGAGGCCGGCCTTCTCCAGTTGGACGGCCACCGATCTCGCGTTGGCGCCCTTGGGCACCTCGAGCTCTACGTCGGCTCCGCCCTGGCCGGGCGCGCGGGCCCGCGAGTCGAGGCTCCACAGGAAGCCGCCGCCGCCGAGCGCCGCCAGCACGCCCAGGGCGAGGAGCGCCGGCAGGGCCTTCCTCATCTCACTCCACCTCTTTGCAGAGCTCGTCCTGCAGCTCGGTGAGCGCCTTCTTCGCCCGCATCGGCGCGCAGGCGTTCCTGCGCAGCGCGTCCGAGGCGTGCACCAGCGCCGCCTTGAGCGGCTTCTCCATCGCCTTCCAGCAGGCGTCGAAGGCCACCTTCCGCGCGGCGCTCGCCAACTCCTCGTCGGGTTTGAATTCGAGAGACGCCACGGTGGCCTCCTGCACGGCGGCCTCCCGGCAGGCAGGATGATCGACGGTGGAGCCGATCGCGCGGGCGAAGAGCGTCATCGGCGCGGTGGGCCTGCGTCCCGCCCGCAGCGCCTTGCCCAGCTCCACGAGGGACGCGGGCCGGTGCAACGGGACGGCGGGCATCACCAGCGCCAGGCAATCGGCCCCGGTGGGCGCGCACTTCTTCATCGACGAGAGCGCGCTCACCTCCACGGCCGCCTGAAAGCCCGCGTCCGCGGACAGGAATTGGAAGCGCTTCGACAGCGCGACGCCGCGATCGGCCCCGGCGAAGGGTTGCTTCGGAGAGTCCTCGGTGGAGGAGACGACGGCGGCGGCCGCTCGAGCCACCAGCGCCTTCCACTCGTCGGCGCGGGACTTCGGCGGAAGATCCTCCGCGTGCTCAACCAGCTCCGCGTAGCTCCTGCTGGCGTCGAGCGCCTTCAAGTCGTCCAGCGTCCAGGTCTTGTCGGCCCGCGCGACGAGGCCCAGGCCCAGCGCCACCACCACCGCTGCTCGAGTCATGGCTGCTTGCTCCCGGAGAGGAACGCCCCGGCCTTCTTCGCCCCGTCGCGGGTGGTGACGAAGCGCAGCGCGGCGCCGTCACGGGTGAGCGCCAGGTCGCTGCCCAGGGCGCACTTCACGGAGTCGAAGCGCTGCCCCTTGCCGCACCGCGAGGCGAGGTGCTGCACCACCGGCTCGCACTGCTTCCACACGTCCACGTCCGCCATCACGTCGTCCGGGAAGGTGTGCCACTCGAAGCCGACGGTGACCGGGTGTCCGCAGGCCTTCGTGAGAACGCCCGCGGCGGCCTCGGCCTTCCCCCCGTACTTCTTCCAGAGGTACGGCCAGCTCTTCTGCTCGAAGGTGGCGAGGCGCCCGTCGGCCCGCTGGGCCTTCTGCTCGCTCAAGATCGCCGCGGCGTCGACGGCCTTCGCGGTGGCCTCGTCGTACGCCACCCGGAAGTCGGGGCGCTGGGGGACGAAGACGGTGAAGCGCTCTCCGTCCTGGACCAGCACGCTCCACTCTGCGCCCTCGTGCCGCGTGGAGAGGCGGGCGCCGGTCCGCTCGTTGGACACGGCGCAGTCGAGGACCAGCCCGTCGATGGCGCTGTCGGTGCCGCGCACCCGGACGGCGGCCCTCTCGCCCTTCGGCGAGAGGCGCAGCACCTCCACCGTCTGCCCGTCCTTCCCCTTGTACGCCTTCACCGACTGCACCCCTTCGGGCAGGGCGGCGAGGGCGACCAGCCACAGGGCGTTCATCGCGGCCCTAGTTCAGCGCCTTCTCCATCACCGCCTTGGCGTTGTCGCTCACGTTCGTCGAGGTCTTCGACATGTGGAAGATGAACTGGCCCTTCTCGAAGGACATGTTGCGCAGCGTGCCTTCGTTGGTGCCGTCCTCCTTCTGCGGGGGCTTCACGCCCGCGAAGAGACACTGGATGCCGGTCAGCTTCTTGGCGATCGCCTTCTTGTAGGCCGGGCGGTCACACAGCGAGGTGATGCTCTCGATCACCGGATCACACCACGAGTAAAAGCCCATGCCCTGCCACTCCTCGGGCTTGAAGTTGTGGAAGTCCGACTTCACGGCGGTGATCTTGGTGCCGCACTTCTCGTTGAGCGTCTTGAGCACCTTGCCCACGGACTCTTCGAACTGCTCCTTGCCTTCTTCCTGAGCCGGCTTGAGCTCCGGATCTCCGGCGAACGCGACGGCTGCGATGGACACGACGGCGGCGAACAGCGACTTGCGGTGCATGCTTTCCCTCCGGGTGAAAGACGGTCCGGAGCTTGGCCAGCCTCGGGTCTCCCGGCAAGCAGGAATTCCGCGCCAGATCGGGATCATCCGCTCCAGCGCGTCCAGCAGCACCGTCTCGGGCGTCACCAGCGGAGGAGCAGACCGCGGATCGCGGTTCCTCGCGCTCCCATCGCGATGCAGCGGCGCGGCGCCCGGGGTCAGTCGAAGACGACCTGCGTCCCGGCCTCGCCCTTGAGCGCCTCCTCGACCGACGCGCTGTCACAGATGACGGCTCGCCGGCCCGGGGCGGTCACGAAGCGCACGCAGGCCTCCACCTTGGGCGCCATGGTGCCGGGGGCGAAGTGGCCTTCTGCTAGCAGATCTCGCAGCCGCGAGGCCGTCACCTCCGTCACCGCCGCGCGCCTGGGCGAGCCGAAGTCGGTGAACGCCGAGGGCACGTCGGTGATCACCACGAAGAGGGCCGCGTCGAGCGCGTCGGCCAGGAGCGCCGCGGTGAGATCCTTGTCCACCACCGCCTCGACCGAGAGCAGGTGCACGCCGTCGCGGGCCACCGGAATGCCCCCGCCGCCACACGCCACCACCACCGCCCCCAGCTTGAGCAGCGCGCGGATCACGTCCGCCTCGAGGATCTCCAGCGGCTCGGGAGACGGCACCAGGCGGCGCAGCCCGCGCCCGGCGGGATCGACGCCCACCATCACGCCCTCGCGCCGCAGCGCCTTCGCGCGCGCCTCGTCGAGGAACGGGCCCACCGGCCTGGACGGCGCCTGGAAGGCCGAGGCGTGGCGATCGACCACCACGTGCGACAGCACCGCCGCCACCAGCCGTGTGTCGCCGCGCTCCAGGAGCGACTGGCGCAGCGCGGTCGCCAGCACATCGCCCAGCTCGCCCTGGGTGGCCGCCACGCAGGAATCCAGCGGCAGGCGGTAGGCGCGCTCGGCGGCGACCTCCACGCGCAGCAACTGCTGGCCCACCTGCGGCCCATTGCCGTGCGTCACCACGACGCCGCCTGACGCCTTGAAGACGGGCTCCAGGCGCTCCGCGACGTCCGCCGCCAGCTCCCTCTCCCGAGGCACCGACAGCGCGCCGTCCGGCCCGGCGAAGGCGTTGCCGCCCAGCGCCACCACCGTCGGCCTGCGCGTCGCCGTCGTGCCCATGCCCTCGCCCCTGAGCAACCCATGTGCCGCCGATTCCCCAGCGCCAGGCCCGCTGGGTCCGCAACGTTTGCGTCCGACGCGCCGCTGCCGCAGCGGTTTCCGGAGGCAGCACCCTGCCCGGGCAGCCTGCCGCGTCATGGCCTGCGGGTGGGCGGAAGGGCGCCCGCGCTGAAGGGACGCCTGCTTCAGGTGCCCGCGGAGTCCGTCGGCTGGGGCTCCGCCGCGGGCTTCTGCCTGCCCGCCAGCGCCTGCTTCGCGCGATCGGCCAACAGGTAGAAGGCCGGCACCACCAGGAGGCTGAGCGCGGTGGAGACGATGAGGCCGCCGATCACCGCGATCGCCATCGGCCGCCGCACCTCGCTGCCCGGCCCCAGCGCCAGGGCCGACGGCACCGCCGCCATCATCGTCGCGATGGACGTCATCAGGATCGGCCGCAGCCGCACCGGACCGGCCTTCTGCATCGCCTCCAGCGCGCTCAAGCCCAGGGCCCGCTGCTGGGTGGCGTAGTCCACCAGGATGATCGAGTTCTTCTTGACGATCCCCATCAGGAGCAACAGACCGATCATCGAGAAGATGTTCAGCGTGGCCCCGAAGGCCAGCAGCGCGAAGGCCGCCCCCGCGATGGACAGCGGGAGGATGGTCAGCACCGTCACCGGGTGGAGGAACGAGTTGAACTGCGAGGCCAGCACCATGTAGGCGACGAGGATCCCCAGCGCGAGGGCGAAGACCAGGCTGGAGAAGGACTCCCGGAAGGCCACTGACGCGCCCCCCAGCACCGCGCGGTAGCCCGGCTCGAGCTCCCTGGAGATCTGCTCCACCGCCTGCAGCGCGTCCGCCTGGCTGTGCCCGGGCGCCGGGTTCGCGAAGAAGCTGATCGCCCGCTCGCGGTCGCGCCGCGTGATCGCCTGCAGCACCGGCCGCTCCACCTGGGTCACCAGGGCCGACAGCGGTAAGAGTTCCCCCCCCGGCGTGCGCACCCGCAGCCGCGCGATGTCCTCCGGGCTGGTGCGCTGATCGGCGAGCAGCCTCACGCGCATGTCGATGCGCCGCCCGTTGCTGTTGAACTTCCCTACCCGCAGGCCACCCACCAGCGCGTTGATGGTGCTGCCCACGTCCTCCATCGAGACGCCGACGTCTGCCGTCCGCTGGCGGTCCGGCGTAATCCGCAGCTCCGGCTGGCCCAGCCGGTAGTCGGTGTCCAGATCCACCACCGTGCCCGTCGCCAGGAGCTTCTGCCGCACCAGGTCCGCCTGCTTCACCAGCTCGTCCCAGTCGGAGCCGCGCACCGAGAACTCCACCGGGAAGCCCCGCTGGGCGGTGAAGCCCTGCTGAGAAAGATCCTGCACCACCGTCTTCAGGCCGGGGAAGGCGTTGAGCTCCTTCCGGAGCACCCCCGCGAACTCGAGCTGGCTCAGCTTGCGCTGCGACGGCGGCTTCAAGGTGACGAACATCACCCCCCCGGACACCGAGCCTCCCCCAAAGCCCCCCACCACCAGGTAGGCCAGCTCCACCTCGGGCCGGGCGTTGACGAAGGCCTCGGCGTGCTTCAACAGCTCGTCCGTCTCCTCGAGGCTCGAGCCCACCGCCGTCTGGAAGCGCAGCATCAGCCGGCTCTGATCCTGTGACGGGACGAACTCGCTGGGCAGCGAACGCAGCACCACCACCGCGCCCACCGTGAGGACCAGCCCGGCGACCAGCACCCGGCCCGGGACCTTCAGCCCCCGCGCCAGCACCTTCTCGTACCCTTGCTCCAGCCGGCGGAAGGCCGCGTCGATGGCCCGCCCCAACCGCCCCCGGTCGTGCCGCGAGGTGTTGAGCAGCTGCGCGCTGCGCGACGGCGCCAGGGTGATCGCCTCCAGGTAGCTGAACATCACCGCCAGGCAGAGCGTCACGCCGAACTGGAGGAAGAACTTCCCCACCACGCCCTTCATGAAGACGACGGGGATGAAGATGGCGATCACCGCGGCCGTGGCCGCCAGCGCCGCGAAGGTGATCTCTGCCGTGCCTTCCCGCGCCGCCCGCACGCGCTCCTTCCCCAGCTCCGCGTGCCGGAAGATGTTCTCCATCACCATGATCGCGTCGTCGACGACGATCCCCACCGCCAACGACAGGCCCAGCAGCGTGAAGGTGTTGAGCGTGAAGCCCAGGAAGTAGATCACCGCCAGCGTCCCGAACAGCGACATGGGTATGGCGAGCACCACGTTCAGCGTGCTGGACAGGCTGCCCAGGAACATCCAGCACACCAGGGCGGTCAGCAGCACCGCCAGCAGCAGCTCGAACTCCACCTCGTGCACCGACTCCTCGATGAAGCGCGTGGAGTCGAACATGAGGCCGAGCTGCATGTCCTTGGGCAACTGCGCGCGCAGCGACTCCAGCTCTGCCTTCACCGCGCGGCCCACCTCCACCGCGTTGGCCCCACGCAGCTTGCGAATGCCCAGGCCCTGCGCCGGCTGCCCACCCGCCCGGCCCAGCCGGCGCACGTCCTCGAAGCCGTCCTCCACCAGCGCGACGTCGGACAGGTACACCGGCGCGCCGTCCACCTCCCGCACCACCAGCTTCCGCAGCTCGTCGAGGTCGAAGGCCTCGCCCAGCACCCGCACGCTGATCTCCCTGCTCCCCGTCTGCAGGAAGCCGCCGGGCAGCTCGACGTGCTGGCGCTGCAGGGCGCCGATCACGTCCCCCACCGTGACTCGCCGCTGGTCGAGCCACGCCGCGTTCAGCCAGATGCGCACGTTGCGATCGAGGTAGCCGCCCAGGGTGATCTCCCCCACCCCGGACACGGTCTGCAGGGTCTCCTTCAGCCGGTAGCGTGCGTAGTCGGCCAGCACCGCGCGCGGGTACGGCCCGGACAGGCCGACCCACATGATCGGGTTGTCCTCCGGGTTCGTCTTCGACACCACCGGCGGATCGAGATCGCGCGGCAACTGCCGCTGCGCCTGGGCGATGCGCGTCTGAACGTCCTGCAGCGCGGCGTCGACGTCCCGCTCGAGCTCCAGCTCGATGGTGACGGACGCGGCCCCCTGCTGCGACGTGCTGGTGATGGAGCGGATCCCTTCCACCTGCACCACCGCCTCTTCGATCGGCTCCACCACGTCGGTCTCGAGGATCTCGGGCGCCGCGCCTTCCCACGTCACGTTGACGGTGATGGTGGGGAAGTCGACGTCGGGGAACTGGGAGATGCCGATCCGCTGGAAGGCCACCAGGCCGAACAGCACCGTCGCGGCCATCAGCATCCACGCCAGCACCGGCCTGCGAATGCTCAGCTCGGTGAAGTTCAAGGCCGCCCTCCCGGCGCGGGCGCGGCGTCGGCCTTCACCGGCGCGGGAAGAGCGGCCTCGATCCGCTGCACCGGCGCGCCGTCGCGCAGCGCCTCGGCTCCCCGCACCACCAGCGTCTCACCCGGCTTGAGCCCGCTGCGCACCTCGATCAACCCGTCCGCGGTGCGCAGGCCCAACGACAGCACGCGTTCCCTCGCCACCTCCCCGTCCACCACGTAGGCCAGAAAGCCCTTCTCCGAAGGCCGCACCGCCGTCTGCGGCACCACCGGCGCGTCGCGGCGGTCGCCGACCGGCACCGTGACGTCGGCGAAGGCCCCCGGGCGCGCGCGCTCGCGATCGGCCTCGTCCGCCTCGCCCGTCACCGCCACCATGCGGCTGGACGGATCCGCGGCCACCGCAACCAGCGTGACGTGGCCCTTGAGCGGCTTCGCTTCCCCGCCCGCCAGGAAGGAGAAGGGCAGCCCCGGGTCGACGTGCGACGCGTCCACCTCGGGCACCTTGAAGCGGACCAGCACCGGATCGCGGCGCACCAGGGTGGCGAGGATCGCCCCCGGCTGCACGTACTGCCCCGTCTGCACGGTGCGCGTCTGCAGCACCCCGCCCACCGGCGCCTTCACATAGGCGTCGCGCAGATCGACCTGCGCCCGCTCCAGCGCCACCTGCGCGCTGTCCGCCTCGGCCGCGGCGGTGGCCACCTTGGTGCGGTACAGGGCCAACTCCTCGTCGGTGATCAGCCCGGGGCTGGCCGCCTGCGCCCCCTCGCGCCGCTTCAGGGACGCCTCCGCGTCGGCCTTCCCTGCCAGCGCGCGATCGAGCGTGGCCTTCGCGGCCCTCACGGCCAGCGAGTAGCGGGTGGGGTCGATCTCCACCAGCACGTCGCCCGGCTTCACCGATTGGCCTTCCACGAAGCGCACCCGATCCACCGCCCCGGCCACCCGCGCCGTCACCTGCACCGTCTCGAAGGCCTCCACCGAGCCGACTGCGGACAGGGTGTACTCGACGGAGCGCGACTCCACCGGCGCCACCTCCACCGGGAAGGCCAGCGCCTTCTTCGGGCCGCCCTTCCCCTGCCCACCTCCCTGGGACGAGCTGCAGGCGCAAAGCGCCAGCACCAACGCGAGCCACGCAGCCTTCACGGCGTCACCTCCCGCCCCAGCGGATCGACGCCCAGCGCCGCGCGCAGCCCGAGCAGCGAGAGGAGCACCGCGTAGCGATCCTGCACCAGCGCCACCTCTGCCTCGAACTGGCTCTGCACCGCGTCCGCCTGCTGCAGCGCGGTGGCCAGCCCCTGCCGGTACAGCTCGCTCGTCTCCGTGGCGTTCAGCTTCGCCGCGTCCACTCCCACCACGGCCTGGGTCTCGGACGCCCTCGCCGCGGCCAGCGTCGCCAGGGCAGTGTGCACCTCCACCGTCACGCCGCGTTGCCGCAACCGCTCGTTGAGCGCGGCGATGCGAGCGTTCGCGGCGCGCTCGTCCCGGGCGCCATAGCGGCTGCCCCCGTCGAACAGGGCCCAGGTGAGATCGACGCCGAGGGACGCGGCCCAGGGGATCCCCGACAGCCCGGTCTCGTTGGTGAGCGAGCCCTGCGCGAAGAAGCCCAGCACCGGCACCAGCCGCAGCAGCGGCTCTCTGGCCAGCGCGTCGGCCTGGGCCTTGCGCTCCCCAAGCCCCTTCACGTCGAGCCGCGCCTCGAGGGCCTGATTGAGGCCCGCCCGCTCGATCCGATCCGGCTGGGCCCTGGCCGTGTCGAACATCGAGGTGGGAGGCTCGAGCGTCCCCAACTGGACGGGATCGAGATCGAGCAGCAGCGCCAGGTTGAGCCGCGCCGCGCGCGCCACGCCGCCGGCGTTCGCCTCGGAGCGCCGCGCGTTCGCCAGCTCCAGGGTGCTGCGCGTCACGTCGTTGCTGGAAGCCAGGCCGGCGCCCTTTCGCGCGGTCGCGTCGCCCAGGTTCGTCTCGGCGAGCGCCACGCGGTGGCGAGCAGCTTCGTGGACCAGCTCGAGGCCCAGCGTCTGGAGGAAGGCCTGGGCGGCCTCGAAGCCGAGCCGCCGCTTCGCCTCCGCGGCCTCGAAGCGGGTGGCGCGCAGATCGGCGGACGCGGCCTGGTAGAGGGCGATGCCGCGGGCGTCGAAGAGGGGCCAGCGCAGCGAGCCCGCCGCGCCGAGCGCGTTGTAACGCAGCACCGCCACCTCCTGGCCGCCGACGCTGCGGGTCACCTCGTAGGCTCGGCGGGTGTACTGCCCGCTGACGGTGAGGCTCGGGAAGAAGAAGGCGCGCGCCTGGGCGAGGCGCCCGTCGGCGGCGTCGTTTTGGGCCCCGGCGATCTGCGCGCGCTCGTTGCGGGAAAGGGCCAGCTCCACCGCGCGCTCGAGGGACAGGGGCTCGGCCGCCGGGGCCTGCGCCAGCACGGCCAGCAGACACACGAGTGGGGACATGGCCCTCCCTATAACGCAGCGGCTCGATGAAGGCTCGGCCTCCTCAGCCCGGCCGGCCTACCGCCCCAGCGGACGATCGAGCGCCGCGCGCAGCGCCGCGGCCAGGGCGTTGCGCTCCACGGGCTTGGGGAGGAGCGCCCACACGCCCACCGCCCGCACCTGCGCTTCGTCCATTTCCACGCTGTAACCCGAGCAGAGGATGACCTTCACCGAAGGGAACTCCCGGACCAGGGTCCGCGCGAGCTCGACGCCCGACAGCCCCGGCATGGTCACGTCCGAGAGGACCAGATCGAACGCCGCCGGAGCTGCCCGGTAGCGCTCCAGGGCCTCCGCGCCATCGCCGGCGGTGGTGACGCGGTAGCCGAGGGCCCTCAACATTCTCTCCGTCGCCGCGCGCACCAGAGGCTGATCCTCGACCAGCAGCAGGTGCTCTGAGCCGCCGGCCGCCGCCGGCAGGGGCGCAGCGACGCTCTCCACCTCCCTGGAGGTGAGCGGCAGGAAGACGTCGAACGTGGCACCCTGGCCGGGGGCGCTGTCCACGCGGATGACTCCGCCCAGGCTGCCAACGAGGCCGTGCACCACGGCCAGCCCCAGCCCGTGCCCGCCTCGCTCGGCCCTGGTGGTGTGGTACGGCTCGAAGAGGTGCGCGCGCGTCTGCTCGTCGATGCCGGCGCCGTCGTCGCGCACCCGCAACCGCGCGCACGGGCCGCCAAGCGCTGCAGGGGCCTCGTCGCGGGACAGCAGCGCGAGCGCCACCTCGATGCGGCCGCTGGCGCCTACGGCATCGCGCGCGTTGGCGGTCAGGTTCAAGACGATCTGCTGCACCTCGGTCGGATCGGCGACCACCGTGGCGCCCGGCTCATCCAGGTGCACGTCCAGCGTCACTGTCGAGGGGATCGCCGCGCGGACCAGGGCGAGCGCTTCGGCTATTGCACTGGAGAGTCCAAGCGGCCGGCGCCGCGGGACCTCCCGCCGCGAGAAGGCGAGGATCTGCCTCACCAGGTCCCTTGCGTGACGAGTGGCCTCCTCGATGGTGTCGAGGCACTCGTGGGCGGCGCTGCCCGGCGGCACGTCGGCGGCCGCGGCCTCCGCGCTGGCGAGGATCGCCGCGAGAATGTTGTTGAAGTCGTGAGCCACGCCGCCCGCGAGCCGGCCGATCGCCTCCAGCTTCTCGGCGTGCCGGCGCTGGGCCTCCTCGGCGCGCAGAGCGCCGATGTCGCGCACCACCACGACGGACAGCCGCTCATCCCCCTCCGGGAGCGTCGTGAACTTCAAGTCGGCGAGGAAGGTGCTGCCGTCCCGACGGCGAGCCAGCGCCTCGTAGGAGTTCGGCACCGCGTCTCCCCGGGTCCGGCGGACAATGTAGTCGCGGATCCGCTCGTGCTCGGAGGCGTCGAGCATGTCAAGGACCGAGCGCCCGACCACGTCGGACGGATGGTCGAACCCGAGCAGCCTCGCCGCGGCGGTGTTCATCTCGACCTGCACGCCGTTCTTCGAGATCCCGATCGCCTCGTTGGTCATCTCGAAGAAGGCGCGCGCCCGCAGCTCGGCGCTGCGCTTCTGGCGCTCCTCCGTGAGATCGCGGAGCACCACCAGCATCACGTCCCCACCGATGGGCCAGCGCCGAAACTCGCCTTCGAACACCTCGCCGGTGGTGCGCACGGCCTTGTGCAGGTACCTCACGGCCCGCTGATCGAGGGAGGTCTTCGCGATGGCGGCGGCGAGGCTCGCGCGATCCTCCGGGCGGACGAAGTCGAAGATGGCGCGGCCCTTGAGCGACGAGAGCTCTGCCTTCACCAGGTCCGCCGCGGCCTGGTTGGCCCAGATGATCGTCCCGGCGCGATGGGCGAGCATGGCGTCGGGGGCGAGCTCGGCGAGGCGTCGGAAGTCCTCGCCGCTCAGGCCCCCTTCGTCCAGGTTGGCTTCGCCGATCATTACTACTTCTTCGCCGGCAGCGGCGCGCCGTGGGACGCGAGGAGCGGCGTGAGGAGTTGGGCGCCGGCGGTCTCTGGCAAGAGCGTCACCGGCGCGCCGCTCTCCAGCAGCCGCTGCGTCTCCAACAGCTCGAACATCATCTCCATCACCTCCGGATCGGCGGAGATGGTCTGCAGCGCCTTGCCGACGATCATCGGGCGCTGAGCGGCGGCGCGGGCGAACTCGGCGGCGGCCTGCCGATCCGCGCTGGACTTGATGATGTTCACCTGGTTGTTGCCGTCCTGGCGGATCGCGCTGGTCACCTGCCGCAGCCGGTTGACGACCTTCTCTTCGATCTGCCGGATCATCGCCAGGTCGCGGAAGTGCACCTTGCGGATGTAGACGCTGCCCAGCTGGTAACCCCACTCCAGCGAGCGCGGGCTGACCTCGTTGCGCACCGCCTGGCTCATCACGTGGCGGGTCTCGAGCATGTCCGCCAGCTTCATGTTGGACAGCGTACGCACCGCGGCGTTGGAGACGTTGGCGCGCAAGCTTCCGCGGGGATCGGCGTTCTTGAAGAGGAACGCCACCGGATCGTTGACCAGCATCTCGTACCAGATGCCGATGCCCATCGGCGCGCCTTCCTCGGAGTTCACCGCCTGGCTGCGCAGGTATTCCTGGTCGAGGCGCATGTCGACGGTGTGCACCTTGCCGAAGAGCGGGATCAGCGCGGCCTTGAGCCCCAGCTTCGCCCACAAGAGGTGCAGGCCGGGCTCGGAGATGGTGCCGATCACCTCGCCGAAGAGCGTGAAGACCTTCGAGCGCCGCTCATCGACGGTGGTGTACAGGCCGAAGGCCTTGGCCAGCCCGAGCGCGATCGGGAAGCCGACCAGGAAGAAGAAGAAGCCGATGACCACCGAGATGAGGAAGTTCACGGCTTCACCTCCAGGAAGGCGGCGCGCGCCTTGGCGAACAGGGACAGCTTCACGTTGCGCACGTAGGCCTTGAGCACTCCCGGGCCGCCGCTCTTCTTCAGGTCCGACAGTTGGTTGGACATCTGCAGGAGCGGCTCGACCTCGGCCTGCGCGTTCAAGGACTCGATCTCTACCGCGCGCTTGGACTGGACGATCTTCTGATCGGCGGACGCCTGGGCCAGCGACACCTCGGCGCCGACCTGGTTGTGGGCGGTGTTGATCGCGGCCAGCGCGCTCTCTACCTCGGGCGGCGGATCGATGCCGGTGATCAACGAGGCGTCGAGGATGATCCCGTACCGCGCCGCGGAGGACAGGCAGCCCTTGTCCATGTCCTCGTTGAGGAGCCGCAGGTTCTTGCGCAGGTCGTTGATCGACACGCCGGCGGCGGCGGAGAGATCGCTGGCGATGGCGGTGTTGGGAGGCAGCAGCCCCTGGCTGCCCTCGGGCGCCTCGAAGGAAGCGATCTTCTGCCTCAAGATGGAGATGAAGTAGCCCAGCACGTGCACCAGCGGGCGCTTCACCCCGAAGATCACCGCGTAGAGGTTCTGCTCCGAGAGGCGGTAGCGGATCTGCCCCACCAGGCCGATGTTGAGCTGGTCCTTGGTGACCGCGTCCAGCATGGTGCCGCCGCGGTTGGCGTTCACGTCCTCCGGGTCGTACGCCAGGTTGACCGTCTCGGTGGCGACCGACACCTTGTAGACCTTCTCCCACGGCCACTTGAAGTAGGGGCCGCCGGGGGGGATCACCTCGACCTGCGGGTACAGGTAGCGCTCGCGCTCGTCGGGCCGCAGGTAGTCGGCCATCGGGTTGTCCAGCGTGGTGCTCTGGAGCCGCTTCGCCCGCCCGAAGGACGTCTTCACCGCGCGCTGATTCGGGTTGACGGTGAAGAAGCCGAAAATCACGTAGCGCACCGTGAACCAGCCGAGTCCTCCGAAGAGGAAGCCGGCGAGGCTGAAGGAAAAGCCGTCGTCCATGTGGATCCCACCCCTTTCGAGCGCGGACCCTAGGCCGAAACCTCAGGCGAACAAAGCCCAGACGGGCGCGTGATCCGACGGCTGGCTGCCCTTGCGCGCCTCGCGATCGATGTCCACCTCGGTACAGCGTTCCACCAGCGGCTGCGTCACCAGCAGGTGATCGATCCGCAGGCCCTGGTTCTTGTGGAAGGCGCCGGCGCGGTAGTCCCACCACGAGAAGCGGCCCGCCTCGCCGGGGTGCTTCGCGCGGAAGAGATCGACCAGGTGGTTGCGCTCCATCACCTGCTTGAGCGCCGTTCGCTCGCGGGGCGTGAAGAGCGTCTGCCCGTCCCACAGCTTCGGATCCCACGTGTCGATGGCTTCAGGCGCGACGTTGAAGTCGCCGCACACCAGCAGCGGCCCCTTCGCCTTCGGCTCCAGCCAGCGCGAGAGGCGCGAGTACCACTCCAGCTTGTACTGGTACGCCTCGGAGTCCACCGACTGCCCGTTGGGCGCGTAGAGGTTGACGATGGTCATTCCGCCCACCGTGCCGCTGATGAGGCGCGCCTGGTCGTCGCCCGGCATCATGTTGCGGGTGACGTCGGTGACGGGCTCTTTGGAGAGGATCGCCACGCCGTTGTACGTCTTCTGGCCGAACACCTCCGCCCGGTAGCCCAGGCCCTGGAGCTCCAGCAGGGGAAATTGCTCCTCAGTGCACTTGAGCTCCTGCAGGCACAGGACGTCGGGCTCCCGCGTCTTCAGGTACTCCAGCAGACGATCCAGCCGGGCCCGCACCGAGTTGATGTTCCAGGTGGCGATCTTCACGCGGCCGGCTTGTAGCGCAGGCGGTGTTGCCCACGAAACGACACTCCACCAGATGAGAAGCGCCTGTGCACTCGCGTTCCCAATTGCGCGCGGGCTCGCCGCTGGGGCACTGTGCTGCGCGCAAAGGGGACAGCTGAAGGCCGTGCCATGCAGGCGCTCCTCGTCTCCTACTTCGTCTCGACTTCCGTCCTCGCCGCCGCGCCCACCGTGGGGATGTGCGCGCACCTGCCGTCGCAGTCCGACTCGCAGTTGATGGCGCAGCTGGGCGTGCGATCCGCCCGGCTGGACTTCAACTGGTTCGACTTCGAGCCGCAGCAGGGCCAGTTCACCTGGGGCTACCTGGACACGGTGATGATGAACGCCCGCACCAACGGCCTCTCCATCTACGCCACCGTGGCATACACGCCGCAGTGGGCTTCATCGGTGCCGTCGTGCACCCAGTTCGGGCCCAACGAGACGGCGAAGTGCGAGAACAAGCGGCCGGCCAACGTGCAGGACTGGACGAACGCGGTGACGCAGGTGGTGACGCGGTACCGCGGGCAGGTGGAGTGCTGGGGGATCTGGAACGAGCCCAACCTGCGCACCTTCTTCGACGGCAACCAGGATCAATTCGTGAACGAGATCTTCCTGCCCGCGGCGGCGGCCATTCGCGCGGCGGATCCGGGCGGGAAGATCTGCGGGCCGGAGCTGGCCGGGTTGACCGCGTCGTCGAACTGGAACGGAAACCAGGGCACCTGCGCCTTCGGCCAGTGCATCCGCAATGGGTGGGAGCGCGACCTGGGGCAACTGCTCCAGCGCGTGGGCAGCCACATCGACATCATCACCCACCATGTCTACAAGGCCGACGGCGCGGGCGTGATGCAGGCGCTGCTCGACGGCGAGACGGTGGGCGGGCTGCTCACGCACGACTCGCTCAAGCACGTCATCGAGGCGAACGGGGGCGCCAACAAGGAAGTCTGGCTCACCGAGACGGGCTGGGAGCACCCGCCACAGGGGAGCACCTCGCTGGCCGACGTGGCGACGCGGGTCGTCGATCTCTACTCCAAGCAGGAGGAGGTCTGCGCCGGCAGCTACGCGGGCTCCATGAACGATCCCTGGAGGAACTGGACGCGCACCTGGTACTACCACTTCCCGTACGATCCCGGATCCGGCTGGGGCATCGTCGATCAGAGCGCACAGCCGCTCGCGCCGTACAACGCGCTGAAGAACTGGACGACCGGGCGGACCACCACGGCCTGCACCTTCGGGCTGAGCGCGGTGGACGCAGGTGTGGCGACGCCGGACGCGGGGACGCCCGACGCCGGCGCGGTGGATGCGGGAGCAGCAGACGCGGGGACCGAAGGCGGCGGAGGTGGAGGCGCGGGCGGCGGAGGTGGAGGCGCGGGCGGCGGAGGTGGAGGCGCGGGCGGCGGCAACGCGGGTGGAACGGGCGGCGCGGCTGGTGGGGGAGCGGGCGGCGGCACGGGAAGCGGTGGCGGATTGGGCGGCGGTGGATCAGGTGGTGGTGCTGACGCGGGCAGCGGAGGCGGCGGCTCGCTCAACTCCGGCGGCTGTACCTGCGCGGCGGTGGACTGGCCGGCCCTGCTCGGCGCGCTCTCGTCGGTGGCGCTCTTCTCGAAGCGGCGCCGAAAGTTCAGCCGGCGAGGGGACTAACCCCGGAGTTCACCTGGGTAGAGCATGGATCGCGCAGGACGTTGCCCGGAGGTCGAGAAGCGAGGAGGGAGCGGGCTGGTGGGCCCGTGACCGACGAGCGACGACGAGATCCGGGCAAGG
>JADLDB010000150.1 GCA_020846875.1 Myxococcales bacterium | reverse complement strand
TGAGTTGCGAGCAGACCAAGGCGCGACGAGGGAAGCTGCTGGTGGGCAGCTGACCGAGGAGCAACGACGGGATGCGACGCAAATCGCCGATGTCACGACGGGAGCTAACCTGTTCGGCGCTCTAGCACCGAATGCTCCCTCACTCGTCGTCGTCGCCGAACAATCCGCGGACGGCCAACTCCACGGCCTCGAATGGCTCCGGGCGAACGACTTCCTGTTCGGTGGCAGCCAGCACCGTCACGTAGCCGGCGGCCGCGTGGCGCATCACCACCAGCGTCCGCTCCTCTGGATCGACGAGCCAATAGTGCGGCACGCCCGCGCGATGGTACGAGCGCATCTTCACCACCCGATCCTGCGCGGCGTTCGAGGGGGAGACGATTTCGCAGATCCAGTCCGGGCGGACCGTCGCCGGGCGCTCCTTCGGAAGCTCCGGCACCCGCTCGCGACGCCACCCCGCCAGGTCTGGCCGGAAGCCATCCTCTCCGAGACAGATGTCCACCTCGGCGACGATCCACCAGCCCCCGGGGTTCTTCCCGCCGGGCCGCCGGTTGAAGCGGGACGCCACCGAGGTGATCACCTTCGACTGGACGAAGCCATGCTCGGCCGAAGGCGCGGCCTTCTGGACGAACTCACCCGCCACCAGCTCGAGGCGCTTCGACTCCGGAGCGTCGAGCCACTCCTCGAGGGTGCGGCGCCGGGGGCGGTTGACTGCGTCCGACATGGGCCGAGTGTAGCCGCTGGGAGCCGCCCGGCGGTAGGCGAGGCAGCGCTCAGTTCTTCAGCGACTCGTCCGTCTTCGGGGCCGCGGCGGCCTCGGGCTCGCTGGTGACGGGGACCACCGGGGCGATGGACTCCATCGCCTTCTTGACCTCCTCGTCGGCCTTCGCCACCTCGCTCGCCTTCAGCTCCGCGCCGGTGGCCACCTCGTGCGCCAGCTTCGCCTCGTCCGACTGCGCCAGCGCCAGCGCGTTCAACTTCCGCGACACGGCCGACATCTCGGCGGCCCGCACGGTGGCGTGAGAGGAGCGCATGCCGATCAGCGCCACGCGGGCCCGCTCCAGCAACGCCACCTGGCTCTTCAGCTTGGCCAGCACGCGCTCACGCTTGAGCTTCAACTCCCCCAGCCGCTCCAGCTCCTCTTCCAGCGACGAGGCCGCGCCCTCGAGCTGCTGGCGGGCCACGGCGTCGCGGGCGGCGGCGGCGCTCTTCTTCAGCTCGGCGATCTCCTTCTTCAGATCGCTGTGCGCGCTGTCGTGCAGCTGGGCCTCCACGCCGGCCCACTCCGCGGCCAGGTCCGCCGCGTCCTTCGTCAGCTTGGACAGGGTGCGCGCCAGCTCTTCCCGTGCCGCCTCGCGGGGAAGGGCGGCCAGTTGCGTGCCGCACTGCCGGTACAGGGACAGGGCCCGCGCGATCTGCCCCTCGAACTCGCCGGAGAGCTGGGGCAACAGCTCCTCGCAGCGCGCCTCCACCGGGTCGCTGGCCAGCGCGATGTGCGAGGCGATGCTGCCGATGCCGGCGAAGAGCGCGATCACCACCCCCGACACCGCGAAGCTCAGCACGGAGGGCGTCGCCACGTCGGCCATCCGCGCGGACAGCACGTTCGCCACCTCCGTCCCCGCCACCGCCAGCCCGCCGGTCGCCAGCGCGGTGGCCACGTAGTGGAACGGCCCTGGGCGATCCGACGCCACGCTGCCTTCCTCGCCCTTCTCGGCGATCCGCGCCTTCACCATCAGCGCGCCGGCCGCCACGCCCGCCAGCCCCACGCTCCAGGCCGCCGACAGCCCGAACAGCCACGGCAGGGCCGGCAGGACGATCGCCAGGCCGGCCAGCATCAGCCGATCCCTCATCCCGCCGCGCACGCAGGCCAGGGCGGCCGCCACCAGCGCCAGGAAGGGCAGGGGCACCGCCAGGTGCAGCTTCTGGGTGAGGAAGGCCAGCACTCCGGCCCCGGCGCCCGCCACCAGCGCCCGCGTCACGTTCCGCTCGAAGGTCTCACGCTGGTGCAGCTGAAGGACCGCCGTGTTCGCCATGGTGTGCCTCTTGTGAGGAGCTTCGGGTCACCGACTCAGTACGTGGAGCCCATCAGGCCGTAGTCGATGCGCGCCTTGGTGCGCACCGCCTTCTGAGCCGCCTTCTTCGCGGGCTCGTCGCGCGCCTGGTCGAAGGCCTCGGCCTGCGCCTGCTGAGCCGCGATGTCCGGGGCCACCGCCGGCGCGCCCGCCACCGCCGCCGCCTCGCCGAAGATCGCCTCGTTGGTCTTGAACAGCGCCTTGGCGCCCTCCAGGTCGCCGTCACCCAGGAGCTCGGCCGCCTTCCGGGAGTTGTCCGCCGCGCGCGCCCGGGCCGCGAACACCACCGCGTCCTTGTCCTGGTTCTTCACCACCATGTCCGCTTGATCGGTGGTCATCGCCGCCAGGTGCGCCTCGCTCTTCACCGCCGAGCCCTTGAGCAGGTCCGTGTAGGTGAGATCGAGATCCGACACGCTCACCGTCCGCCCCGCCTGCGCCGCGTCAACCGTCAGGTGAACCACCACGCGCTCCTGCTGCGCGGCGGCGAAGTCCGGCATCGACACCGTCACCAACTCCGTCGCCCCGTCGAAGGCCCGGGCCACCTGCGAGTAGCCCAGCACCCGCTGCAGCCGCGCGCCCTGCGGCACCTTGAAGGTGAGCGCCACGCCGCGCGCCACCTGCGTGCCCGCCGCGTTCAGGTCCTTCTGGAAGATGCTGGCCAGCTGCGAGGCGTCCTGCAGGTACGCGTACGCGCCCGCGCCCACCTCGGCGAGCGCCTCCATCAGGTTCTCGTTGAAGTCGTCGCCCACGCCGATGCTGGACACCGAGACGCCCGTGCCGCGGATGTCGCGGACGATGCCGGTCAGGCCCCCGAAGTCGGTGACACCCTCGGTGGGCTGACCGTCCGAGATGAGGACCAGCCGGTTCACTCGGAAATCACTCTTCGTCGAAAGCAGCAGGTCGCGCCCCGCGGCCAGGCCCGCGCCGATGTTGGTGCCGCCGTCGTCCCAGATGCCGTCGATGAAGGCCAGCAGCCGCGCCTTGTTCTCCGGCGTCGCCATCAGCCCGTCCATCGACTTCACGTCGCTGCCGTAGTGGACGATGGAGAGGCGATCGCTGGCGTTCAACTGCCCCACCAACTGCCGCGCCGCCTGCTTCGCCTGGTTCAGCTTGAAGCCCGACATCGAGCCGGACCGATCGATCACCATGGCCAGGTTCACCGGCGCCCGCTGCGCCCCCGGCACCTCCACCGCCCGCAGATCGACGGTGAGGAAGACGTCCTGCCGGCCCAGCCCCACGAAGGGGTGCGACAGCCGCGCCGTCATCGACAGGCTGCCGTCGCTCGCCGTGGCGGGATCGATGGGCGTCGTCACCGTGGTCGAAGGGGTGGTCGTGGTCGTGCCCCCATGCATCCGAGGCACCGCGGCCACGACGGCGACGAGGGCAAGCACTCCAGCAGCCGCGAGGAACAAGCCGGTTCGGTTCATGGCAACCTCCAGAAAAGGCCAAGAAGCAGGCGGTTGCGTCAGGACACCACGTCCGCCGTTTCCGTTGCACGATTGAACGGAACTCAGGATCTATTCTGCGATTTCAGGGCCAGCGCCCGTGAAGCGAGGGGGTGTAGGAGCAGGCCCTACCAAGCCCATGGCGGCTCAAGAGCCGCCGTCGCCGCCGCGCGCGCAGAAGTAGGGGTCGCGCACGTTGCCGGGGTTCAAGCCCTGGCGAGTCAACTCGGCCAGCGTCTCGGCGTCGAGCAGCAGCGCCCGGCAGCGCAGCCGGTTGGGGCCGTCGTCCAGCGAGGAGTCCTGCGAGGGGCAGGAGCTGCCTTCCGCGCACGAGCGCGAGCAGTAGCCGAAGGCGGGATCATCAGGCCCCGCGTCCGACTTGAAGCCGGTGTCGCGCACGCAGACCAGGTCCTCGCACTCCACGGTGCCGAAGGACAGGAAGTCCTTGTTGGCGTCGACGCGGGCGGCCACGTCCTTCTCGGGGATGGGCAGCGGCGCGCCGCCGTCGGGGTTGCGCTTCACCAGACGGCAGGGCGTGTTGAGATCGGTGGCCGGCTTGCAGCCGGTGACGAGGAGCGCACCGGCGAAGAGCGCTGCGGCGATGGTGAGGCGGAGCGACATGGGAAGGCGGTTCTCCGGGAAGGCCCTTTGCGTCGTTCAAACGCGCCGGCGACCGTAACACACGCGCCCCAGAGATCGACACTTCACAAGCCAGCCCCACGAGGTAGAGTCCACGCGCTTTGCGACACGAAGGGGTCCGGGAAGGCAACCGCATCACCCGGGTGGGAAAGCGTGGGGAGTCTCATTTGATCTGCAACCTGGTGATGCGCAACCTGGCGTTCGCGTCGCTCGTCCTCCTCCTGGCCACAGGCGGGCGCGCGTTCGCGCAGACCGACTTCGGAGAGCTCGACCTGTCGGGTGACGCGAAGAAGGACGAGCCGAAGAAGGAGGATCCAGGGCTGGATCTCACCAGCCCCGAGCCCACCCCCACGACTCCCTCGCCGTCGAAGACGACGCCCACCACCGCCGCGCCGGGCAAAGACGACAAGGCCGCCAAGAAGGACACCACGGCGGTGGAGCGGGACATCACCCAGGACGACCGCGTCAAGTCGGTGCAGCGCAAGCTGTACATGAAGCGCGGGCGCTTCGAGCTGGCGCCCTACTTCGCGATCAACGTCAACGATCCCTTCTACACCAAGCTGGGCGGGGCGATCCGCGCGGCCTTCTACCCGCACGACACCCTGGCGGTGAGCGCGCGCTTCACCCTGCTCAACACGCTGCCCACCGAGGACGTGCGCACCGCCAAGCGCAACTTCAACTCCCGCATCTTCTTCTCGGTGCCCTTCTGGGCCGCGATGCTGGACGTGGAGTGGAGCCCCATCTACGGCAAGGTGGCGATCTTCAACTCCATCCTCCACTTCGACGGCTACCTGGTGGGCGGCGGGGGCATCGTCTTCGCCGAGACCACCCCCGCCAACGACGCCCTGCGCTCGGGGCTCAAGCCGGCCTTCGACCTGGGCGTGGGCTTCCGCTTCATCACCAAGGACTGGCTGGCCGTCAACGTGGCGTTGATCAACACCGCCTACGTCGACGTGCCCACCGGCAGCGCCAAGGGCAGCACGCAGAACGTGATGCTGATCTACGCGGGCGTGTCGATCTTCTTCCCGTTCAAGTCCACGTTCCGGGAGGCCGAGTGATGCGCCGCGCGAACGTGACCTGGTTTGTCCTCGGGGCGCTCCTGCTGGCCTCGGCGCCGGCCTGGGCCCAGAAGGGCTCGGAAGACGAGGCCGGCGACGTGTCCGAGGTCGACAAGGACGCGGCCGGGCCCCTGCGGGAGCGGATCCGCCCGGTGTCCGGCCACCTGTTCCTGATGGACGGGCGCTTCGAGGTGAGCCCCACCGTCGGCCTCAGCTTCCGCGACGCCTTCTGGACCAAGCTGCTGTTCGGGGTAGCGCTCACCTACCACCTCAACGAGACGATGGCCCTGTCGCTGCACGGCGGGTACACGCTGTCGCTCATCTCCGGCTCGGCGCAGATCTGCACCCCGCCCATCCCCGCCATGGGCGGCATGCCCGCGCAGCCCGGCGCCTGCCGCAGCCCCACCTACGACGAGCTGACGCGCAACGAAGGGCAGCCGGCCAACAAGTCGTACGGCCTCACCACGCTGCTCACCAGCGTCGACTTCCAGTGGGCGCCCATCTACGGGAAGATCTCGCTGTTCGCCGAGAAGACGCTGTCCTTCAACATGTACGTGCTGGGCGGGCCCACCTTCGTCCTCTACGGGCCGACCTCGACGCCCACCATCGGCGGCAACCTGGGCTTCGGCTTCCGCTTCATCATCAACGAGTGGATGACGGTGCGCGCCGAGCTGCGCGACGTCCTCTACTACGAGTCGGGCTTCCTGCCCCCCAGCGCTCCGCCGGGCACCCCTGGCGGCAGCTTCCGCAACCAGCTCATGTTCGAGCTGGGGTTCTCCATGTTCTTCCCCACGATCTTCAAAGAGGAGGACTGAAGCCATGAAGCTCGCACGCGCGCTCCTCGTCCTCCTCGTCGCGTCCCTGGCTGCGCCGGCCTTCGGGCAGATGAACTTCGAGGGGCTGGATCTCGGCGGCGCGAAGAAGAAGAAGAAGGACAAGAAGAAGACGCCCGACAAGAAGCCGGAGGAGAAGAAGCCGGACGAGGGCACCGGGGAGGTGCCGCTGCCGGAAGGGGGGCTCGATCTGTCCAAGCCTCCGCCGGTGGCCGAGGAGCCGAAGAAGAAGCCCGACGACAAGAAGCCCGCGCCCACCATGTCCTTCGACGCGGTGGACGTGTCCGGCAAGACGGGCGATCGCCAGCGCATGGACGCGGCCATCACCCAGTTCAAGGACGAGTCCTACGAGGCCGCGGCCCTGGCCTTCTTCGACATGAGCCAGGATCCGAACATGGCCGGCATGGCCGCCGAGGCCGAGTACTGGCTGGCCAAGAGCCTCTACAAGCTGGGCATGTACCACTCCTCGCTGCAGATGTTCTCGAAAGTGCTGACCCGCGGTGATCGCACCAAGTTCTTCAAGTCCTCCCTGGAGTGGCTGTTCTTCATCGCCCGCAAGACGATCAACGAGGCGGTGGTGCTGGACGAGATCGCCAAGTACTCCGGCTACGAGTTCCCCGAGCGCTTCCGCAACGAGTTCCGCTACCTGCTGGCCCGCTACAACCTGCAGCGCGGCAAGGCGCTCGACGAGGCGGAGCAGACGGGCGAAGCCACCAAGTCCTTCGACGAGGTCAAGCGCATCGCGCTGATGATCCCCAAGGGCGATCCTTTCTACCCGCGCGCCAAGTACCTCGAGGGCCTGGCCTACTTCCGCGAAGGGAAGCTGGAGACGGCGCTGGAGGCGATGAAGGAGGTGGTGCGCGTCACCCGGCAGGCGGAGGGGCCGATCACCACCGAGTACAAGAACCTCAAGGCCCTGCGTGAATTGGCCTTCATGCAGCTGGCCCGCACCCACTACGGGGCGCGGCAGAACCGCTACGCGATCTTCTACCTGAGGAAGATCGAGCGCGGCGGGCCGCAGTGGCTGGAGTCCTTGTTCGAGGCGTCCTGGGCCCACTACCGCATCGGCGAGTACGAGCAGGCGCTGGGCAACCTGATCACCCTCTCGTCCCCGTTCTTCCGCGACGAGTACTTTCCCGAGGCGATGATCCTGAAGGCGGTCGTCTACTTCGAGAACTGCCGCTACAAGGAAGCGCTCACCATCATCGAAGACTTCGAGAACATCTACGGTCCGGTGCAGGAAGAGCTGGAGCTGCTCGTCAACAAGAACATGGAGGCCACCGAGTACTTCAACGTGCTCGACGAGGTCCGCCAGAAGAACAAGAAGGGCGTCAAGCTGTCCGGCACCGACGAGATCCTCGAGCGGATCCTGAACCTCGCCCTCACCGACAAGGATCTGAAGAAGACCGTCGACTCGATCGGCGAGCTGGAGGGGGAAATCGACTCCCTCGGCCAGAAGGGCGACACCTTCAAGTACTCGAACCTGGCGAAGAACGTGATCGAGTCGCTCAAGGTGCAGCGCGAGGGCCTCATCTCCAAGGCGGGCCTGATGGCCAAGGGCAAGCTGAACACCGAGCTGGGGGCGCTCAAGACGCTGCGCGCCAACGGCCTGCGGATCAAGTTCGAGACCACCTCCAAGGAGAAGGAGTTCCTCGAGCAGATGCTGCAGGCCGGCGGTGAGGTGGCCACCGTGAAGAAGTACAAGTACTCGGTGGCCGTGCCGGACGACTACCTGTACTGGCCGTACGCCGGGGAGTACTGGCGTGACGAGCTGGGCACCTACCAGTACACGCTGACCAAGGGCTGCATCGAGCGCGAGTCGGGCACCCAGGTCCGGGAGTAGCCGCCCCTTAGAGAAGAAGGAACCATGAGCCAGGCGCGCCCGGTCACCATCGCCTTCGACGTCATGGGGGCGGACCACGGCGCGGCCGAGGTGGTGCGCGGCGCGGCGCAGTTGACGCTCGACTCGCCCAACATCCACGCCCTGCTGGTAGGCGATCGCGCGCAGATCGACGAGGCGCTGGCCACCATCCGCCACAACGCCGAGCGGGTGGCGGTGCACCACACCTCCGAGTGGGTGGCGATGCACGAGAAGCCGGCCGCCGCGCTGGACGACAAGCCACAGGCCTCGGTGCTTCTGGCCGCGAAGCTGGTGAAGGAAGGCGAGGCCGACGCCATGGTTTCGGCCGGCAACACCGGCGCCGGCGTGCTGGCCTGCGCGAAGAGCTTCACGCTGATCCCCGGGGTGCGGCGCGCCGCCCTGGCCACCGTCTACCCGACCGCCGTCGGCCGCGGGGAGAAGAACGATCCCTTCTCGTTGATCCTCGACGTCGGCGCCACCGTCGACGCCAGCGCCGCCGATCTGGTCGCCTTCGCGGTGATGGGCACCGCCTACGCGCGGATCATCAGCCGCAACAAGGATCCCTCGGTGGCGCTGCTCTCCAATGGCACCGAGGCCCAGAAGGGCCCGCCCCGGGTGGTGGAGGCCCACGAGAAGCTCAAGGGGATGGCCGGCCTGCGCTTCATCGGCAACATCGAAGGGGTGGACATTCCCAAGGGCACCGCCGACGTGGTGGTGTGTGACGGCTTCGTGGGCAACGTGTGCCTCAAGATGCTGGAAGGCGTCAGCGAGACGGTGATGGAGCTGGCGAAGTACGCCTACAAGGAAAAGCTGCTCTGGCGGGCCGCCCTCGCCATGCTGTCGGGGGGCATCGAGCGGATCAAAGAGGTCACCGACTGGGAGCAGTACGGCGGCGCGCCGATCCTCGGCTTCAACCGGCTCTTCATCAAGGCGCACGGGCGCTCGAAGGCGCGGGCGATCACCAACGCCGGCAAGGTGGCCGCCAAGGCGGTGGGGAACGATCTGGCGATGACCATCGAGAAGCTCCTGCCCGGGCGTGGCTCGTCGTGAGCGACGAGACGAAGCCGGCGCCCAGGCGCATCTACCGGTGGGATCTGGACAAGACCTACCTGCAGACCGAGTTCGACACGCTGCGCCAGTTGGTGCGCACCGCCCTGCAGAGGGCCAACGAGAAGAAGGCGGTGCCGGGCGCGGCGGCGTTGATCCGCGAGCTCAAGGCGTCGCCCGACGTGCGGCTGTGCATCGTGTCCGGCAGCCCCACCCAGATGCGCAAGGTGTTGATGGAGAAGCTGAAGCTGGACGGGGTGGAGTTCGACGAGCTGGTGCTCAAGGACAACCTGCGCAACCTGGTGCGGGGGCGCTTCAAGGCCCTGCGCGGGCAGGTGGGCTACAAGCTGCCGGTGCTGCTCGAGAGCCGCGCGCGCGCCCCGGCCGACGCGGAAGAGGTGCTCTTCGGGGACGACGCCGAGGCCGACGCCTTCGTCTATTCGCTCTACGCGGACATGGTGGCCCGCCGCGTCTCCGAGCCGGTGGTGTACCGGGTGCTGGAGGCCGCGGAGGTCTACTCCGACGACATCGAGCGGGTGATCCAGGTGTGGCACTCCATTCCCCAGGCGGATCCGGTGCGGCGGATCTTCATCAACCTGGATCGCCTCACGCCGCCCGCGTACTTCGCGAAGTACGGACCGCGGGTGGTGCCGATCTTCAACTACTTCCAGGCGGCGCTGGTGCTGATGGGGGACAAGTTCCTCACCGCGCCCCAGGTGCTGAAGGTGATGATCGAGCTGGTGCAGACCGCCGGGTACAACCTGCTCACCCTGTCCAACAGCTTTCAGGATCTGCTGCGCCGCGGCCTGCCGATGGGCGCGGTGGCGGAGGCGCTGGTGGAGGCGCTGAAGGGCCCCGGGGGCATGTTCCAGGCCGTGCGCCCCGTCCCGGACATCATCGCCGCGTTCAGCAAGCGCGTGGCCAGCCTGGGCAGCGAGCCCGCCCCGCCGAAGGCCCGCGACATCGACTACCTTTCCCTGTTGGACGACGCCCGTCCGCGCACCCACAAGGCCCGAAGGAGAAGCTGACATGAAGTCCCTCGTCCCCGCCCTCGCGCTGCTGGCCGTCTCCTGCGGAGGAGGCGGCGGCCCCAGCACCGATCCCGTGCCCGCCACGCCGCTGGCCGGCACCTTCGACGGCAGGCCCTGGACCGCCGCGAAGGGGACCGCCAGCGCGCGGAGCTTCAACGATCCCGGCGAGCGGTGGATCGACATCTCCTCCACCGCGCTCGCCTGCTCCACCTTCGGCGGGGAAGCGCAGCTCATCGGCACCGTGCCGTGGACGACGGGCGCCAGCTACGAGTTCGGCTTCACGAAGAACCTCACCTTCGTGGTGCGCACCGACGGGGGCATCGACAACAAGGTCGCCACCACCGGGCGCATGGAGATCATCAGCGCGCCCGACGCCGGGACCGGCACCATCCGCCTGCGCGCGAGGTTCGGTGGGGACTTCTCCGTCGAGGGCGAAGTCCAGGTGGAAGTCTGCGACTGAAGGCCGTGCCGAGTGGTCGCTGGCATCCTGGCGCCGATTCGAGGTAAGGCGCTCCCACGCGCCGCGACCGGCTTCTGACATGTCGGGGCCCTGACGGCGCGAGACGAGAACGGACGAGATGAACGACACAGCGCCGCAGCAGGCGACCCAGACCGGCTCTCCCGCGCCCGAGGACACCGCGCGGCCAGCGCCGATGGACGCCGCGCCCCCCACCGAAGCCCAGCCTGCCCATCAACCAGCCCGCCAGCGCACCGACGACGGGCCCGACATCGCCCCCCACCGCCTGGACTCGGACGCGGTGCGGGTGCTGCTGCGCCTCAAGCAGAACGGCCACGAGGGCTACCTGGTGGGCGGCTGCGTGCGCGATCTGCTGATCGGCCGCGAGCCCAAGGACTTCGACATCGCCACCAGCGCCACGCCCGACCAGATGAAGGCGTTGTTCCGCAACTGCCGGCTGATCGGCCGCCGCTTCCGCCTCGCCCACGTCTACTTCAAGGGCGGGAAGATCCTCGAGGTGTCCACCTTCCGGGCCATGCCCACCCTGGTGGAGGAGCCCCAGCCGTCCGAGGCCGCCGAGGGCGACGTGCACAGCGAGGGCGCCGAGCACATCGCCCAGGCTGATCGTGAGGCGCTCGACGCGCTCGACCACGGCCAGGACGTGCCGGTCGCCCCCGTGGAGGACGTGCAGGACGAGGTGGAGCCGGTGGAGGTGATCAACGCCCAGCCGGACCTGCTGATCGTCGAGGACAACACCTTCGGCACCGCGATCCAGGACGCGCGGCGCCGCGACTTTACCATCAACGGCCTCTTCTACGAGCCGATGGCCGGGCGGGTGATCGACTACGTCAACGGCCTGCGGGATCTCGCGCGGCAGGAAATTCGTACCATCGGCGATCCCGAGGTGCGCATGCGCGAGGATCCGGTGCGGATCCTCCGCGCGGTGCGCTTCGCCGCGAAGATCGGCTTCGACATCGAGTCGCGCACCTACGCGGCCATGGAGGGCGCGGTCGAGGATCTGCCCCGGTGCTCCGCGCCGCGACTGCTCGAGGAGACCTTCCGCCTGCTGCGGGGAGGGCACGCCGCCCCGGGCCTCAAGCTGCTCGCCGCGCTGGACGCGATGCGGCTGCTCCTGCCTCCGGTGGCCGACTACCTGCAGGGCGAGGCGCCGGACGGCGCGGCCGAGTACTGGCGCTTCGCGGAAGAGATGGACGCGATGGTGAGCCGTGCGGCCGAGTTCGACGACTCGATGCTGCTGGCGGGGATCCTCCTGCCCATCGCGCTGGATGAGCCGGACACCTCGGACGAAGAGGGGGGCAAGCCTCCTTCCGTGGCCCAGGCGATCGAAGCGCTCCTGTCGGCGCTGGTGCAGAAGGCGCGGCTGCCGCGGCGGATCGCCGAGCGCACGCGGATGATCCTCATGGCGCAGCGCACGCTGGCCGGGCTGCGGCGCCGCCGCGGCGGGCTGATGGGCTTCCGCGGGCACCCCTTGTTCCGCGAGGCGCTGGCCGTCTTCGAGGTATGGGTGAAGGCCACCGGTGAGCACCAGGACGCGCTGGAGAAGTGGAAGGCGGGGGGCGCGCCCAACCCGGCGCCCGGCGCAGAGGGGCCTCGGCGCCGCCGCCGCCGCCGCCGCGGGGGCAAAGGGGACGAGCCGGCGCGCGCCCAGGCCGGAGGCGCGGAAGGGCAGGGCGCGCAAGAGGCCGGCGGGCCCGTGGGCGAGCCAGCCGAGCGTTGACGCCTGAACCCGATCGTCCACGCGGAGCTGTCCTGGCTCACTGCCCAGAAGCTTGCCGCGCGGCGCGATCGCCTGCTGGTGACGCTGGCGGGGCTCGCGCCGGATCTCGACGGGCTGACGTTGTTCGCCGGAGAGGAGGCCTATGGGCGCTGGCACCATGTGCTGACGCACGGGATCCTCGCGGCGGTGGCGGTGACGGCGCTGGGCGCGACCCTCGCGGAAGATCGCAGGCGCGTCGCGATGCTCTCGTTCGCGGCTTTCCACCTGCACCTGCTGTGCGATCTCGCCGGCAGCGGGCCGGGCTGGCCGCTGTACTACCTGTGGCCCTTCAGCCGGGCCGAGCAGATGTGGGAAGGGCAGTGGGACCTGGCGAGCTGGCAGAACACGGCGATCGGCCTGGGGGTGACGGTGGGGGTGCTGGGGTGCGCGGTGTGGTTCGGTCGGACGATCGTCGAGCTGTTCTCGGTGAAGGCCGACGCGGCGGTGGTGGCGACGGTGCGGCGGCGAGCCGGACGGAAGTGAGCCGTCGCCCGGGGTGACGCGCGCTCAGCCTTCCTCGCCGGGCTCCCGCTCCACGCGCGGGCCCTTCTGCTGCCGGGCTTTCTCCGCGGCCACCGCCGTCTCCCGCTTCTCCTCCCGGTAGAAGCCGTCCCGTTGATCGTCTGGAGCGTCGTGGGCGAGATCCGCCGTCACCACCGCCTTCGCGCCGAACTTCGAGGCGATCCGATCCAGCGCGGAGTTCAGCTTGTCGGATCTCGACGGCGCCTCCTCGGCGAACAACCCGAGCTGCTCCTGCTCGCCCACCAACTCCTGGCCCGCTACGCCGGTGAGGCGGATCCGCCGCCGCAGGTCCACCTTCGGCAAGAGCGCCAGGGCCTCGCGGTACAGCGCCTGCCCGTCGTCGGTGGGCGCCTCCAGCGTGTGCCGGCGCGTCACCTGGGTGAAGTCCTCGTACTTGACGGTGAGCTGGACGGCGCGGGCTTTCACTCCGGCGCGGCGCAGGCGCCGCCCCACCCGCAGGGCCTGGGAGTGGAGGTGGGGCTGGAGCGCCTCCTCACCAAGCAGATCCTCCTCGAAGGTGTCCTGCGCGCCCACGCTCTTCGCGTCGCGGTCGGGCACCACGTGCCGTGGATCGACGCCGTGGCTCAAGTCCCAGAAGTGCTGCGCGGACGAGCCCAGCTTCTGGGCCAGCCACTCGAGCTCCTTCGCCGCCACGTCGCCGATGGTGCGGAGTCCCAGCCGCTTCAGCGCCTCTTCCGTCTTCGGACCCACGCCCCACAGGCGTGACACCGGCAGCGGCGCCAGGAACTCCCGGGACATCCCCGGCGGAACCTCCTTCTGGCCGTCCGGCTTGGCGAGATCGGACACGATCTTCGCCACGAACTTCACGTCGGCGATGCCGGCGCTGGCGGGCAGATGCAGCTCGGCGGCGATCTCCTTGCGGATGCGAGCGGCGAGCTCCCACGCCTTGCCGAAGAGCCCCAGCGAGGCGGTGACGTCGAGGAAGGCCTCGTCCAGCGAGAGCGGCTCGATGAGCGGCGTGTAGCGCTCGAAGATCCGGAACACCGCCTCGCTCGCCTCCACGTACGCCTTGAACCGCGGCGGCACGACGACGGCCTGCGGCGCCGCCTTGATCGCGCGGGCCATGGGCATGGCGCTGCGCACGCCGAAGGGGCGCACCTCGTAGCTGGCGGCGAGCACGACTCCGCGCTGGGGGTGGCCGCCGACGATCACCGGCTTGCCTTTCAGCTCGGGGGCGTCGCGCTGCTCCACGGACGCGTAGAAGGCGTCCATGTCGATGTGGATGATCGCCCGGCTCATCGTCGGTGGCCTCGAGTCTCGCACGCGGCGGGCGAGGGCGCTTCAGGCCGCGCCGTCCGCCAGCGATCGATCGGGCAGGCGGCGATCCAGCACCTGGCCCAGCTCCGCGGGCAGCTCGCTCTCCACGTGGAGTCGCCGCCCCGTCGTCGGGTGGGTGACCCCCAGGGAGACGGCGTGGAGGAAGAAGCGACCCAGGCCCGGCTCGGGGCGGCCTCCGTACGTCGCGTCTCCGACGATGGGCGCCCCCACGGCCGCGAGGTGGGCGCGGACCTGGTGCAGCACGCCCGTCACCAACTGCACGTCCACCAGGGCGTACTCGCCGCGGCGCGCGCGCACCGAGAAGCGGGTCAGCGCCGGCCGGCCGCCCTCCAGCACCGCGTTCACGTGATCGCCGGCGTGGGCCAGGGGCACGTCGATCTCTCCTGCGTCGGCGAGCGGCCCCGTCACCAGCGCCAGGTACCGCTTGTCCACCGCCTCGCGGCTGTCCCCGGAGAAGGCCGAGCGCATCGCCTCCCACGCGGGCCTGCTCCTCGCGGCCAGCAGCACTCCGCTGGTCTCCACGTCCAGCCGGTGGCACAGGCCGGCCTCGCGCGGATCGTCTCCCACCTGCGCCATCTCCGGGTAGCGGGCGAGCAGCGCGTTCACCACCGTGCCCTTCTCTCCCGGCTGGAGCGGCTGCGCGGGCATGCCGGCCGGCTTGTCCACCACCACCAGGGCGTCGTCCTCGTAGAGCACCGCGAGGGGAGCGCCGGCGTCGGCCACCGGCCCCTGGGGCGCGTCGTCCAGCTCGACCTCCACCGTCTGGCCCTTCCCCACCGCGTGCCCCTTCCTCACCTTGCGGCCGTCGAGGCGCACCTTCTCGCCTTCGAACAGGGCCTTGAGCTTCGAGCGTGAGAGCGCGAGCTGCTGCCCGACGAATAGATCGATCCGCTGCCCCGCGGCGTCTTCACCCACCACCAGCGCGCGCTTCATTCGATCAACGCCTCGTACACCTCTTCGGCGGTCTGGAAGCGATCGTCCGGCTCCTTGCGGATCAGCCGGTGCGCCACGCGCGACATCACCCGGTCCACGCGGGCGTTGAGCGAGTGGATCGGCGTGGCCTCGGTCTCCAGCACCTTCTGCCAGAGCTCGTACGGCGTCTTTGCCTCGAAGGGAGGCCTGCCGCAGAGCAGCTCGTAGAGGATCACCCCCAGCGAGTAGAGATCGGTGCGGGTGTCCAGCTTCTCGCCGAGGATCTGCTCGGGCGCCATGTAGCGGAAGGTGCCCACCAGGCGGCCGTCGGCGGTCACCGCCGCGTCGTCGGCGATGTACTTGGCCAGCCCGAAGTCCATCAGCCGCGCCACGCGATCCTCGTCCACCATCACGTTGGACGGCTTCAAGTCGCGGTGGATGAGCCCATAGCCGTGGATATACGCCAGCGCCTCGCACAGCTGCAGCATGACGTCCTTCACGCGGCCCACGCGCCCGGGGTGGTTGAGCTGCGCCAGCTCGCCGTCGGTCAGCTTCACGTTGATCGGCCGCTCGTCGGGCGGGGGCAGATCGTACGGCAGCCGCGTCTCCCCCGAGGCGGACATGGCGGTGTCGGGCTCGTCGGCCAGGTCGGCCAGGGCGCGCACCTTGTCGGGGCCGGACTCGTAGGCGTCCTCGTAGTCGTCGCTGCCCGAGTACTCCTCGCTGGGCGCCTCTTCCCCGTACGCCGAGAGGTTGAAGAGCCCGCTGTGGGCGTCGGAGTCCTCCTCGTCGTCTTCCTCGCCGTCCACCGGCTCCTCCTCGGGAGGGGGCGAGCCCCGGTGGGCGTGGATGGCGCGGATCAACGCCTCGTCGCTGGCGAGCTCGTCGTCGGACAGGGACAGGTAGTGGCGCAGCGTCAGCCCTTCCACCAGCTCCATCGCCAGGTAGGGGTACCCCTGAAAGACGCCGGTGTCGTACACCTTCACCACGTTGGGGTGCGAGAGGTGCTGCAGCGTCTCGAACTCGCGCGCCAGCCGCCGCGCGGCCTTGGGATCCAGCGCCGGCCCGGTGGACAAGAGCTTCAGGGCGGACAGATCCCCGGTGCGGCGATCGATGGCCCGGTAGACGGTGCCCACGCCGCCGCTGCCAAGCGTCTCCAGCACGCGGTAGGGACCGATCACCTTCGGGGGCATCGCGGCGCGAATGGTAGGGATCGCTGCAGCGGCGGGTCAAACACCGCGGAGCCACCCGTTCCGCTGGCCTGTCAGCGGCGCTCACGCAAGCAGAAAGCGCCGCTGGAGCCTGGGAATCGACCGCTCAGGCCCAGGCGCCTCGAGCCGGGCGCCGCGACGCGCTGTGCTCGCATTCACCCGAGCCGGACTTCCTCCCCTAGACGTGGCGCGCCTTTCGGGTAGGTTGCCGCCGCGCGTCATCGAGGTGTGCCGTGAAGAGTGACTCCATCGCCGACATCGAGAGCCGGGTGAAGTCGCGGCCCCTGCCGCGCCACGTCGGGATCATCATGGACGGCAACGGGCGCTGGGCGGAGGCGAAGGGCCTGCCGCGCATCGAAGGCCACCGGGAAGGCTCGACCAGCGTGCAGGAGGTGACGCGGTCCGCCCGCCGCGTCGGGCTGGAGGCGCTCACCCTGTACGCCTTCTCCTCGCAGAACTGGGCCCGCCCGGCGGACGAGGTGGCGGGGCTGATGGATCTGCTGCGCGAGTACCTGCTCAAGGAGCGCGAAGAGATCCTCGACAACGGCATCCGCCTCAGCGCGATCGGCGAGCTGGACAAGCTGCCCCGCTACGTGCGTGAGCCGCTGGACGCCCTGCGCGCCGAGTCGGAGAAGAACAGGGCGATGACGTTGACGCTGGCGCTCTCCTACGGGGGCCGGGAGGAGCTGGTCGCCATGGCGCGCCGGGTGGCAGAGAAGGCGGCGAAGGGCGAGCTGGAGCCGGCGGCGGTGAGCGAGGCCCTGGTGGACGCGACCCTGTGGACGGCCGGGCTGCCTCCGCTGGATCTGGTGATCCGCACCTCGGGCGAGCGCCGGCTGTCCAACTTCCTCCTCTGGCAGAGCGCCTACGCCGAGCTCTACTTCACCGAGCTGCTCTGGCCCGACTTCCGCGCGAAGGAGCTGTGCGACTGCCTGACGCAATTCCAGAACCGGGAGCGGCGCTTCGGGCAGACCTCGGCGCAGGTGCAGGCGCTGCCGATCCGACGGGCGGTTTCGTGACGGAGAAGAACCGGAACCTCCTCATCCGGATCCTCACCGCGGTGATCGCCCTGCCGCTGGTGCTGTGGCTGCTCTACATGGGCGGCTACTACACCGCGGTGCTGCTGGGCTTCGCGGCCGCGGCCTGCACCTACGAGTACCTGGACATCACCCTCAAGGCGCGCAGCCAGGCCACCTGGTTCGCGGTGGCGGTGGCGGCAGTGGTGCCCTTCCTCCCGGTGGTGCGGCCTTGGGAGACGACGGCGATCTTCTGCGGGCTGACCGGGGTGGTGCTGCTGTGGGGCTGGACCTGGCACCTGTTGAACGGCCCCCTGCCCGAGGCGCCGGTGCGGACCGCGCACGTCCTGATGGGCTTCATGTACGGCACCGGCGGGCTGGTGTCGCTGGCAGCGATCCGCAACCTCCCCGACGGCGGCTGGTGGACGGTGGTGGCGCTGGTGGTGACGTGGGGCAATGACACCTCGGCGTACTTCGCGGGCCGCTTCCTGGGCAAACACAAGCTGTACCCCGAGGTGAGCCCCAACAAGACGTGGGAAGGCTTCTTCGGAGGCATGGCGGGCAGCATCGGCATGCTGCTCATCTTGCGGGCCTTCTTCTTCCCTTCATTGAACGTCGGCGACTGCGTGGTGCTGGGCGTGCTGGGCGGCGTGCTGGGGCCCGCCGGGGATCTGTGCGAGTCGATGCTCAAGCGCGCCTACGGGGTGAAGGACTCCGGGAACATCCTCCCGGGCCACGGGGGGATGCTCGATCGCATCGACGCGCTGATCTTCAACGCCCCGATGGTGCTGTTGTACGTGCAGTTCGTGCGGCCCCTGATGGGCTGACTGGCTCGTCTGCCGGGGATGAAACACTCCCGCGCCCCGGTTACAGTCGTCTCACTCCCGCCTCCATGAGCGCCCTCCAGAACACGATCTTCTTCGCCATCTTCATCGGCGTGCTCGTCACCGTGCACGAGCTGGGGCACTTCCTGGCGGCCAAGTGGGCGGGCGTCAAGGTCCTCAAGTTCTCCATCGGCTTCGGGCCGAAGCTGTTCGGCTTTCGGCGCGGAGAGACGGAGTACCAGATCGCCGCGGTCCCCTTGGGCGGCTTCGTGCGCATGGCCGGAGAGATCCCCGGCGACGAGGTGCCGGAGGAGGATCTGAAGCGCAGCTTCCTCTCCGCGCCCTGGTGGAAGCGGGCGATCATCGTGGTGGCCGGCCCGGCCTTCAACCTGCTCTTCCCGATCCTCGCCTACTTCTTCGTCTTCATCGGCGATCACCAGGTGCTGTCGCCGCGGGTGGGCTGGGTGGAGCCGGACTACCCGGCGGCGCGGGCGGGGATCCAGCCGGGCGACGTGATCGTCAAGGTGGACGCGACGCCGATCCGCGCCTTCGATGAGATCCGCGCGGCGCTGCAGGACGTGTGGGATCGCGAGGTCGCCGTCACGGTGAAGCGCGGCGACAAGGAGCTGGTGCTGCGCATCACCCCGATCAAGCTCGAGGAGAGCACCCCGCTGGAGAAGGTGAAGCGCGGGCTGCTGGGCGTCTCACCCATCGCGCGGCCGGCGATCATCGGCGTGCCGAAGGGCAGCGGGGCGGAGACGGCGGGGCTGCGCTCCTTCGATCGGATCCTCTCCATCAACGGAGACGTGGTGCGCGACGAGGTGCAGCTCTCGAAGGTGCTGGCGGGCAAGGAAGGCGAGCTGTCGGTGGTGGTGATCCGCAATGAGCTGGCCGACGTGGGCGGGGCGCAGGTGGTGGCGCCGGAGCTCAAGACGATCGCCGTGGCGAAGCAGCCGGGCGAAGGCTTCGCGGCGCTGGGCGGGGCGGAGTCGGCCGACACGTACGTGTGGACGGTGTTCCCCGGCAGCCCGGCGGCGAAGGCGGGCCTCAAGCGCGGGGACAAGCTGGTGGCAATCGACGGCGCGCCGCTGGGGAGCTGGTTCACCGTGCAGACGCGCCTGCGGGCCGCGGAGAAGGCGCCCTTTACGCTGGCGTGGATCTCCGACGGGGTAGAGAAGTCGCAGAAGCTGTCCCAGGTGGCCGAGGAGGAGCTGGACGAGCTCAAGAACAAGTCCGAGGTGCTGGAGCTGGGGGTGCGGCCGCGCGCGGCCTTCCAGGGCAGCGAGGTGCTGGCCGGTGGGCCGGAGGCGGAGCGGATCACCGTGCACATGGGGCCGGTGGACGCGGCGGTGGCCTCGGTGCGGGCCGTGCCGGAGGGGATTCGGGCCATCGCGCTGATCATGGGCAAGCTGTTCACCCGCGACATCCCGCTGGAGTCGGTGGGCGGGCCGATCATGCTCTTTCAGGTGGCGGCGAAGAGCGCCGAGGCGGGCTACGAGGTCTTCCTGAAGAACATGGCGCTGGTGTCGGTGAACCTGGGGCTGGTGAACCTGCTGCCGATCCCCATCCTCGACGGCTTCGGGCTTCTGGCCGCGCTGTGGGAAGGCATTCGCCGGCGGCCGATCCCCATCCGCGCGCGGGAGATCGCCAACATCGTGGGCCTGGCGATGCTGGCCCTGCTGGTGGTGCTCGTCTTCAAGAACGACATCACCAAGCTGCTGCGGTAAGCGCGTCTCCGCGCGTGCGGCTCTCCCTCGACACCTCGACGTTGTCCTGCTCCCTGGCGCTGGTGGCCCGGGACGGGAGCGTGGTGGAGGAGGTGGTGCTGGGGCCGCCGCACCGGCAGAGCGACGTGTTGCCCAGCGCGATCGAGGAGCTGCTGGCGCGGCACCGGGTGGCGCTCTCGTCTCTGGACGGCTTCGTGGTGGGGCTGGGACCGGGCAGCTTTACGGGCTTGAGGATCGGGCTGGCCACTCTGAAGGGGCTGGCCTACGCGCTGGAGAAGCCGCTCGTCGGCGTGTCGTCGCTGGCCGCGCTGGCGCTGGACAGTCCTGCGGGCGTGGAGCTCTTCACTTGCGCGGTGGTGAAGAAGGGCGAGCTCTACCTGGGCAGGTATGTCAATGACTCCCTCGCCCCCATCGGGGGAGAGGGCCGGGGCGAGGGGAAGTCCGTCCAGCTTCTGTCTGCCGAGACGTGGCTGACGGTGGAGGCCTTCGCGGAGCTGCTCAAGCAAACCCCGGCCGCCCGCGCAGTCGGACCCGCGCTCATCGACTACCGCTCGCGGCTCCTCGCGCTGGGCGTCCCCGAGGCACAGCTCCTCGCGCACCCGTCGATCTCCTCGGCGGTGGCGCTGGCCCGGCTGGCGGCGCTGCCGGCCACCTACCGCAAGCAAGACGTCTTCGCGCTCGAGCCGCACTACCTGCGGGGCTCCGGCGCGGAAGAGAACCCGAAGTTCCCCCCGCTGCCCGGCGTGGAGCCGAAGGCGCGGCTGAAGGAGGAGTGACGCGATGTCGAAGGAGAACGGCGGAGGCCCAGGCCGGCCGGGGGCGATCGCGGTGGTGGGCGCCACGGGGTTGATCGGCCGGCAGCTCCTCGCGTCCTTGTGGCAGCGCGACGTGGAGCCCGACGACGTCCGGCTGTTCGCCAGCGAGAAGTCGGAGGGCGAGGACGCGGACTACGCGGAGGAGACGCTGCCGGTGGAGCGGGCGGGGGCGGACGCCTTTCGCGGGGTGAAGGCGGCGCTCCTCGCGGCGCCGGCGGAGGTGTGCCGCCCGCTGGCGCTCTTTGCGCAGAAGGCGGGGGCGTGGGTGGTGGAGCTCTCCGGGGCCTTCCGGGCGGACACGAAGGTGCCGCTCATCTCACCCGGGGTGAACGACGGCGTGCTCGATCGCCCCTTCTCAGGCCGGATCGTCAGCGTGGCGCAGCCCTCCACGCAGGCGCTGACGGCGGCGCTGGAGCCCCTGCGCGCGGCCTTCGGCCTCACCTCGGTGGACGCCACCATCCTCTTTGGGGCGGCGTCGAAGGGCCGCTCGGGCAACGAGCGGCTCTCCATCCAGACGGCGGCGCTGCTCAACGCGAAGGAGCCCGAGGTGCAGGTCTTCCCGCACCGGCTGGCCTTCAACGTGATCCCCGGGGTGGGCGACTTCGAGAACGGCCTGTCCGCCGCCGAGCGCGCCTCGCTGGTGGAGGTGGCGCGCGTCTGGGGACAGGGACAAGGCGGGCCGGAGCTCACCACCACGGCGCTCTTCGTCCCCACCTTCCACGGCACCACGCTCATCCTCACCGCCCACCTCGCCGCCGCCGCCGACGCCGACACCGTCCGCGCGACGCTCCGGGCCGCCTCGGGGCTCAAGGTCCTCGACGATCCTTCGGTCCACGTCTACCCGATGCCCCTGCTGGCCACCGACGACGCCGCCATCCACGTCGGCCGCGTCCGCGCGCACGGTACCCGCGTGCAGCTCGTCGCAGCGGTGGACAACACCTTCCGGGCCGCCGAGACGGCCGTTGACCTCGCGCTGGAGCTCGCCGATCGGTCGTGACAAATTGTCAGCACCGGCCCGCGTTCACGGCCAGAACCTATTGAAATAACGTCACGTTTCACCCTTCAGCCATGGCCCTGACTTTGCTGTTCCAGCCCGTCCGAATGAACGCGCGGTCCACGATGAGGGCGGTGGTGCTGCTGGCGGGCGTGTTGCTCGCGGCCGGCGCCCAGGCAGCGGAGATCGCCGGCGAGACGAGCCGCTCGATGTTCTTCGAGTTCAAGCTGTCTCCGTACACGCCGCTGATCGACCGGGACTTCACGGACACCACGGGGCCGTACCAGACGATCATGGGCGGCGGGCCGATGCTGATGGGCGAACTGGAGTTCGACTACCAGTTCTTCCAGAAGATGGGCTCGGTGGCGGTGGGCTTCTCGGGCGGGTACGCGGAGAAGTACGGCAAGGCGGTGGACGCGCAGACGCTGGAGCCGACCAGCCAGCCCACCGGGTTGAAGATCGTCCCCTTGAAGGCGCTGCTGGTGTACCGCTTCGACTGGCTGTCCCTGAAGAAGGACATTCCCCTGGTGCCGTACGCCAAGGTGGCCTTCGTGATGATGCCGTGGTGGGTGCTCAACGGCAGCGAGATCGAGGTGTCCGACGGGCTGCGGGGCGCTGGCATCTCCTACGGCATCGCGGGCGTCTTCGGCCTGGCGCTGACCCTGGACTTCCTGGATCCGCGCCTGTCGCGGGATCTCGACACCAGCCTTGGCGTGAATCACTCGTACCTGTTCACGGAGTTCGCCATCCAGGAGATGGGGCTGTTCGAGCCGCAGTCGATCGATCTTTCCAGCCGTCACTGGATGTTCGGGCTCGGCTTCGAATTCTGACGCGCGTGGGCTAACACCACGCCCGTGCGTCTTTCGGCCATCCTCGTCGTCGCGCTGTCGCTGAGCGGCTGCGCGCGGGCCGTGAAGGCCACCACGCTGGAGACACCGCTGGAGGCGGGCCTCTCCCAGCCGTTTCGATCCGATCGCCCGCTGCGCTGGGACTTCGGGGACGGGACGGCGCCCCAGGATGGGCTGGAGGTCCGGCACGCCTTCCAGCGGGCGGGGCGCTTCAAGGTGCAGGGCTTCGAAGGCGAGGTGCTGCGGGAGCAGGTGATGGTGCTGGTGGAGCCCCGCGGGGTGTTTCACGCCGTGCCGCCGGACGCAGACCTGGCCCTGGCGATGCGCACCGTGGACGAGCTGTCTGCGGCGGTGGACTTCGCGGAGCGGCTGATCGGCGGCGAGGCCACGGATCGGCTGCTCGAGCGCTGGCCGGCGGTGGGCTTCGCGGTGGATCAGTCTTCCGGCGGGGAGAGCGCGGTGGACGCGCGGGAAGGGGTGGCCGTCTTCACCTGGCCGTCGAAGGAGCTGGAGGTCAGCCTGGTGGGCGTGGTGGACGGCCCTGCGGCGCAGCGGGCCTTCGGAGCGTGGCTTCAGGAGCACGGCTGGGCGAGCGCGGGCGAGGTGGCGGGGCTGGTGCGCTTCGAGAGCGCGGATCGCGATCTCGACGTCTTCGTCGATCGCGGCGTGCTGTACGCGGTGTCTGCCCCTCCGGCGCACCGCGAGGCCAGCGTGCAGGCGCGGATCGCCGCGATGGACGCGCGCGGGCTGGAAGCCGACGGGCCGACGGCGGCGGCGCTGGATCGCCTGGCGGCGGGCGGGGTGGTGGTGGTGGCGCGGGCCCCGCAGGGCACCTCGTGGTCGCTGCTGACGCTGGCGGTGAAGGTGCTGGGCGAGCGCGCGTGGGTGACGGGGCGAGCGCACGGGAAGGGGCCGCTGTGGACGGCGCCGAAGGTGGAGGCCAAGCGGCTGCTCACCCAGGCGCCGGCGGGGCCGATCGCGGTGGCGTCGGCGTCGCTGCCGGCGGGCGCGCTGCTGGCGCTGGGCGGGATGGGGAAGGGCACGCCGCGCTACCGGGAGCTGGCCAGAGTTCTGGCGGCGGACGGCGTGGAGCTGGAGGCGGCGCTCTCGGGCTTCAAGGGCGCCTGGGACGCGGCGGCGTACTTTGACGTGCCGGGCTTCGTGCGGGGCACGCTGGCGAACGGGGGGCGGCCGGAGCCGGCGGTCAGCCTATTGCTGGAGGCGCCGGTGACGGGCTCGGGCGCGCTGGAGCGGCTGGTGGACGTGGTGGCGAGGAAGCACCTGCGTGCGCTCGCGCCCCGGCGCGGAGAAGGCCTGGCCGTGTGGCGCGGCTCCTTCCAGGCGCAGGCGGCGGAGGTGGCGCTCTCTTCCGAGGCGCTCTTCGTGAAGAGCGGCGCGGCGCTGGATGAGCGCGAGGCTGTGGACTTGTCGGGCGAGCTGGGGGAGCGCTTCGAGGGCGCCTTCGGCTCCGGGCACGTGTCGCTGTACGTGGACGTGGGGCAACTGCGGCGGGAGCTGCTCATGCCGCGGCTCTTGAGCGACGTGGATCCGCGCAGCGCGCTCACCGCGCAGGCGCTGGCGGTGACGTTCCTCGATCGGCTGACGCAGCTGGACTCGGTGATGCTGGACGCCGCGCCGGACGAGCAGGGGGCGGTGTTGCACGCAGTGGTGACGTTGCGGCCGCCGCCTCCGCCGCAGGGGGAAGAGAGCCGGAGCGGCGGCAAGTAGCAGGAGGCCCCTGATGGAGCTGTCCGTCGGAGACCGCCGCCCGCTCCTGATGCTGGCGAAGTACTTCCACGACGACGAGCGGCCGGCGTACGGGTTCCTGCGGCTGGCGCCCCCGGTGGTGATGTCGCTGGTGCCGATCGGCCTGGTGCTGGTGCAGCCGGACCTGGGC